>CAYXUS010000191.1:0-3687 GCA_964468415.1 uncultured Caldithrix sp.
GGAGATGAATGAATTTGAATGGGGACGTTTGGCCGCGAAAAACTTAACCTCCGTACATCACGAAGTGCTTGTGGATAAAGATCAGTTTTTGAGGACTACCGAGTGGATGGTGCGAAAAAGAAAAGAGCCGCTGTCGGTTCCTAATGAAGTCTTGTTGTATTTGATGACCAAAGAGGTTAAAAAAGAAAACACGGTTGTCTTGTCCGGAGAAGGCGCCGATGAATTGTTCTGGGGATACGATCGAATTTTTCGTTGGGCACATCAGGCAAAAGAATTAACCATAGAAGGATTTGATCGCTATTATTGTTATGGCTCTGAAAGGGATGATGAAGTAATAGCTTTTGCTCTGGAAAATGTTCCCGAGGGTACGGTTGAACAAAAGGTCGGTTATTATTTTCAAACGGTTCATTTGCACGGTCTTTTGCGGCGTGTGGACAATTCGACCATGTTCAACAGTGTGGAAGCCCGGGTGCCGTTTGTCGATCATCGCCTGGTGGAGCGACTTGCCGGGGTTCCGTTCGAATGGAAAATGGGCAGTTCTTTTAAAGAACCTTTAAAAAGATTGTTCAGGGAATTAATTCCGAAAGAAATTATCGAGCGTAAAAAGGTTGGTTTTCCCGTTCCGTTAGAGCAAATTTTTATGGAATTGAAGGACGGGCAAAGGCCGTATGATGCCTGGTTTGATTACAATCTAAAATTATTAAAAACGGAGGTAGAAAATGTCTAATTTGGTTATCGGGTACACAACCGGGGTTTTCGATCTTTTTCATATCGGGCATTTGAATTTACTGAGAAATGCCAAAGCCCTTTGCGATAAGTTAATTGTCGGTGTATCCACAGATGAACTGGTAGCCTACAAAAATAAAAGAGCAGTCATACCTTTTCATGAGCGCATGGAAATTGTTCGGCATATTGATGTGGTGGATGCAGTGATCCCCCAGGAGGACATGAATAAATTTGAGATGTGGAAAAAATTGAAGTTTGATATCATGTTTGTCGGAGATGACTGGTACAATACTCCGAAATGGGAAGATTTCGAACGCCAATTTAAAGAGGTGGGGGTACGCATTGTTTATTTCCCATACACCAAAGGAACATCTTCTACATTAATTAACGAAACGCTCAAAAAGTTACGCAACGAAGAGTTGTAGCCAAATAAGGAAAATTTGTGGCAAGTGTTAAAGAACATTTAAAAACGGCGGCCAAGAATTCTGCAATTTACAGTTTGGGGCCCCTGTCGTCAAAGGTGGCCGGGTTTGTTCTGTTACCGTTGTACACTTCGCATCTCACATTGTCCGAATACGGAATTTTGGGCATTGTTGATGTGACCATGCAAATTTTTGTTTCCGTTTTCGGCTTCGGATTAAACTGGGCGTTCAATCGCTGGTATTGGGACAAAGAATACATCCACAAACAAAAAATAATCTTTTTTAGTTTATTTGTGTTTTTGGCCGCAACCAGCCTTGTAATGTTTGCTTTGTTTTTACCGTTTACAAACGCATTATCCATTCTTTTGTTCGATAGTGAAAAGTACGGATATGTCTTTAAACTGATGCTAATCGCATCGGGCCTGCAAATTCTTGCCAACTTACCCAATACGCTGTTAAAACTCCAACAAAGACCGCTATTGTTTTCTGTCTCGAATACGGTCAAGCTTGTCTTTTCATTAACGTTCACCGTGATTTTTATTGTTGAATTCAATCGCGGTATTCAGGGAATTTACGAAGCATTAATAATCGGTTTTGTCGTATATTTTGTGATGCTCTCGCGGTATATTTACAAAAATCTTGAATTTAAGTTCGATTCGGCCGTAATTAAAGAAATGCTCATTTTTAGCCTTCCGCTAATGGGTTCTTCAACGGCAACCGTAGTGCTTTCTTTTGCCGATCGCTACATCTTAAAATTTATCGGCGGATTGAATGATGTGGGTATTTATTCGTTAGGCTACAAGCTTTCGAACACGATCAAGGTATTCATCATTCAATCGGTTATTTTGGCTATTTCGCCGATTATCTACAAGGTAATGTATGATGAGAACAGCGGAGAGTTCTATTCCAGATTAATGACATATTTCGCTTTTGTTTTGATGATAGTCGTGGTCGGGGTTTCCTTATTTGGTAAGGAATTGGTGATGGTGTTGGCTAAAAATAAAGACTATTGGGATGCCTATAAAATTATTCCGATACTGTCGTTGGCCATGCTGTTTATTGGTATTCGTTACATTGCCGAAATCGGCCTGAATATCGAAAAGAAAACCGGGGTGAAAGCAAAAATAGTGGTGGCTGTTTCCGTGCTTAATATTATTCTTAACGTTGTTTTTATTCCTGTCTGGCAATCGATGGGTGCGGCTCTGGCTATGCTTGTTTCACAGGCAGTGTATTTTTACTTGAATTATTATTTTTCTCAAAAGCACTATTTCATTCCGTTTGAAATGAAACGCTTAAATCTTATTTTGTTTGTTACTACCCTTTATATTGTGGGAGCTTTGCTATTAAATGCACAGTTTTCGATCGGGCGGTTCATAATAAAAGCGGGAATGTTTGTTTCCATTCCCGCCTTGCTTTATTTTCTTCGCTTTTTTAGAAGAGATGAGCTTAAAAGTTTACAAAAAATGTTAAAACAAAAATCGTAAGTTTTACCAAAAAATCGGCCGGGCATACCAGTAATAGGTATGTCCGAATGTGATTTGTTCCAGATTATTCGAATTCAGATCCCACACGAACAATTGCCGGTCTTTATGAGTTGGGCCCACAATTAACGAGACTACCACATGTTGACCGTCCGGAGTGAAGGCCGGATAGGTCGGTTCCCCGATTTCGCTTACGTCAATTTCTTTGATCTGACCGGCTCTGTCTTTAACTACAATGGACATGTAGGTTGAATCCAGAGACATTCTTGTGTAAACATATTTGTGGCCGTCAAAGCTGAAGGCTAAAAATTCATCGTGGTAATTTGCTTCGGTTAGGAACGGCTCGTTTAAATTGCCATCGTGTTTTATCCGGAAGATCGCTTCATTACCCGCTCTGTTGGTATGATAATAAATCCAATCTTCGTTAGAAGGTGTTACCGGATATTTTTCATAAAAGCTGTCGGCGATGATTGTGTGAAAATCATTACCCGATAGATCGACGGAGCCCAAATTCCAATCGTTTTTCGGATCGCCAAACTGTTTGTAATTGAAAAGAATACGATTTAGCGGTTTGGAATAAAATAAAAAGTTTGCATTAACATTGAGATTGGCAATCGGCGTAATTTCATGCCGGATGATATTGTATTTGCACAGGAGGTCATTCCCCTGCAGAAAATAAAATTCGGCTCGTTTGGGATCTCTGTTAATAACGAACGGATATCGTCCCTCGCCGAAATCAATGATTTTTTTGGTATTTATGTCCAAACCTAAAATGTGCCATACATTTTCCGGAGTCAGGGCCATCATTAAAAATTTTTGTTCTGTTACTTCCCCCCAGCTTACGTAGATAATCAGTCCGCCGGTTACGGGATTCAATTGCAAATAAACGGGGATAATTTTGCCTGCTTCTACCGTAACCTGTGTGTTGCCTGTGTACAACACATTCCCCTGAGCATCACAGGCGTCCACCTGTAAGTACCAGTCACCAGACATCACATTTTCTACCTGCGCCACCGCTTTGTCTCCGCGAATTTCAAAAGTAAAAAAAACGGTATCTT
>CAYXUS010000192.1:0-13599 GCA_964468415.1 uncultured Caldithrix sp.
TTCCCTTAACCCTTACACCCTTCACCCTTAACTCATCCCCGCTACCGAAGCACACCGAAATTCCGTGCTAATCAGCGTGATCTGCGCGCAGAATGAAGCTGCCCCCTGAACCATTCAACGATTCAACTAATCAACAATTCAATTTTCCCCGGCCAATGATCTTCACAGTTCGGGATTAAAAAGGAAAGGGGAAAAGGCCGCCGGTTGCCGAGTGGCTCCGCGCCAGCGGAGCCGTATCGAGGCGCCAGGCGGCCACTCGCCAATAGCCCAGAAACCGGTGCCTCGATACGTCCCGGCAGGCCGGGACTACTCGGCAACCGGCAAGAGACGGACGAATTGCCCGGCGGGTGGCACGCTTCCCCTTAACCCTTAACCCTTCACTCTCTCCCACCCCGGCTACCGAAGGCACCATTAATCCCGGAAGGATGCCTGCCCCGCAGGGGGCACTTCGTGGTGGCACAATTCAATCAGCCCATGCACCATTCCGCCGGTCAAAACAAATCTCTCCATCATGCCTTACCTTTGTTTTTTTGTAAATTATCATTAACTTACGTAATTTAAAAATTACGGAAATAACATTAGAATAAAAGGAAATGGAAAAGTCCTGGAAAATTATTGATTTGCTCAAAACCGTTTCTCAATTCCTGCAAGACAAAGGCATTGAAAATCCACGCTTAAATGCAGAATTGCTTCTGGGAAAAGTGCTGAATTTGAATAGAGTGCATCTTTACCTTCAATTCGAGCGTCCTCTGACTTCCTCGGAACTGGAAGCCTATCGGGAATTCGTCCGACGTCGGGCCAAACATGAACCGCTGCAATATATTCTGGGTGAAACAGAATTTATGGGACTGCCGTTTCGTGTGAATTCCCATGTGCTAATACCCCGGCCTGAAACCGAACTTTTAGTGGAGGAAACATTAAAGCTGCAAAATGCGTTCAATAGCTCCAGAGTCGAAATCGTCGAGATTGGCAGTGGCTCAGGATGCATCGCCGTGAGTCTGGCAAAGCACTGGCCTGCAACTCAGGTGTACGCCACGGACATCTCGGACGAAGCGCTGGAAGTGGCAGGCGAGAACGCCCGGTTAAACGCCGTGCAGGAACGGGTCACCCTGGTACGACACGATTTTTTCTCTGAATGGGATGCCAGCCTTCCGAAACAGATGGATATTTTTATTTCCAATCCGCCGTACATCCGGCAAGACGAAATAAAATCGTTACCCAGCGAGGTAAAAGAATTTGAACCGCTCGTTGCTCTGACCGATGGAGCCGACGGCCTGCGTTTTTATCGACGTGTGTTCGAACTCATTGCATCCCGTGCCATACAGCCACATTTTGTGCTTTTGGAACTAAGTGGCACCCAGGCGGAGAAAATAGTTGATTTAAGTAAACAATATGATCTCAAAAATCAGGAAGTAATTCCCGATTTAAATCAGATCAATCGAATATTAAAAATAAAGGTTAGTGAATGACAAAAAGAACCATCCAATCGTTTAAAAAAGACATCATTGCATTTTTAAAGCAGAGCCCCGGTGCGGTTTTTAGCCGCAAAGATATTAGTCATGCGCTTAATGTGCGCAAAAACGACTATCGTCTGTTCCGGGAAGCCATGCAGGAATTAATTCGCGAAAAGAAGATTGTGCACGTTAAAAAAACGAATTACACTTTACCGAAAACTGCCAAACGCTACGTGGGTGAGCTGCGTACCACACGGGCGGGATTCGGCTTTGTTAACGTGGAAAAGGAAGATTTTGAAATTTTTGTGGCTCAACCCAATCTCAACACGGCGTTTGATCGTGATATTGTGGAAGTGCAGCTTTACGCAGTAAGCCGCGGACGGCGGCTGGAAGGATTTGTGCGCCGCATTGTGGAACGTTTCCGCAAGCAAATTGTGGGAACCTACCACAAAACACCCTATTACAGCTACGTAGTACCAGATGATCCCAAAGTGTACCGCGATATTTTAGTCCATCCCGACAATTCGTTAAAGGCTAAAGACGGCCAAAAAGTAATTGTCACCTTCGACCGCTGGGAAAAAGATCAGCATAACCCGGAGGGTACCATCATTGAAATTTTGGGAGATGCCCATACGCCGGGTGTGGACATCATCTCCATCGCCTATTCTTACAATTTACCGGTACGCTTTTCACCCAAGGTGGAAGAGGCCGCCCGGCAAATTCCGGCAAAAATCACCAAAAACGATTTAAAGGGAAGAAAAGATTTACGCCATATCACGTGCTTTACGATCGATCCGGAAGATGCCAAAGACTTTGACGACGCGGTCTCTCTGGAAAAACTCCCCAACGGGAATTGGCTTTTGGGTGTGCACATTGCCGATGTGAGCCACTATGTGCAACCCGATACCATCCTGGACAAAGAAGCTTTTCGGCGGGGAACCAGCGTGTATCTGGTCGATCGGGTGGTGCCCATGCTGCCCGAACGCCTGTCCAACGAGCTGTGCAGCCTAAAGCCGCATGTCGATCGTTTAACGTTCTCGTGCATCATGGAATTAACGCCCAATGCCGATCTGGTACAGTATGAGATTACTCCTTCCGTCATCAACAGCAAGCGCCGTTTTACATATGAAGAAGTGCAGGCGATTCTGGACGGCAAGGCCGACGATCCCTTTGCTTCCATATTGCGGGATATGGATCACCTGCGGGAAGTTTTGACCCGAAAGCGCTTTGAAAAAGGCGGGATCGATTTCGAAACCCCGGAAGTGAAATTTACTCTGGACGAAAAAGGGCATCCCGTAGAAATTATTCCCAAAACCCGCTTGAATAGTCACCGGCTGGTTGAAGAATTTATGCTCATTGCCAACAAGACGGTTGCCCAGCACGTCAAAAAAATAAGTCCGAGCAAAAATGCGGTTTTGCCCTTTATTTATCGTGTGCATGAAAAACCCGACAAAGAAAAAATGGAGCGTTTCTTTGGCTTCCTTTCGGCGATGGAGGTGCCCTTTAAACCGGTAAAACGCATTTCATCGCGTTACATGCAGCAACTGCTGGAATCGATAAAAGGCACCAAAGAAGAGATCATTATCGAAGAAGTCGCTTTGCGCTCCATGATGAAGGCCATCTATTCCGAAGTAAACATCGGGCATTTCGGGTTGGGATTTAAGGATTACACCCATTTTACTTCGCCCATCCGGCGCTATCCCGATTTGATGGTACACCGTTTGTTGCGTTTGTATGCCGACGAAAAGGGTAAAAACTCTACCAAAGGTTTGCGGAAACATTTGCACAAAGTGGCAGTACAGGCCACCAAGATGGAACGTTTGGCAATGGAAGCCGAACGCGAGTCGGTCAAATTAAAGAAAATGGAATTTATCGAACAGCATTTGGGCGAAGAATTCGAAGGACTGGTTTCGGGGGTAACGGCCTTCGGTATTTTTGTGGAATTGAAAAATACCTTTGTCGAAGGTTTAATTCCGGTGGAAGAATTGGCCGACGATTTTTACATTTACGACGAGCAAACCTATTCCATGATCGGACGCGATACGGAGAACACCATTCGTCTGGGTGATGAGGTACGCGTGAAAGTTTTGGATGTGGATTTTGAAAAACGCCGTGTGCACTTTGCGCTTATCGAAAATTTGAGTGACGAACCGGGACGCAGCGAGCATCGTACTCACCTGTTGCGCAAAAATCTGGAGCCCAAACGAGGACGGCGCTCCCGAAAGAAACGTCGCTAAAGAGAAAGACGGCCAAATCCGAATGCTAATGCCCGGGCATTAAAATCAACAAGGGGCATCTTTCAGGGAAAATACGACCGAATCGGTAAAACACAATGAACTATCAGGGGATAACTCGGAAGTAATGAACACGAAATCCGCTTCCATTGTAATTCTTTTTTTGTTGATGTGTGCCTGGGGATTTGCCCGGGATTTGGGGAACCGACACGCTTTGCCCCTTGCTGCCGATTCATCCCTTGTGGATTCAGTAACCGTTGATACATTGCAAAACGATTCGTTAGCGCTTCAAAAGAAAAGTAAAAACCAATTGCAGGGCCCGGTAAAATACAAAGCCGATTTTATTGCCCTCTCTGACAGCGGAAACATCATTGAACTGATCGGGCATGCCCAATTGAGCTATCTGGACATGCGCCTGGAGTCTGCCTACATTCGGTTAAATCAGCGGAAAAAACAACTTTTTGCCAAGGGACTGCCCGATTCTCTTGCATCGGACGGTACCCCGGTCATAACCGGGAAGCCGGTATTTTACGAAAAAGGGCAGGAGCCCATGAGCGGCGATCAGATCGAATACAACTTTTCGACCAAACGCGGCAAAATTTTGATGGGCAAAACAAAAATGCAGCCGGGATTTTACCGCGGAAGCAAGATTTACCGTATTGCAGACAGCACTCTGCTGGTTAAAGATGGAATTTTCACCTCGTGTGAATACATCGATCATCCGCATTACTATTTTCAAAGCAACCGCATTCGCATCAAAATAAAAGACAAAATTGTTGCCCGGCCGGTTACCTTTTACATTGCCGATATTCCTCTGGCCTGGTTTCCCTTTGCTATTTTCCCCAACAAACACGGGCGCCAATCGGGGCTGGTTATTCCCAAATACGGAGAGGGTACAACCACGGGCCGTTTTCTGCGCGGCTTTGGCTATTATTGGGCTCCCAACGATTATTTTGATGCTTCGTTTTTAATGGATTTTTACGATCGAATTGGGCTGGCTTACCGGACACGCATGCGCTACAATGTCCGTTACAAATTGAAAGGAAGTTTTGCCGCCGAATATTTTCCCCGCGATCCGGCTACGGGAAACCACGTGGAACGCTGGCGCTTGCGTTTTACCCATCAGCAAATTATCCAGCCGGGATGGCGCATTAGCGGCCGGGGATCGTTTTCCAGCGACAAACAGTTCGTCCGGCAACTTTCCCCTAACTTGAGCGACCGCTTAAACCAGAATGTTACTTCCAATCTTACTATCAACAAACGCTGGGGAAAACAGCAAATCAGTTTGACGGTAAGCGCCTCGCACAATGAAAATTTGCAAACCGGCAGTATTTATTACACCGCACCAAACGTTTCTTTGTCTTTGCCCAGTCGTTCCGTTTATGAAGTTTTTACGGGAAAAAAGGTTGGGGCGCAAAGCAGGTGGTACCAGAACATTCGGGTAAATTACAATGCGCAAATGATTCACAAGGGCTCAAAAGTGGTGCAAAACGACAGCACCGTCATTCGTTCGCAAAGCGAAGGCGTGCACCACCGGATGAGCTTTTCCACACCGCTTAAGATATTCCGCTACATTAATGTGAATCCATCGGTTAATTTTAATGAAGATTGGGTCGATCAAATTGCACAGGCACACTACGATAGCACAAGCAAAACCATTGTTTTAGAAAAAAAGCGCGCCTTCGCAGCCCGGCACACTTTTAGTACGGGCGTGTCGGTTAAAACTACTTTGTACGGACTGTTTGCTCCTAATATCGGGCCCCTAAAGTACATTCGGCACAAAGTGGATCCCAGCGTGTCTTTCAGCTACACTCCGGATTTTTCTTCGCCTTTTTATGGATATTTTACCCGCATCGACACGAACGGGACTCCGGTACTAATCGATAAATTTAAGTACTCACCCTACGGGGCAACCCCCACAAGCAAAAGAAAAAGTTTAAGCATTAGCCTCGGCAACTATTTTGAAGGTAAGGTAATCGATAAAGATGGCAAAGAAAAGAAGATACAGTTGCTAACAGCGAATTTCTCAACCCGCTACAACTTTTTAGCGCCTCAATTTAAATGGGGTAATATTAGCGGTTATTTTGCCACCCGAATTTACGGCAAATCGATTAGTGTTTCGACCAATTCCACGTTGTACAAAATTGGAGCGGATAACCGCCTTATTAACAAACTAAACAAATGGCCAACCCTGCTTAACCTGAACACTTCGTACAGCTTTCGCATTTCGGAAAAAACATTTCGGAAGAAAAAAACAAAAAAAGAAACGCCGCAGGATTCTGCCAATGTGCATCGCCCGGACGAGGGTATTCTGAAATCGCCCTACCAGAACATGGAAGACGACGAAGCCTACATCAATCAAGCGAAGAAAATAAATATTCCCTGGTCGGTTTCATTCAGTTTTAATTATTCCTACAATCGTCTCACCGACCCTTCCCGGCGCCATAACCTGGGCGTTAGCTCCGGCGCCAGCCTTCAACTAACCAAAAACTGGAAAATTAGCTGGCGCGCGATTTTTGATGTTCAAAAATGGAAGATTGCCGCGCAAAATTTTAATATTTACAGGGATCTCCACTGCTGGGAGATGTCATTTAACTGGCAACCGGAAATCGGCTATTACTTTTTTCAGATCAACATTAAGGCCAGCGCCCTGCAGGATATTAAGCTTACCAAACGTCCCCGACGCACAGTTCGTTACGGCGGATATTATTAGTTAGCCTTTCCCATCGGAAAATGCTGTTTTCCCAGTCTCTCCAAAATACGGAATGACGGTGAATTTGTGACTTGGGTTACTGCGTTTTCGATGGAATAGAGTATAATGATTTTTGTTTCCAAAGTTCTTTTGCGCCATTTTTAATCGGCAAAGCGTTTCCGAAGGAAGACATTTTGCATTCTTTTTAAATACATACCCCTTCGATGGATCGGGTAAAAGTTTTGTTCTAATTACAAACCGGTAAGAAAGGATACGGTATGAAAAAATTTTTAACGTTTTTATCGGCTGTTTTGTTAACCGGACTACTCATTTTATTTTTTAAACCGTTGGTAGAAAACGAAGCGTTTGATGCGGACCTGAAAATTTCTCATCCGGAAAAACGCCCATTGGCCCAGCGGATGGATTTTGAAGAAGAATACAAAAAGGAACACAATCCCACGGACAAACCCGATCAGGCAATGGAAGAGGAAATTGCTCTGCGTTCCGTTATCGGTCAGGGGTTCTCTTACAAGGGCAGCTATCGTTTCCGGGCGCAGAAGGTGGCCTTGGAGAACATGCCCCTGCTGCAGAAAACGCGTGCTTCCAGCCTGAATTGGATCGAACGCGGGCCGGCCAATGTGGGAGGCCGTACTCGCGCTATTGTGGTGCATCCCACAAATTCGGATATTTGGTGGGCCGGAGCCGTCGGAGGGGGCATCTGGAAGACAACGGATGGCGGTAGTACATGGGCCTGCAAAACGGACGATCTGCCGGTACTTTCCGTGACCGCAATGGATATTTGCCGTTCACAACCCGACATTCTGTACGCCGGAACGGGAGAAGGCTTTTACAATATCGATGCAATCGTGGGAGATGGAATCTTCCAATCTACCGACGGCGGAGAAACCTGGAAACAACTCGCCAGCACGGCTTCCAATTCTCATTTTCGCTACGTGAACCGTTTAATCGTTGATCCCGACGATCCGAATACCGTTCTGGTTGCCACCAATTCCGGCGTGTACCGCACCACCGATGGCGGTTCTACCTGGAGCGAGGTGTTTAACAACGGCCAGCGTGTACAGCAGATTGTGGCCAATCCTTTGCGTTTTGACACACAGTTTATTTGTGTGTATTCCACTGGCATTTACAAATCGACCGACGGCGGATTAACCTGGAATTACGTGAGCGAAGAAATTACCGACCATCGGCGTATCGAAATGGCCATTTCACCTACCGATACCAATATCGTTTACGCCTCTCCGGTGGATGAAAATTCCGGTTTGCTGGGATTTTTCCGCTCATCCGATGCAGGCATTACCTGGGTGGATTATGGGAATTCTACCAACTGGTTGGGCGGCCAGGGCTGGTACGACAACGATCTGATTGTGAGTCCGCTGGATCCCAATGTGGTAATTGTGGGAGGCATTAATCTTTACCGCGTGGTCATAAATGGCAGCTCGATGACGACCACCCAATTGACCGAATGGTACACGGGCACCGAGCATCCCTATGTGCATGCCGACCAACACGCTCTGGTTACCATCAAAACCGGTAATACCAATTTTTCGGTGGTTGCCGGAAATGACGGTGGCGTGTGGTTTTCATCGGACATGGGCGATAGCTGGGAAAACAAAAACAATGGCTACAATGTAACGCAGTATTACGATGCCGATCGGCATCCGACGGTAAACGCTTTTATCGGCGGTACGCAGGATAACGGCACACATCGTTCCCCGGACGAGCCGGATGCTTCTTCTTCCTGGTCGCGCGTGCTCGGGGGCGACGGATTTGATTGTGCCTGGAACAAAGAAGATCCCTCCGTTGTGTACGGTACGCTTTACAACACACGTATTTACAAATCCACAGACGGCGGGTACAATTTTAGCTCGGTGAACAACAACATGCCCCAAAGCGGTATTTTCCACACGCCTTTGATCATGGATCCGAATAATTCCGACAAACTTTTCACCGCCGGGGATGACAACACATTGTGGTGGACCGATGACGGCGGAAACAATTGGCATGATGTAACGGTGAGCTACAACGGATATTCGAGAATAAAAATTGCCGTTTCTCCGGTCAATTCAAATATTGTCTGGACAGGCAGCACAACTATTTACAACAATGTTTCGACCGACGGCGGGCTTACCTTCCATCAGGTTACCCAGCCATCGGGAAGTCCACATGCCTATTTAACCGGTATTTCTACCCATCCTACCAATGAAAACGAAGCTTTTATTACCATCGGCTCGTCGGGATACGGAAAGATTTACCGCACGTACGATCTGGGACAAACATGGAGCGATATTACACACAACCTTCCCGACGTTCCGGTACATACGGTGCTGGTCATGCCGTTCGATACGACCGAAATCTGGATCGGAACGGATATTGGCCTGTTCATCTCTTATGACGATGGCGCTTCGTGGCAATATGCCAATAATGGCATTCCGGCGGTCTGCATTCGCCGTCTGAAAATCGTTAATCAGGAAATTGTGGCTGCAACGCACGGGCGTGGCATATGGTCGGTGCATCGGGATGAGTTGCCTGCCTGGCCGCCTTTGGCCCCCACATTGCATGACATTACCGTGCCCAATCCCAATACCGGACAATTAAAAATTCGTTTTACAGCCAATGACGATTACGATTCGGTTCAGGTGTTTGTCAACAATCAGCTTACCGATCGTTTGTTTTCCGTCCCTGCGGGAAGAGACACGTTTGGGCTTTATCAAACGAATCCTCCGGAAGAGGTAACCGCTTATGTGGTGGGCTGGAAAAACGGTGCCGACAGCACAAGCGAGCAAAAAAGCAACACCATTTACGCGGCGGTAGATACCCTGCTGGAAAATTTTGATGATTACACAACCACCTTTTTTGGTGATTTGCAGATCGAAGACGTAACCGGCTTTACCGATCCTGCATTGCATTCGCCGCATCCCTATGCCGATAAAACAACCTACATTTCGTATCTGGGAACGCCGATTAATATTCAGGACGGGGCGCATCTGGATTACAATGATGTGGCCATTGTCGAACCGGGTGATGCGGGAAGCGTTTACGGAGACGATAATTTCTGGGATTATGTAACCGTGGAGGGCTCTGCCGATGGCGATACCTGGGATATTTTGATTACCCCGTACGATTGCCGTTACGATTCGGATTGGGAAACCGCTTACAATAACGGAAGCGATGGTAATGAGTCCATGTTTCGTGCGCACAGCATTCCTTTGACAAACTATTATGCGGTGGGCACAAAAGTGTACATTCGCTTTAAATTGTTTGCCGATGATGCCACCCATTCCTGGGGCTGGGCTATCGATGATGTCCAGGCCGGGAACCTGACGGCAGGCCTGGAAGAAAAGGCGGCAAATCTTTACAGCTTTGCCTTGATCGGCAATTACCCCAATCCTTTTAATCCCACGACGACGATTTTGTTTACCTTAAAAGAGAATAGTCCGGTGACCCTGGAAATTTTTAATGCCCTCGGCCAAAAGATAAAAACGCTTTACAGAGATCAAATGTTGAGGGCAGGACAGGTGCATCGCGTAACCTGGGACGGCACAAACGACAAAAATCAGAAAGTAAGTTCCGGAATGTTTATTTATCGTCTGCACGCCGGAAGGTACACAGCACAAAAACGGATGCTGTTGCTAAAATAAGCCGGAGATTGTTCACCTCGTGAAAAGTTCATTTTTTCCGAATTTAAAGGCCCCGTTTTCGGGGCCTTTCTTGTAAGCAAACGACGATTTGCTTCTCTGCGAAAAATTGCGCCGCATGTAAAAACTGCGTATTTTATTCAAACTCAGGATCCGAGACGAGATTTTACGGGACAAACCATGCAATTGGGAAAAGTGATCGGTCAGGTAGTCGCCACGCGCAAAGAAGGCAAAGTAGATCGCCTAAAAATAATGGTGGTGCGTTACCTGGATGAGAAATTAAACGAGACATCTAAAACGGCGGCATGTGTCGATACGGTGCAGGCCGGGCCGGGAGATGTGGTTCTTTTGTGTTCCTCCTCATCTGCCCGAATGACGGCGATGACCAAAGGCGTGTGCACCGATAATGCCATCGTTGGCATTGTGGATGCCATTAGCAGTGGCGGACAAACGCTCTATTTAAAAAGTAAAAATTCGACGACTTCGAAAAACGTTTAGGATCAGCATGATATTTGCCAAAGTAATCGGAACCGTGGTTTCAACCTCCAAAGACCCGAATCTGGAGGGGAAAAAGTTGTTGCTTTGCAAAGAAGTAGATCATAACGGACAACCGTTGAATACCTATCATGTGGCGGTAGATGCGGTACAGGCCGGAGAAGGAAATTTTGTTCTCATCTCATACGGTTCATCGGCCCGCATGACGGAACTGACCAAAAATGCTCCGGTCGATGCCGTTATCATGGCAATTATCGACGAGGTTCAGATTACAGAATTGCAAAAGGAATCCCGGAAAAGAACAGGGAAAAAGTCGAAATGAAGCTGGGACGGGTTATCGGAATGGTCTGGGCGACCCGAAAGGTTCCCGAATTGCACGGTTGCCGTTTGTATGTGGTACAGCCTGTGTTAAGTAACGGACAGGACGCAGGCGCTCCGCTGGTGGTGGCCGATCCCAAAAATATTGCCGCCCCGGGTGATCATATTGTGTTTGTAACCAATACCGATGCGGCCCAGGCTTTTGATACCGGATTCGCTCCGGTAAACGCCAGCGTCGTCGAGTTAGTGGATGATATTGTGTAATGAGGGCACTGTGGGAAAATTTTTCGGGGTACGGAATGGCGGCAGCATGGCGGGTTGCAGAAGATAAACACGGAGAAACGGAACCGGAACCGGCACAAAGCGGCGCGACGAGTCGCAATCCCAGCCGGGTGAGCAGTTCCGGGGTGATGCCTATCTCGTGACGGCAGAGTGTGCGCCTAACGGCCAGTTCAATAAAACAACAGCGAGCAGTCATGTTTTTAGCACGCGTTAAGCGAAAAGTTGTGGCCAGTGAAAAACATCCCGCCTATGTGGGGAAACGGTTGTTTGTGGTGCAACCGGTTATGCCCGATGGCCGGGAAAAAGGCAAGGGTAACGAATGGGTTGCCGTCGATTATGTAGGGGCCGGCATCGGCGATATGGTGGTCTGCGGAGGGGCACCGGGTGTGGCCAAAGAAGTGTTCGATTTGGAATTGGCGCCCATCCGCACACTCATCATGGCAATTGTTGATTACGTTGACTACCGCGATATCTGATCCTCTTCAATCTCCATTTCGGCATGGTTATTATTTCAAACTACCGACAGTTTCTTCCACCCGTTCCAGAATTTCACCCGATTGCACCAGTTCCTGCATGCGTGTGTGATCCGGGTACAACGGACGATCCACATCCAAAAAAGGAACGTATTTGCGAATGACTTCTTTTGCTGCCTGCACCCCCTTGCCGAATTGATGATTACGGAAATCCAGCGCCTGCGCAGCCGCCATGAATTCAATGCCTAAAACACCGTAAGCATTCTGCAGAATTTGTCCGTTCTTGATGGCTGTATTCATGCCCATAGAAACAAAGTCTTCCTGGTCGGCTGCCGCCGGAATGGATTGGATGGAAGCCGGTACGGACAAAATGCGTTGTTCCACAATCAAATGATCGGCCGTGTACTGGCTGAGCATCAGGCCGGAAAACATACCCGCGCCTTTGGTCAGGAACGGCGGCAGTCCCGCACTAAGCGCCGGATTGTTCAAACGGTTCATGCGTCGTTCGGACATGACGCTAACCATTGTAATGGCTGCACCTACCATGTCCATGGGCAGAGCCACAGGCGTACCCTGAAAATTGGCACCGGTAATGGTGGTTTCGTCTTCCACAAAAAATACGGGGTTGTCACCCACACCGTTTAACTCGGTTTCTACCTGCTGCCAGGCGTAACGTAATGCATCACGGGCAGCACCGATGACCTGTGGCGTGGAACGCATGGAATAGGCGTCCTGCACGCGTTGTTTAATTTTGCCCGAGTACAAATCGCTGCCTTCCAGACATTTACGGATGGCGCGCGCACTGCGTACGGCACCGTCAAATCCGCGGGCTTTGTGCAGTCGTTCGTCGTACGGTTTTAGATTGGCCAGCAAAGCCTCCAGCGACATGGCTGCGGCAATCTCTGCCTGACGCAACCAACGTTCCATGTCGTACAATTGCAGGGCGCTCATGGCCGTCAGCAAATTGGAACCGTTAATGGTAGCCAAACCGTCACGCGCTTTTAATCCGGGAATTTTAATTCCGGCCCGTTCCATGGCCACTTTGCCCGGCAAGCGTTCGCCCTGATAGTATGCTTCGCCTTCTCCCAAAAGCAGCAGAGCTATTTGCGCCATGGGAGCCAAATCGCCCGAAGCGCCGACCGAGCCTTTTTGGGCGACGACCGGAGTAACGCCCTTGTTGAGCATTTCAATCAGGGTAAGGGTGATCTCGGGCCGCACGCCGGAACGTCCGTTGGCGTGTACATTAATGCGGCCGGCCATGGCCGCGCGTACGTATTCCACGGGTGCCGGATCTCCAATGCCGGCCGAGTGGTTGTAAATAAGATATTTCTGGAATTGCTCCACTTGTTCGTCGCTTAAAACCACTTCGGAAAATTCACCGATACCGGTGTTAATGCCGTACATCACCTCGTGGGCGGCAATCTTTTTCTCCAGCATGGCCCGGCAGGCCTTAATGCGGGCCAGAGCTTCGGGATGCAGTTCTACTTTTGCACCGTGACGGGCAATGCGTACCAATTTTTCGATGGTCAAAGTGTTTCCGTCCAAAACGATCGTCATAATGAGCCCTTTCCGTGTAAATTCGTGGGATAGCTAAAGGAAATTACAAAGATATTTGCAATCTTTCCAGCGTCTCGTGGAAGTCTTTGGCCAGAATGCACGTAAAGAAAAAACGGCGTTGCATTTTTATTCGCAATGATTTCATGACATACGATTTTACGGGCGATTTTTTGCGTTTTTGTACGATGAATCCCAAACGGTACCAAATAAATATGCGTAAAAAGTAAAGAAAATTTTTTTTTGGAAATTGTGGGGGAAAAGGAGACTGGAAAGGAGAAAACGGTTGTTGGTGGGGAACTTTTTTGAGTTACGGATGAGACAGAGACGGAATTAAGGATGCGTGCCACCCGCCGGACAATTCGTCATTCCCGTGCCGGTTGCCGAGTAGTCCCGATTTATCGGGACGTATCGAGGCACCGGTTTCTGGGGCTATTGGTG
>CAYXUS010000193.1:0-6433 GCA_964468415.1 uncultured Caldithrix sp.
CTTGGTGCGGGTTTGCAGTACAAGCTGGGTAACACGAACATTGGTATTGACTACGCCTGGAGAAATGTGCAGTACTTCGATGCCAGCAACATGTTCACGCTGCATGTAGGATTCTAAGGATTACTGATTCCTGAAATCTAAAAGCCGGTGTGCGGGAAGCACACCGGCTTTTTTGTTAATCATAGCTTTAGACTTGCTGCAAATTTTTGATAAAAAGGCAATTGAAAGTTGAGATAGAAGGTTTAAGCTTTGTCCAGAATGTGCCGAACTTTTTTGGCTAATTCTTCTGCCTTGTAAGGTTTAAACAAAATATCAACACGGCGATCCTGTTTTATCAAAGCTATCTTGTCGGAATCGCTGAACCCACTCGAAATAAGAATTTTGACTTCGGGATTACTCTTGCGAATGGCCTGATAGACCTGAAAGCCCCCCATGACAGGCATAATCATATCCAGTATGATCAGATCGAAATTGCTATTTTCCTGGCGGAGTATTTCGAGAGCCTTTTGTCCGTTTTCTGCCGTACGGACTTTGTAGCCGTAGGATGAAAGGGAAATTTGGCAAAAAGTGCGCACCATTTCCTCATCGTCAACTACTAAAATTTTTTCGGTTCCTTTCAGACGCTGTTGTTTGCTGTGCGGCAATTTCTTAGCACTTTGCGATGCTTTGACCGGAAGGTAAATTTCAAACGTGGTGCCCTGATTGAGTTGCGAATGCACCTGAATGAATCCGCCGAAGTTTCTTACGGCGCCGTAAACCATGGCCAAGCCCATGCCGGTGCCCTTTCCTTTGGGCTTGGTAGAAAAGAACGGCTCGAAAATTTTTTGTTTAATTTCGTCCGGAATGCCTGTGCCCGTATCACTGATGCACAGGCACAAATAGCGCCCGCGTTTGGCATCGGGAGTGCTGAATTTCTGCAGGTTCCCGATTTCAATTTGCCGGACGCCAATGGTAATTGTGCCTTCCCCCTCGGGAATGGCATCGCGTGCGTTGACGGCCAGATTAATGATGATTTGCTGCAGTTGCATCGGGTCGGCAATGATTGGGGGAATGTTTTCATCGACCTCAATTTTCAATTCGATCCCTTTGGGGAACGTTGGTTTGATGATTTTTAGCGATTCAGAGATCACTTCGGTAAGATTAACCTCGACTAATTTGGATTGGCCTTTGCGTGAAAAGATAAGCAATTGGTTGGTTAATTCCGCGGCACGCTGGGCACTTTTTTCGATGATTTCGGCAAAGCGGTACAGCTTATCGTGCGGAGACAACCTCATTTTGAGCAACGAGGCATAGCCCAGTATTCCGGCCAGAATATTGTTAAAGTCATGAGCGATGCCGCCGGCCAGCAGCCCAAGCGATTCCATCCGCTGGGAATGGGCAAGCTGCTGTTCCATTTCTTTCCAGCGCGTAATATCCCGGATGTAGCCGCGATAGGCTACGATGTTTCCCTGATCGTCATATTCGCAGGTAGAAGAAAGAACAGCCGTGATAATTTTTCCATCTTTACGACGGAAATTTAATTCAAGATTTTGCACATGGCCCCTTTCGGCAATTTCTTTTTTGAAACGCTCACGATCCTGAGGATTCACGTAGAGCGTTGAGGGGATGTCAATGGCCATGAGCTCTTCTTTATTTTCGTAACCGAATAGCCGTACGCCCGCGGGATTCACATCAATGAATCGTCCCCCGGGAGTTGTGATAAAAATACCGTCTAATGAATCCATGAACAATTGGCGGTATTTCTTTTCGGATTCCTGCAGTGCTTTAGTACGTTGCACGATTTCTTTTTCAAGAAGATTGTTGATTTGTATTTTTTGATGTGTATAAACCAGAAAGTAAAAAAACAGAACAAGCAAGATGATGGATGCCAGAATAAAGTACCACCGGCGCCACAAGGGCAGGGGAATGAATATGGACGGTGAAGAGACTACCTCTGACCAGGTTCCTTCGACATTTTTACCCTGAATTTGCAGCTGATAAGTTCCCGGCGAGAGGGTATGGTAGCTTAGTTGGTTGGTAAAAAGCTTTGGAATATAACGCCAATCCTCAAAGCCCTTAAGACGATATTTGAGACTGATGTTTCGCTCGTCTTTGAATGAAATACAGTCAAAGGTAAAGACAAGCCCATCGGGTTTTTTGACCATGTGGGATGGGATTTTAGAGTTGTTTAAACTGGTAAGCCGGATAAGAGGGGCAGGCGCCACTACATCGTAAACGGGCTGATATAATGACAAGCCGTCACTGGTGCCAATTAAAATTCTGCCCTGGCTATCTTCGTACAAGGCATCCCGATTGCATTCCATGCCGGCCAGACCGTTGCGAACATCGTAGTGAACGGGCGGAGAATTTTTTGGGATTTTGTAAACACCTTGCTCGGTACCCAACCAGATATTAGCCTTTCGATCCCGGAGAATGGCATAAACCGGTATGTCTTTTTTGAAAAGCGAAGAGCGACGGAGAATGCCATTTTGCCACTCAAAAAGGCCATCTAACGTACCAACCAGGATTCGGTTTGTGTCGACAAGCATGGAAAAAATTTCATAGAGACGATTTTTCTTTTTGGAGTAAAAGATGTGCACATCTGAATTTTTCCCGATTTGAATAATTGCTTCTTTACTTCCAAGGATTATGCCTTGATCGGGGGTAAAACAAATGTTCCGGACAAAGAAAAAATTCAGTTTAGTATTTTGACGATAAGGGATCAGACGTCCGTTTTTTAAGGTGCGCAATTTTTTGTTTGTAGCAATGACGATTTCTTTTTGCGGTGAAAGCGCCAAGGCCCGGGGCGCTTCACCCGGGGGCAGCCTGAAAATTTGGTAAGTGGCATCGGGAAAAATTTTTATCAGGCCGAGCCGATTGACAATTGCGAAAACGTTACCGTTTAAAGCAATGCTGTTCAGGATGCGCAGAGGAATTTTGGCTTCGTCTGCGGAGAAAGATTGAGTTAGGAGCTTTTTACCGTTGAAGATGCTGAATCCGTTTTCATGCCCGAGGAAAAACAAACCGGGACGAAATTCCCGAATGGTGGTAACTTCATTTTTCAAAAGGCCGCTTGCCGTGTGAAAATTAAGAAATCGCAAAGACGGGATTTTTATGGCACCGCGTGTTGTGGCGACCCAAATGTTCTTTTCTCTGTCGGCAAACAGGTTGTTAATACCACCGGTCACTTTCTTTCCAAAAATGAGAACAGGCTGCCATTGGTTTAGAAAAATATTAAAATGGAACAGAAATTTTCGACCATACAGAAAAATTCCGCCGGCATAATCGGGCAGAAGATGAACGCGATTTCGACGAACCAGATGGGCTATTTCTTCTGTCAGCGGAATGGCGCGTACAGTTTTGCCGTTGAATTGAAACAACGCTTTTGAGGTCAAAATCCACCATATTTGCTCGTTGCGCGAAACATAAAAAGACCGTAGAATTGCGTGCTTAGGCAGATAAGGCCGATTTACTTTTTGCATCGTATCGCCCGTCACTTTAAAAAAGCCATTGGAACCCAGGATGTAAAAGTTACCGGAAGAGGCCTGCAGGGAAAGAATTCTCTTCCCAAAGGGGGCCGTCGGAGGCCTCCAGAATTTGA
The DNA here is from genome assembly GCA_964468415.1 of uncultured Caldithrix sp. Classification (GTDB taxonomy): domain Bacteria; phylum Calditrichota; class Calditrichia; order Calditrichales; family Calditrichaceae; genus Caldithrix. Next base: position 3,581 of record CAYXUS010000193.1, read on the forward strand.
AGCGTCCGTTACGAAACAGCAGAGCGCGATTGTTTGCGGTGACAATCATTACAGAAATGCGGTGATTTTTCGTCTGCACGGTTTTAAGAAAAACGGGCCGTGTAGAAAGATAGCTTTTGATCAAGGGCCGTATGTAATATCGGTGCCAGTTGGATTCTCCCTCGGAGTGCAAAAGCAAAGAGAAAGGCGAATAGCCGGTTAGCCAGGGATGGCCCAGGGGATCAAAGCAAAGCCGGGTTAGCTGCATGGGAGCCAAACTGGCCAAAGTGTCCAGGCGACGCAGGCCAAAGCCATCGTAAACAATAACACCGCGGCGGGTAGCAAGCCAGATATATCCCAGGGAATCCTGTGCAATATCATAAATTTCCTGGGACGGTAATCCATCGTAAACAGTATAAGAACGATAATAATATTCCTGAGCCGGAATATTTACATTTGTTAAAAAAATAAGGATGAAAATCCAGAGAAAATAGCGCATAAAAAAACCCAGACTATGTTTACAACGATTATCGGAACAAATTTCTCAAAATTAAACTTGTTAAAGCGGAAAATGAGGTGATTGCAAAGCTTTTTTGATCAGAAAATGGAACGCAAAGGAGTGAAGGAGGCGGATTGAAACACGATTAATTTTTGGTAGTGAACCGATATCGGGCTAAATTTACCGTGCAGGCTGTAAACAAATTATGGTTTGGTCAAAAAATTGGTTTGAACAGGAAGCGTATGAAGATACCCGAATTATTAGTTCCGGCAGGAACTTTTGAAAAGATGGAATATGCCTTTGCTTATGGAGCGGATGCGGTTTACGCGGGAATTCCGCGTTTTTCCCTGCGCGCCCGGGAAAACGATTTTAATTTTGAGAAAATAAAGCAGGCCGTAGAATTTGCCCGGAGAAAAGGGAAAAAACTGTATTTGACAATGAATATTTTCCCGCACAACAGTAAAATTGCCTCGTTTGCCGAAATGTTGGATCGGGTGGCAAAACTGAGGCCGGACGGATTAATTATGGCTGATCCCGGAATGATTTTGATCGCCCGGGAAAAACACCCCGATCTGCCGATCCATTTGTCCACGCAAGCCAACACCATTAACTGGCAAGCCGTACGCTTTTGGAAAAATATTGGCATTAAGCGCATTATTCTGAGCCGGGAGTTAAGCCTGAATGAGATTGCAGAAATCCGTCGGCACGTGCCGGACATCGAGTTGGAAACGTTTATTCACGGAGCAATTTGCATTGCTTATTCGGGGCGATGCTTGTTGTCGAATTATTTTACGCACAGAGACGCGAATCAGGGGACCTGCACCAACGCATGTCGCTGGCAGTACCGGGTGTATTCGCAACCGGCCGAATTGGAGGAAGAACGCGATGTTTTGTTACCTGTGCGGGAACAGTATTTTCTGGAAGAATACGAACGTCCCGGCCAGCTGATGCCTATTGATGAGGATGAGCACGGAACTTACATCATGAATGCCAAAGATCTGGCGACGATTCACATTCTGGAGAAGATTGTTCAGGCGGGGCTGGACAGTGTTAAGGTTGAGGGCAGAACAAAATCGGTTTATTATGTGAGTGTGATTACCAATGCGTACCGCAAGGCGCTGGATGCGATCGCCGCAGGTCGGGCGATATCGCAGGAACTGATCAATGAAGTGTTTGCCGTGGCCAATCGCGGGTACGTTACCGGCTTTCTGGAACGGAATCCGTTGGATAAAGGATTAAACTACGAAAGCGGGCATTCGGCCAATCAATCACGTCTGTTTTGCGGGATTGTTAAAGACTGGGATGAGAGCACCGGTTTGGCAACGGTTGCGGTACGAAACCGTTTTGAGGTCGGGGACGAACTGGAACTTTTTTCTCCCGGCGGTGTGGCCTCTTTTTCCGTAGAAACGATGGTGGATGGAAAGGGAGAACCTGTGCAGGTGGCACATGGCGGGGGAAAAGATATTCGGTTGCCTCTTCCGGAACGCCCGCATCCTTATGCCTTGCTCAGGAAAGTTGTGAAAAAGAAGATGCCAATGGTTCTTTAGTACAAGTGGATAATCAGGTAAACGTCGAGGAAATATTATGCAACGATTGTGGCAGTATGCTGAGTTAACGGATACGGAACTGGCCGAAATGGACAAAAGCAAATCCATTGTTTTGCTGCCGGTGAGCTTGCTGGAAGCACATGGGCCGCATTTGCCGCTGGGCACGGATTTTTTTATGGCCACACATTTGGCAAATGCGCTGGGAGATGCGCTCATCACGCGATACGATGATTTTTCTGTACTGGTATTACCTACCATACCCCTTGGAGCCGGGGGGATTGAGCGTGCGGGTACGATTAGTCATGGGGAAGATTTAGTCCGGGAAACCATTGTGCAAATGGGGCAACATCTGGCAAATTATGGGTTTGCGAAGGGGATTATTGTGAGCGGCCATGCCGGTAAAAAACATTTGCTGGCTATGGCGGATGCCGCCGAGGCAATTGAAAAAACAAGTGCCGCTCGTTTTTTTCCTTTAACCAGTTTTTTGTTTTCTGAGGAAGGGATGAAACGCATCGGAAAGGCTTTGAAACGTCAGCAGGCAGAGAACCCTCAAAATCCGCTACCTGCTTATGACGGACATGCCGGTTGCTGGGAGACTTCTTTAGCTTTGCATTTTTTTGAAAACAAGGTGCGTCCCGGGTACAAGACCTTGCCTGCTTCGGAGGACATCCTTGCAAACGGTTATCGGGGGCAACCTGCCCAGGCCCGGGGAGAGTTAGGAAAATCGCTGGCACACTTTTTAATTGACCTGGCGCTTGAATTTGTGGGAGAAGAGCTTCAGCTTGTTACCGATTAACGGGTTTGAAATAGGCCGTCAATAAGACGGCC
>CAYXUS010000194.1:0-7646 GCA_964468415.1 uncultured Caldithrix sp.
TCCGCACAAACACAAAAGGGTCTGCAAGCCTGCAGACCCTTTTTACGTACTCCCAAGGGGATTCCTCCAACGGAGTCCCTGCGGGAGAACCCCTGTCGCCGCCACTCCAATTCGGTCAAATCAAAACCCACAAGCGCTCTCCACACAAACACAAAAGGGTCTGCAAGCCTGCAGACCCTTTTTACGTACTCCCAAGGGGATTCGAACCCCTGTCGCCGCCGTGAAAGGGCGGTGTCCTAGGCCTCTAGACGATGGGAGCGTTTTCCTATTTCGTTCCCGCGAACGAAATAAACTTTATGTCAAAATAGTGGGTGAGTGATGGGACTTGAACCCACGACCCCCAGAGCCACAATCTGGTGCTCTAACCAACTGAGCTACACTCACCATCCCATGTACGCCCTGGAGGATTCGAACCTCCGACCCACTGCTTAGAAGGCAGTTGCTCTATCCAACTGAGCTAAGGGCGCAACGAAGTCGGGGCGAGAGGATTTGAACCTCCGACCCCCTGCTCCCAAGGCAGGTGCGCTAACCAGACTGCGCTACGCCCCGAATGGGCATTGTCGTTGCAAATTATTTAGAGCTCACAAATTTAAGAGCTCTTTTCGTTAATGTCAATTTTTTTTAGGTACTCTTGCAAAAAAATTTTAAACTTTTTTAACGCCTTTCCCCGGTGGCTTATCCGGTTTTTTTCGTCCGAAGAGAGTTGAGCATAAGTGCGTCCTAATTCGGGAACGTAAAACAACGGATCATAGCCAAATCCCTGCTCTCCCTGCAACCGATCCAAAATGTAACCCTCAGTAATTCCCGTAAAGAACCATTCTTTCTCTTCTGTTTTAAAACACACGGTACACACAAATCGTGCCTTGCGTTCTTCCCCCGTCAGCCCACGCATTTGTTCCAACAAATAGGCATTGTTTCGGGCGTAATTGGCATGTTCACCCGCATAGCGGGCCGAATAGACTCCCGGCGCATTGTTTAAAGCGGGAACCTCCAGACCCGAATCATCTGCCAAAACCGGCAATCGCGCTGCATCGAAAAAAGCACGCGCTTTAAGAGCCGCATTTTCCGCAAACGTTGAGCCGTTTTCCTCCACCTCAAGGGAAAGCCCCAAATCATTGGCTCCCAACAATTCCACCCCGCTATCCGACAAAATATCCCGAATTTCGCTCAACTTATGTGCATTACCCGTAGCAATAAGAATTTTCACGTTTAACTCTCCGTTCTTTCACTTACACGCACAAAGGCTCATGCCTGCAACACTTCCAAATCATCCATCGTAAGAGGAATGGCACCGGCCATTTTGAATTTCTCGTTAACCTTATGATCAAAAACATAGACGGCATGTCCGGTCTGCAATAATTCCGCAAAATATTGTTCCAACATGCCGCCCGGCCGAATGAACAAAAAGCAGATCTTGCGATTTTGAGCAAACAGCAACCGATCGCGTTTTTTAACCAATGCCTTACTGACACGCGGGCTCCCCGTATCCGGAGCAATCATGAGTAGCTTGCCTTTCTCCATCAGCCTGCTTTGCAAGGGGGTCAGAACCAACTGGTTGATGTCCCGCGCAAAATAATGGATGACATTAGCCTGCATCGAAGCATGGAAACGCGCATACAACTGTCTCTCCAAAGGCGATTGCCATCCGCCGGCCAGTCCGAGGGGCAAATGCAGAAGACACCCAAAAAATTCGTCCAAATCCGCCCGGAGTTCCTCCGGAAATTCTTGTGAAGCAAATAATGCGAGCCTGTTCTGGCTGAGCAATTCAATATTACCACGAGTGTTAAACACCAAAGGTTGCTGGGAATGTGTCATTCTCGGGGCCTCACAAATTTTGAACCCTAACACAATAAACCAGCCACTAAGGGGCAAGTAAAATCTCGCGCGCTTTTAAATAGCGCTCCAAACGCTGACAATCTTTTTCGCTTAGGTTTGTCAGGCGATTGGCGTTTAAATTTTCTTTAATATCGGCCAATTTGACAACGCGTGCAAGCCGATTCTGCTTAACACGACGAATGTATTCCAAATACGGTTCGTCTTTTTCCCTTGTTAATGCTTTTACCGCTTCAATAACCACCGATGAAAACCCTTCTTTACGCAGGTCTTCGGCCGTGAATGGAGAATCTTCCAAAACATCGTGCAGCAAGGCGACCGTTTGCTCTTCAAGGGTTGTTAACTGCAACATCATACGTATCGGATGGAACACATACGGCAAGCCACTCTTGTCCTTTTGCCCCCGGTGTGCCTGCAATGCCATTGCCAATGCTTTTTCCAAAATGGAAGCATCCATCATTATCTGCCCTTGTCTATTCGATCGGGTTTCCCTTGCTATCCACTACGATCACATCAAAATCATCTTGCAAAGAAGGAACAATTTTTTCCTTGTCCCCGACCAGAATCACTTGCATCTCATCCTGTGCCAGATAGCCTCGCGCTGTCTCTAAAATATCTTCGCGCGTCACCATTTGCAACTTTTCACGAAATGTCCGATAGTAATTATCCGGTAACTCAAAGGTAATAATTGAGGCCAATGCGTCACTAATTTGATCAATTGTTTCGAAAGCCGTCGGGAAAATTCCCGTCAAATATCCCCGCGCATTTTGAAGCTCTTCATCGGTCACCCCATCTGCCTGCAGGCGGTCAATCTCGGCAAAAATCTCTTTCAACGCCGGAGCAATAAATTCATTTTGAATGGCGGCTGCAATAGAAAACACCCCAATGGCCGGTCGGTAAATCAAATTGGAATGAATGCTGTAGGTAAATCCGTTCTTTTCGCGCAAATTCAGGTTAAGCCGCGAAAGAAAATATCCGCCCAAAATTTCGTTCATTAACTTAATTTTGAAGAAATCGGGGTGGCTCCGTTCCGGTAAAAACTGGCCGATGCGTAATTCGGTTTGCGCCGCTCCGGGCTTGTGCACCACCGTGACCGGCGCATTAATACTGGGAAAAAAATCGTCACTAACTTCCGTCGTAATAATTTTAGGCCGCCACGCCTCAAAATAATTTTTGGTTAATGCAAATGCCTCTTTGGCAGTGATATCGCCGGTAAAAATAATCGTCGCATTTCTGGCATCGAAATTGTCCCGGTAAAAGCGCATAATACGGTGCAAACGAATATTGGCGATACTTTCTTCCACGCCTTCGATGGGCAGGCCGTAACGATGCTCCGGAAACATTTGCCGGAACAAATGCTCGCTGGCCAAACGTCCGGGCATGTCCAGAATTTGCAACCGACCGACCAGAGCTTCTTCTTTTAAACGATCGAATTCCTTGTCCGGAAAAATGGAATCCTGAACTAACTCGCTCATTAAAGAAAAACCGGAAATCAAATGTTCCTTTAAAACATTCAGTTCAAAAAAGAAGCCGTTCCATCCCAAATGCGTATTGTATTCGGCTCCAATGCGTTCGAACTGATTGGCAATTTGCTCACTGGTGGAATTCTTGCTCCCTTCCAGAAGCAATTGGGAGAGCAAATTCATCTCCCCTTCGGCTCCCAAAGGGTCGTCCAGCGGCGAAATAGCCACATGCAACAGCACATTGACCAAAGGTAAATTACTCTTGGTCGCCGTGATGATTTTTAGCCCATTCTTTAATTCGTCTCTTTCAAACTCAGGAAAGTTAAACGGTCTGGGTTGCCCCGGCCTGGGCATTTGATTTCGATCGATCGTATCTGGCATAAATGACCTCGTCTATTTTTGTTCCGGCACAAAAATAACCCGCACCCGATTATCGGGACGCAAAAAATTTTGTGCCGTTTGTAAAATGTCTTTTTCGTTAATTTTTAAATAGTTTTCAATATCGCGATTAATGCGTTCCGTTTCCTGAAAATACGTGTAAAACATGTTAAGCATGTCCGCCCGTACCGAAACCGATTGCAAATCACGCACTTTTTGGGCTACTACCTGATTTTTGACCCGATCCAATTCGGCAAAGGGTACCTCTTCATCTTGCAAACGGTAAATTTCCTCCTCGATTTCACCAGCCACGGCTTCCACCGTCTGGTCAGGCCGTGGCGTAGCGACAATAAAAAAGAGCGAAGTGTCCGTCATGGGCAAAACAAACGATTGAATGTCTTGCACCATCTGTTTTTTGTAAACCAACTTCTGGAACAAACGGGAACTTTTACCTCCGGTCAGCAGACCGCTTATCACATCGCTACTGTAAATTTCATTACCGCAAATGCCGGGAAGGTGATAGGCATAATGCAAACGTGGCAGATGTACTTTGTCCTTTACCACAGCCACCTTTTCACCCTGCCGATACCCCGTAAAATGCTTGTCCGCCTGCGGAATATTTTGATTGGCAGGAATACCCGCAAAATATTTTTCGATTAATTCTCTGGCCTCTTCCACATCAAAGTCGCCACTCAGAGCCAGGCTGGCATTGTTCGGCGCGTAGTAGGTACGAAAAAACTCCTTGATGTCGTCCAGCGTGGCTTTTTCCAGATCTTCCATGTAACCAATAACCGGCCAATGGTAGGGATAATCCGGCTCAAATGCAAGTTCCAGAATCTTCTCCAGCCACAGGCCGTAGGGTTGATTTTCGTAACGCTGCCGCCGCTCGTTTTTGACAACTTCCAGTTGGGTTTTAAACTTCTCCTCGTTCAGGGCCGGCAACAAGTAGCCCATGCGATCCGATTCCAGCCACAATCCCATTTCCAGATAATGCGAAGGGAGCGTTTCGTAGTAGTTGGTACGATCGAAGAAGGTAGAGCCGTTCAGTGTGCCACCCACGCTCTGGATGAGCTGAAAGTGCATTTCCGGTGGAATGTGTGCACTGCCCTGGAACATCATGTGCTCGAACAAATGGGCGAAGCCCGTTTTGCCCGGCTTTTCGTTACGGGAGCCCACTTTGTACCACAAATTTATCGCGACAATAGGTACGTGCGTTTCCTTGTGCAAAATTACATGCAAACCGTTGGGCAATGTGTACTCTTCAAATTGAATATTCATGCGTGCTTCCATTTTTATTGAAGTTTAAATTTACGGACCCGTCCCTGTTCGAACCGCCTTTCACGGATAGGCCCATCAGCAACAAAACCGAAAAATACCAAAGCTGGCCTCAAAATGCCACAAAAAAAGCGCCTCTCAAAAGAGAGACGCTCAGATGCAAATCAAGGTGGTACTTTTATAACAGATCTTTAATTATGCTTTCGAAGGTCGCCTTGGGCCGTGAGCCCACAATTTGTCCAATCACTTTTCCTTCACGGTTAATCACGAAAGTGGTGGGAATGCTGCGAATGCCTCCGTACATCTGCGAAATACCTTTTGTGTCGTAAACGACAGGGTAGTTCATCCCCATCTGTTTAACAAACGGTTTTACCTTATCACCCTGAGTAAACTCTCTGGGATCGACGGCAACACCCAAAACGATAAAACCGTCTTTTCCATATTTCTTGATCAGTTCAATAAAAGAGGGGATCTCACGCCGGCAGGGTGGACACCACGTGGCCCAAAAATTCAGGAATACCACTTTACCCCGGAAATCACTCAATTTGATTTGTTTGCCATCGACACTGGGCAGTTCAAAATCCGGTGCCTCAGGATACTGATCTTCCGGCGTGGAGGCCACGGCGCTTTTTTGTGCTTGATTTTGCTGAACGGTTTGCTGTTGGGGCTGTGTAGTGGTCGCCGCTGATTTCTTCGCCGTACCCGAATCACTAAACAAAATGTAAGCAATGGCAGCCACAACCACAACAATCGCGCCAATTAACAAGAATTGCTTGTTGTTTGAGCTTTTCGACATAAAAAATCCCTTCTTATTGTTTTTGTTTTAAGGCCTTAAAATATTCCACAATTTTAGAAATGTACTGCTTTTCCGGAAGCGCCCCCTCCACATGATATTCATCGCCGATCATTGTTCTGGGCACGCCGCGCACATTGTAACGCATCGAGAGTTCCGGAAATTCCGTTGCTTCCACCATATCGGCCGTGACAAACGGATTCTCGATGGCGATTTTGTGCGCCAGGCGAACCGAGGTCGGACAATACGGACAGGTCGGCGTCACAAAAACCTGTAAACGCAACGGAGCGTCAATTTGTTTCAACATTTCGCGAGACTCGGCATTAAGCCCGGAATCGCGTTTCGAAACGTCAATAATATCTTCCAATACCGAAGAAAATTCATAGCCGGAAGGAATGCCGTAATAACGAATACCGTAATCCTGATCACCTTCGATGATGGTGGCCGGAACTTTATCGACCTTGTATTTTTCTACCATGTCTTTGTGCGTCATAAAGTTGTACAATTCCAGGCTTACCTTGTCGCTCAATTCTACCAGTTCCTCCAATATTTGCCGCGTTTCAGGACAATATTGGCATTCTATTTCCTGTGTGAAATTGATGATCTTCACATTATTCTGCATCTCGGAGAACAATTTCCGGATGTATTCTTTATCTTTTTCCTGCAAAAAACTCATTACAAAAACCTCCGTCCTTAATTAAGCGTACTTACATTTGCGGTGTAATAGTCCAGTTTACCGGCTATCATGTGCTTGGGTACCGCACCTACAATCTGATCCACCACTTCACCGTCTTTAAAGATAAGCAATGTGGGAATGCCGCGAATGTTGTACCGTGCGGCAATTTCCGGATTTTGGTCGGTGTTCAGTTTTACAACCTTAACCCGTCCGGCATATTCCTCTGCAATTTCTTCCAAAACCGGCGCAATGATGCGGCATGGCGCACACCACGGCGCCCAAAAATCCACAATTACCGGAATGTCCGACTTCAACACGATTTGGTCGAAATCGCTACTAGTTACTGCGAATGGCTTCATCTATTTCCTCCTAAAAATTTTTTTCAAATTTTGCTTTTGCTTTTTGATGCAATTTTGAATTAAAGGATACATCCCCATTTTTCCTGCATTGGGATGTTTGACTTCAAAATAAAATAAGAAAATCGGAAAGCGGCGTGACTAAAAAAGAGGATTGGCGGAGATACGCTTGTTGTTATTTTTGGCTTAAATCTTTCAGGTTCAAAACTTCCAGCAGGCGATCGTTTACCTCATCGGGCATTTCTTCGGGACAGTCCAGCTCACGACACAAATAAATGGTTTTTTTTACCGTGTCGAAATAAACTTTACACGTTGGGCAAGCATTCAAATGATCCAACACTTCCTGACAACTGGGGGCATCCAGATCTTCGCCCATTAAATCACAAATTTTTTTGATGTATTCTTCATGATGAAGAAGCATGGCTACTCCGTGCTCTTTCTTCGAAATAATCCGACAAATAATCGCGCAAAAACTGCCGGGCTCTGCGCAAGCGTATTTTAACGTTTTCTTCGGTAATGTTTAAAATTTCACTGGTTTCTTTAATGGACAACCCTTCGATGTCACGCAAAATAAACACACTGCGATAAATGTCCGACAATTTGTTGATCGCTTCATCCAGCTTTTTGCGCACTTCCGAATCGTACACACCGATCGACGGGTCCTGAGTCCAGTCGACAAACACCCGGCTTTCTACGCTTTCCTGAAAATCGGGATCGTCATTAAGTTCCTGAAAAATCACCTTCTTTTTGCGTAAGCGCATAAGTGCCGCGTTGGTCGCTATGCGATAAATCCACGTAAAAAAGGAAGAACGTCCGTCAAAGGTGTGAATTTTCTCGATGACAGTTAAAAACGTTTCCTGCAGAACGTCTTC
>CAYXUS010000195.1:0-13418 GCA_964468415.1 uncultured Caldithrix sp.
GTCAAACGGTTGGCCCAGATATTTGGTAGACATGACCGAACATTCCGCGTGCCAGCCCGGATAACCTTTGCCCCAGGGACTGTTCCACTGCATGATGTGTCCCGGTTCGGCGCGTTTCCACACGGCAAAATCGGCCGGATGTTTTTTCTCCGGATTCTGTTGAATGCGTACGGCTTCCATCAGTTCGTCCAATTTGCGCCCGGAAAGCTTGCCGTAATCTTTAAACTTGGTTACGTCAAAATAAACGGTACCGTTTACTTCGTAGGCGTAGCCCTTTTCCAGCAAACGCTGCGCCAGTTCGATTTGTTCGGGAATGTGGCAGGTAGCCCGCGGCGAAATATCCGGACGCAGCACATTGAGTGCGTCCATGTCTTCGAAATAACTGCGGGTGTAATGCTCGGCAATCTCCATGGGCTCCAGTTGTTCCAAACGCGCCTGACGGGCAATTTTGTCTTCGCCCTCGTCCGCATCGGAAACCAGATGCCCCACATCGGTAATATTTTGTACGTAGCGCACTTTGTAGCCCACGTAGCGAAAATAACGAATGACTACATCAAAACTGATGTAGCTTTTGGCATGCCCCAGATGGGCGTGCCCGTAAACCGTGGGGCCGCATACGTAAATGCCCACAAATCCCGGATGCAGGGGTTCAAACACTTCTTTTTTACGCGTTAAGGTATTGTACAAAACAATTTTTTCCATGCCACTCTTCCCTGTTTAACCAACCGGTAACTTCGGTTTATTAATGGCTTCTTCCACAATCATTTCGATCATGGCATTGTAATTAACGCCCGCATGTTCACAGGCCATGGGCAGCAAACTGTGTTCGGTTAGCCCGGGCAGGGTATTCACTTCCAACACGTACGGTTCACCGTCTTTGGGGAGGCGTAAATCTACCCGGGAATAGCCGTAGCAGCCCAGTACATTGTGCGCCTTTAAGGCTATTTTCTGAGCCAGCCGGGTCGTTTCTTCGTCTAATTTGGCCGGCACCTGATATTGACTCAAACCATTTTTGTATTTGCAATCGTAGTCGAACACTTCGTGCTGGGGAATGATTTCCACAATGGGAAATACGCGGTTTTTGATGATGCCCACCGTGATTTCGCGCCCTTCAATGAATTCTTCCACAATAACCCGCGGGCTCAGGGTAAACGCATGATCGATGGCTTCCATCATTTCCTGATGATTGTGCACAATTTTCAAACCGATGGTCGATCCCTGATCGTTGGGTTTTACCACCTGCGGGTAGTCCACTTTTTTCAGTTTTTTGCGCGAAGCATCGGGACGTTCCAGAACCACGGCCTTTGGGGTGCGCAATTTGGCGTTTTTAAAATACAGTTTGCTAATGTCTTTTTCCATGGCCAGAGTAGAGGCAATGCGTCCGGAACCGGTGTAGGGAATTTCCGCCGCATCCAGCATGCCCTGTACCACGCCGTTTTCCCCTTTGCCACCGTGCAAAGCAATAAAGACCAGCTCGGGCTTTAAGCGTTTAATCACCAGAATGTTTTTTAAGAACATGCTTCCGCGATGCAAGGGAGTCATGTCCATGTCGGGATATTCAATTCCCAGCCAATGGCGATCCGATTCGTTTAATCGGGTTTGTTCTTCCTTGGTGGCAATCGGGTCGATCTTGATTACCTGATGGCCGTTTTCTTCCAAGGCTTTGGCCACTTTGTGCCCGGTTTTCAGCGAAATTTCGCGTTCGGTGGAATCTCCACCCATCAAAACAACAATTCTCATAATGCTAACGCCTGTGTTAAAAATTGCTCCACTTTCCGTTTTCCCAGCACCGGCAGAACCAATGCCAACTCCGGCCCGTGCGTTTCTCCCGTTATGGCGGCACGAACGGGCATCCACAGTTCTTTGCCTTTAACGCCCGTTTTCTTTTGTACCGATTTCATCAACGCGCCGAAATTTTCGACCGTAAGTTCGTCAATTTGCGCCAATTCTTCAAGCATATTTTGAAAGATTTTTTTACTTTCCGGCTTTTGGATCCACTCCCTGGCTTCCGGCTCGTATTCCAGCGCATCTTTAAAGAAAAGGGCTGTTTTTTGTGGCAGGTCGGCAAACTTGTTCAGGCCGGGGCGTACCGCTTTCAAAATGAGATGATTGCGCGCTTCATTGCCGGTGTCCAGTCCCAATTTTCGCAGCCATTCGTCTCCCAGCTTCAGGTAGTCTTCTTCGTCCATTTTGCGAATGTACTGCCCGTTCATCCACTCCAGCTTGTGCACGTCGAACACGGCACCGGCCTTGTTCACCCGTTCCAGAGAAAAATGTTCGATCAACTCATCCAGAGTAAAGATTTCCTGGTCGTCGCCCTTGTTCCAGCCCAAAAGCGCCACAAAATTGACCAGAGCCTGGGGTAAAAATCCTTTGGCCCGGTAATCTTCCACCGCCACGTCGCCCTGACGCTTGCTGAGCTTGGTGCGATCGGGGTTGAGCAAAAGCGGCAAATGGGCGAATTGCGGCAGTTCCCAGCCAAAGGCCTGATAGAGCAAAATATGTTTGGGCGTGCTGGGCAGCCACTCTTCCCCGCGAATCACGTGCGAAACCTTCATCAAGTGATCATCTACCACATTGGCCAGATGGTAGGTGGGAAATCCGTCGCTTTTCAGCAAAATCTGATCGTCAATCAACGCATTTTCGAAGGAAACTTCCCCGCGAATAATATCGCGCACCACGGTGTGCCCGGAACGCGGCACTTTCAGACGAATGACATGCGGTTCGTGTTTCATGCGTTCGCGCGCTTCTTCTTTTGGAATGTTACGGCAACGCCCGTCGTACATTACGGGCAAGCCTTGCTTTTGCTGCTCTTCCCGCATTTTGTTCAGGGTTTCTTCGGAACAAAAGCAGGGGTACGCCGCATCTTTGTCCAGCAGCTCTTCCACATGTTTCAAATAAATTTCTTTACGCTGCGATTGAAAATACGGACCGTACGGACCGCCCTTTTCCGGGCCCTCGTCGTAATCCAATCCGGCCCAGCTCAATGTTTGCAGCAAATTTTCCACGGCACCTTCCACGTAGCGCGACTGATCGGTGTCTTCAATGCGCAGGATGAACGTTCCCTTGTGGTGTCGGGCAAATAAAAAGTTGTACAATGCCGTGCGCAAACTGCCCACATGCACATACCCGGTAGGACTCGGCGCAAAACGAACACGCACTTCTGACATAATGTATTTCCTGTCTGTTTTTATTGAACTTTCTTTCTTTTCGTCAAGAACCGATAGGCCACGTACCCTGTTAGGGCCAAGGCCATTAAGATTAGCACCCATTGATTGTACTGCTTAATCAGGGTCGCAATTTTTTCCCAATTTACGCCAACCAGGTACCCGGCATAAATGAGCAACCCATTCCAGATAAACGCGCTGACGAACGAGAGTGCCAGCACCCAGTACCAGCGCAAGGCAAAAAATCCGGCAAAAAGCGAAACCACGCTGCGGGTACCGCTTAAAAAACGATTGGCGGCAATTACCCAATATCCATACCGCGCAAACCAATGCCTACTTTTTCAATACGCTGCGGATTAAAGGCTTTGTTAATCCAGCGTGTTTTCAACAGGCGGCTGCCCAATTTAAGGCCTAACAGGTACATGGTAAAAAAGCCGATCACGCTGCCCACGGTGGTCGAAACGTAAACACCCCAAAAGCCTAGCCTGCCGGTGCTTACCAAATAGGCACCAATCACGGTTACGGTATCGCCGGGAATGGGCGGGAACACATTTTCCACAAATGCGCTGATCATCAGAATGATGTACGCGACCAGAGGGTCGATTTGTTCCAGCCAATGGGGCAATGCTTCTAACATCAAAACTTCCTGTTTTTAACCAATTAAAACCGCCGCCTGCACCTGTAACGCCAGAGCTGTCTCGGGCACGTGGTAGGCCTTTACCGTAACCCGGTCAGCTTCGAGGAAAAGAAGGCGGCAAAGTGTTTCTTTGAATGACTGCAAAACAGCCGGGGCTACACGGTTCTGGCCGAACACATTTACATCGATATTTTGAATTTCATGCCCATCGTAATGCAAACGCAGTTCTACTTTTTTGCAGCGTTCTTCAAAGGACAAATCTGCCAATGAATCGCGCATTTCAAAGATGCCCCCTGCGCTTAATAAAGCATCGACCACGGCGCTGCCCAGAGCAGCAAACGTGGTCGATTCCATTGCATCGGTTACTTGGGCTTCAAAGGCAAAGCCAAGAGCGGTTCTCAAATTGTGCTTCCTTTATTACAAAATGAGCATGGCATCGCCATAGCTGTAAAAGCGATATTTTTGCTTAACGGCTTCCTGATAGGCCTTCAATGTAAAATCGCGTCCGGCAAAGGCCGCCACCAGAAGGACCAATGTCGAAGCCGGCAAATGGAAATTGGTAATAAGCCCGTCAATAATTTTGAACTGGTAAGGAGGATAAATGAACTTGTCGGTCCAGCCGGAATGGGCCTTGACCAAATTATCGGCATTGGCCACGGTTTCCAGCGTGCGCACGGTGGTGGTGCCCACGGCGATAATCCGTCCCCCGTTCAATTTTACCTCGTTGATTTGCCGGGCCGATTCTTCCGGTACCTCGTAATATTCCGAATCCATGTTGTGGCGCGTCACGTCTTCTACCTTAATGGGACGGAACGTACCCAGCCCCACATGCAGCACCACGGGAATTACCTTAACGCCCTTGGCTTTAATTTTTTCCAGCAGCTCTTCGGTAAAATGCAAACCGGCCGTCGGCGCGGCAACCGCCCCTACTTTTTTGGCGTAAACGGTCTGGTACATCTTTTTGTCGATGTCTTCCGCCTCGCGTTTGATGTAGGGCGGAAGAGGTGATTTTCCTACCCGATCGAGCACGTTAAAAAAGTCGTGTCCATTGTAATCGAAACGCACCACCCGGCCGCCGGAGGTGGTATTATCGATTACGTCGCAACCAAAATCTTCGGTAATTTGAATACGATTACCCACACGAACTTTACGCGCCGGTTTGACCAATACTTCCCACATGGTATCTTCCAGTTGACGCAAAAGGAGCAATTCTACCTGAGCGTCGGTTTTTTCTTTGGTACCGAACACCCTGGCCGGAAACACTTTGGTCTCGTTCACTACCAGCGCATCGCCTTCGCGCAGGTAATCCAACACATCCTTAAAAATTTTGTGTTCCCATGTTTGGTGTTTACGATCCAGAACCATCAGGCGGGATTCATCCCTTTTTCCCACGGGATATTGGGCAATAAGTTCTGATGGAACCTCGTATTGGAATTCCGATAATTTCATCGTAATTGCACTCCTTTCCTGCTTTTAAAAAAGCGAGGTTTGTTGATTATTTTTTTTGTATTTTATTCCAAAGTGTTCGTAGGCCAAAGGTGTAACCACCCGGCCTCGCGGTGTACGATTCAAAAAACCCTGCTGAATCAAAAACGGTTCGTACATTTCTTCAATCGTATCCCGCTCTTCTCCGACAGCCACGGCAATGGTGTTAAGTCCTACCGGGCCGCCCTGATATTTTTCGATAATGGTCAGTAAAATGCGTTTGTCCATTTCATCCAGGCCCCGCTCGTCCACTTCCAGACGATCCAGAGCCATTTTGGCCACTTCTTTGGTAATCTTATTATCCGCCATCACCTGAGCAAAATCGCGCGTGCGGCGCAACAAACGATTGGCAATGCGGGGCGTTCCGCGGGAACGGCGGGCCAGCTCCATGGCGCCTTCGTCTTCGATTTCCACGTCTAAAATTTTGGCCGATCGTTTAATAATTAAGAACAAATCTTCCGGGGAATAATAATCCAGCCGCAAAACCACGCCAAACCGCGCACGCATGGGCGAGGTGAGCAAACCGGCCCGGGTGGTTGCCCCGATTAACGTAAACGGAGACAAATTCAATTGTACCGAACGCGCATTCGGCCCCTTGTCGATGAGAATGGTAATACTGAAATCTTCCATGGCCGAATACAGATACTCTTCCACCACATTGTTAACGCGATGGATTTCGTCAATGAACAGCACGTCTTTTTCCTGCAGGTTGGTCAAAAGCCCGGCTAAATCTCCGGCACGTTCCAGCACAGGTCCGGATGTGGTTTTAATGCCCACGTTGAGTTCTTTACTGACAATCATGGCCAGGGTGGTTTTGCCCAGCCCGGGAGGGCCGTACAAAAGCACATGATCCAGCGCCTCTTGCCGTTGTTTGGCCGCTTCGATAAATACGGCCAAATTATCTTTGACTTTTTGCTGCCCCACAAAGTCGCTCAAACTTTGCGGGCGCAACGTGCTCTCAAATTCCAGGTCTTCTTCCAGCAATGCCGGACGAATCACTTTGCTCATAAACTTCCGTTAAATAACTTGCAACGCTTTTTTAATTAATTCATCCGAAAGCGTACAGGGCGATTTTTTCTGTACCTTTTGAACCGCCCGCTCCGACTGCGCTTTGCTGTAGCCCAGCGAAATCAAGGCTAAAATAGCCTCGCTTTCCACGGCATTCCACTCCGGGGAAACAAAGGCGGTCGACTCTTCCGACTCTACCGTTTCCGGTAAATGAACTTTGTCTTTTAATTCCACAATCAAGCGCTGGGCCGTCTTTTTGCCCACCCCCGAAATGGAAGAAAGGATTTTTTCATCGCGGCGAAAAATGGCTTGACTTATTTGTTCCACAGACAGGCCGGAAAGTAAAGTTAAAGCTAATTTTGGCCCGACTCCGGAAATACTCAACAGGCTTAAAAACAATTCCCGTTCGGCCTCGTCAATAAAACCGAACAATTGAATCCGATTTTCCAGAACATGCAAATAGGTTTTGAGCGTAATGGTTTGCCCTTCGCTCGGGAGTTTTTGCGAGGTGTTCAAACTCACTTTAATGGCATACCCGATTCCGTTGGTTTCCACAACCACTTCGGTCGATTTGTTGGCAACAATTTTTCCGCTGATAAAATCGATCATTGGTATTAAAATTTCTTTTGTTAGTAAAATTTCATTCGGTGCCAATGGCAAATTGCCGCGGCAAGCGCATCGGAAGCGTCGGCAGGTTCAATCGGCTCGGAAAATCGTAATATCTTCTGCACCATAAAGTTCACCTGATCCTTGGACGCAGCACCATTGCCGGTAACGGCCAGTTTGATTTCCCGCGGAGAATATTCGACCACCGGAATATTTTGCTCCATTGCCGCAACCATCACAGCACCGCGCACATGTCCCATCGTAATAGCGGTTTTAACATTCTTGGCGTAAAAAATGCTTTCCATGGCCATCACGTCCGGAGCATGTTCGATGATTAACGCCTTTACTTCCCTGTGTATTTTGTACAACCGTTCGGCCAATGATTTTTTGGCGCTGCTGCGTACACATCCATACACAAATAGCTGAGGTACATTTCCCTCAGCTATCCGAACAAAACCGTACCCGGTTACATTTAATCCGGGATCGATACCTAATATTTTCAATTTGCCTTACTCATTTGCCGCCAGTCGTTCCATTTCGGCATCGTCAATATCAAAATTGGCGTACACATTCTGCACGTCATCGTGTTCATCCAGAACATCCAGAAGCTTGAGCATTTGTTCCGCAGTTTTTCCTTCGATTTTGATCGTATTCTGAGGAATGCGGGTTAATTCCGCACTGTCCATGACAATGCCCTGCTCTTCCAAGGCATTACGCACTTTGTGGAAATCTTCGAATCCGGTGTAAATTTCGTACATGTCATCGGTTAGCTTCATGTCTTCGGCACCGGCTTCCAGAATAATCTCCATCAGTTCGTCTTCGGTGTATTGGTCTTTGGGTACACGGATTAACCCCTTGCGTTCGAATATCCAGGAAACGCTTCCGTTTTCTCCCAGATTCCCGCCGTACTTACTAAACAAATGGCGCATCTCGGCTACGGTACGGTTGCGATTGTCGGTTACCGCTTCTACGAAAACGGCCACTCCACCCGGGCCATAGCCTTCGTAAGTAACATCTTCGTACACCACGCCCGGCAATTCACCGGTTCCTTTTTTGATGGCGTTGTCAATATTTTTGGCGGGCATGTTTGCGGCTTTGGCAGCGGCGATGGCCACACGCAATCGAGGGTTTGCTTCCGGATCTCCGCCTCCCATGCGGGCGGCAACAGTAATTTCTTTGATGAGTTTGGTGAAAATTCGTCCGCGTTGTGCGTCTACCTTGGCTTTTTTATGTTTAATCGAATGCCATTTGGAGTGACCTGACATAATACCTCCTTTTTTTCAAAGATGTTAAATTTAATAAATTCGGAACGGGTTTTCAAAAGAATTTAACTATTAATAAATTTTAAATTTATGTTTTGTCGTTGTTTGGGAGTCTTTTTCAAGGTTTTTCGCGGGCGTTTCACAGAAGGCGAATAATAAAAAAGCCAATGCCGGTAAACAAACGGCACTGGCTTAAAGTGAGGCGTAAGGTTTCAATCCATCATTTGGTCTTCATAGAATACACGCCGTCCCAATCGGCACCCGGCGGATTTTCCTTGAAGAACTGACAGCGCTGAATGTAAGTTTTGGAAGGATTATCTTCGGGACGGATGGCCAATACCTGCTGAAAGTAATTGATGGCTACGTCCCAATTTTGTTTCAGGTAATGTTCAAAACCTTTGCGGAACAGCTCGATTACCCGCAACAAATCGTCACTTGCCCCGCGGTCGATCAGCCCGAGCAATTCGTACACGTGTACGGGTTCGGTTTTCCCTTTTACCCGCAATAAATCCAGCGGGCGGGCAATGATAGAATCTTTGGCCATCTGATAGGTGCCATCGCCTATCATGATTTCGGTGCCGTAAATTTTATTGGCCGGTTCCAGCCGAGCCCCCAAATTAACTGCATCGCCCATAACCGTATAGTCAAAACGGCTCTCAGATCCCATGTTCCCCACGACCATCGGGCCGGTATTGATGCCGATGCGAATGCGCAACTCCGGTTTACCGACTTTGCGCCATTCTTCGCGCATCCCGACCAGGCGTTCCTGCATTTCCAGCGCGGTAGCACAGGCTTGGTAGGCATGGTTGCCGTGGGCGATCGGCGCACCGAATACGGCCATAATCGCATCGCCCTCGTATTTATCGAGCATGCCGTCGTACTTAAAAACGATGTTGGTCATTTCCGTAAGATATTCGTTCAAAAGTTGAACCAGTTCTTCCGGTTCCAGCTTTTCGGAAATGGTGGTAAACCCGGCCACATCACTAAAAAGCACGGTGCACACTTTCTTCTCGCCACCCAGCTTGATTTTGTCCGGATTTGCCAGTAGCTCATCAACCACCGATTTGGTCACAAAATGCGAAAACGCCGAGCGAATGAACCGCTTGTTTTTCTCTTCGGTTACGTAGCGATACACGTAAATAACCGAAAAGGCCAGCACAATGGTTAACAAAGGGGCAACAATCTCAATCCAGTAATTGTACTGCAAAAAGATGATGGCTGCCGCTAATGTGTACAAAAGTCCCATGCCCACCACGGTAAGGTAACTTACCAAGGGGCGGGTAAAAATGAGAATTCCCCCCAAAATGAGGCCGATAATCAGCAATAGAAGGAAAGAAGTATTTTCGCTCATCCTGGTGATAAAATTCTGGGTAAAAAGCGTGTAAAGAATGTTGGCATGAATTTCAACTCCGGGGAAGGCTTGCTGAAAAGGCACGTTGCGCAAATCGAACAACCCGGGTAAAGACGTACCGAGCAAAACGATTTTCCCCCGAAACATCTCCGGCGGCAAATTCCGCTCTTTGGCTTTAAGCACATCGTAAAAGCTGATGTAACGGAACGATTTGAACGGCCCGGCCCAGTTGATAAGCATGTTGCCGTGGGCATCCACGGGAATTTTTGTTAACACAGAGCCCTGGCGGTAAAGTTCCAGAAATGATTTTTTCAGATCGTAGTGCAAGGAATCGCAACCGATGGCATCCATAAAAATTTTGAAGCCCAACGTGGGGTACAAATGATTATTGAAATTGGTGAACAGATGAATGCGTCGTACTACTCCGTCCACATCGGCATTAAAATTAACGTGTCCCACACCGCGGCTGGCATTGAGCAATTCCAGAAACCCGCTTTCAAAGCGATCTTCGTGAGGGAATAGCGCGGCAACTTCCGGAGGGAAGGTGTAATAAAAACGACGGGCGTCAAACCCTTCGGGTTCCGACTTCATCACAGGACGCCAGTTGTCGGAATCGGCCTGGGCAAAGTACACGGCGGTGTATACGTTACCCGCCTTTTTAACGGTATTGACAAACTGCACATCCTGGTCGGGATGCCAGACATCTTTGTCGTACAAAATATCCAAACCGATGGCCATCGCCCCGGCCTTGTGCAAAAAATCCACGATTTGGGCGTGATAGGTACGCGGCCACTGGGAGTATTTGCCTAACATTTGATTGGCACGTTCGTCAATGTCCACAATAATGACGTCATCGATGGTCGGACGCGGTTCGAATTTCTTTTTAATACGCCAATCGTAGGTTTTGGCCTCGTACGTGTAAAAAAGATCTTTAGCCACGTAGCGGGTTAGCAGCCAAACCAGCACGGCTGCAAAGGCGCCCCAGGCGGCTCCGATGAGTAGTTTTTTAAACCATTTCATAGGCAGTTTTTCCTGTTTCGGTAAATTGCTTGATGTTTACTTTATTCACTCGGCCAAAATGAGGTTTAGGATTAGAAAATTATGGCCGTACTTTCCGCTTCGCCGATATTTATTTTACTGCGTTCGAACTACGCATGCATTGACGAAGGACATATTTTGTGAGAACGGGCAGCAAACGCACCGAAAGAACGGATTCGCAACTCGGTGGAAAAGACCTTAACCCGATTTTTCGTTCTGTAAAATTATTTTTGCCATTCGGTCACTCCTACCCTGCAAGGCGTAAAAAAACGAAACAGAATCATAGCCGTTTGGACTTAGCGAGTATCGGTAAAAACATGGGGTCAAAAATGACGTTTGGCCAGCCCCGGAAAAATTTTACCTGGACTTAAAATGTTCCGCTACCTTTTCCGCAATCGATTGCGGCAGTTTGCCTTTTTCCACCAATTCACGTACAGAGGCCCGGGCGATGTTTTTTACCGAGCCAAACGTTTTGAGCAATTGATTGCGTCGTTTCGGGCCAATGCCCGGAATTTCATCCAGTTCGGAATGCAAGGTGCGCTTCGCTCGTCGCTGGCGGTGAAACGTAATGGCGAAGCGGTGGGCTTCGTCGCGAATTTGTTGCAGCAAACGCAAGCTGGATGATGTGCGCGGCAACATGCGTGCTTCGCTTTCACCGGGGACAAATACTTCTTCCAGGCGTTTGGCCAAGCCGATGATCGGCTGATTTTCGAGGCCCAATTTTCGCAGAATTTGCACGGCGCTGGAAAGCTGGCCCTTGCCTCCGTCAACCATAATCAAATCGGGCAGGCGTTTTTTTTCTTCCAGTAACCGACGGTATCTCCGCTCAATCACTTCGCGCATCATGGCAAAATCGTCCGGTGTTTCCTTGACGGTGATTTTGTATTTGCGGTAGGCGCTCTTCTTCGGCTTGCCGTTTTCGAAACACACCATAGAAGCCACGGGATCGCTGCCCTGAATATTGGAAATGTCAAAACATTCAATGACTAACGGCGGTTTGGGCAAACGCAGGTCGCGCTGCAAGGCCTGTACGGTAAAATGCACGGTCTGTTCCCGTTTCATCTTTTGCAATTGCAGCTCATCCAGCAAATAACGGGCATTGGTAACGGCCATCTCCACCAATTTGCGTTTTTCGCCCCGTTTGGGAACCACTACCGTTACCCGCCGCTGTGATTTTTTGCCGAGCCATTGTTGCCATGCCGGAGCTGACTCTATCTCGGTTTGCAAAAAAATCTCCTGCGGCACATCGTCCGTATTAAAATAATATTGGCGTAAAAAGGCGTCGATCACCTCCGCTTCGTCTTTCCACAGAGCCTGTTTCAGAAAAAAATGTTGTTTGCCAATTACCTTGCCTTCGCGCACCCGAAAAACCACCGCACAGCTTTCACCGTCTTCCATGGCCACCGCCACCACATCGCGATCTTTGAAATCTGACTGCACGATTTTTTGACTGTTCCGATAATTCTCCAGAGCAGCCAGGCGATCTCGCACCAACGCCGCTTCTTCAAACTCCATTTTGCGGGCGTGTTCTTCCATTTGTTTGTGCAGTTCCTTAACAATTTCCGAGGTGCGGCCTTTTAAAAACTGACGAACCTGGGCAATAATTTTTTGGTAGTCTTCTTTGCTTTGCAAGCCCTGACACGGCCCCATGCATTTTTTAATGTAATAATCCAGGCAAAGAGAAATCTTTTTTTGCCGAATAACTTGCGGAGTAAGATTAAATTTGCAGGAGCGTACAGGGAAAATACGCTGCAACGTTTTTAACACAAAACGCACTCTTTTCACGTCCGTGTACGGGCCGAAATATTCTGAACCGTCGCGAACAATCTTCCGTGTGACAAACACCCGGGGAAAGTCTTCGTTGGTGATGCGAATGTAAGGATAGCTTTTGTCGTCACGCAGGCTTACATTGTAGCGTGGTTTGTATTCTTTAATGAGATTGTTCTCCAGAATCAGCGCTTCCACTTCGGAATCGGTCACAATCCATTCGATGTCGGAAATTTTACGTACCAGTGCTTCCAGCTTGGGGTGAAAAGGCCGGGATTTCTGAAAATAGGAACGCACGCGATTGCGCAGTATCCCCGCCTTGCCCACGTACAAAATTTTTCCGGTTTTGTCTTTGAACAAATAGCAGCCGGGCTTGGCCGGTACGCGTTTTAGTTTTTCCTGAAGTTCCATGATATTTTGTGCAAATGCCTATGGGTTAAACCAGTGCTCAAAAGTTAAGAATGTAAGGGGTAAGAGTAAAGGGTGGAATGCTTTTTGTGCTGCAAAGGTCTCTTTGGAGTTTGTGTTTGATTAAATGTTGGGGGCACGGATTGGTACGGAGGGATGAAAAAGGAAAAATGAAAAAAGAAAAAGGAATAGGGGAAAAAGGCCGCTGGTTGCCGAGTAGTCCCGGCTTGCCGGGACGTATCGAGGCACCGCCTCCCCTTAACCCTTACACCCTTAACCCCTTCCCATTCTGGCCACCGAACCCCACCGAAGAAGCACCGAAAACCCCATTCAATCCCGAAGGGATGCCTACCACTTCGTGGTGGCACAATTCAACGAATCAACAATTCAACTTTCCCCGGCCACAGATCTGCACAGGAAGAATGATAAAGGAAAAAGGAAAAAAGAAAAAGGAGAAAAGGCCGCCGGTTGCCGAGTAGTCCCGGCCTGCCGGGACGTATCGAGGCACCAGCGGGCGGCACACCTCCCCCCTTACCCCTTACACCCTTAACCTTTAACTTAATACAGCCACTGATCCACACAGATCGGCACTGGTAACCCTTACACCCTTAACCCTCATCCCGGCCACCGAAGCACCGAATAACGAATAACCATTCAACGATTCAACGATTCAACCGATCAACAAATCA
>CAYXUS010000196.1:0-5079 GCA_964468415.1 uncultured Caldithrix sp.
TGGAAGCGTATTAGAAACCGTTTAAACGGCTTTGTCCTCCTGCCTTTCTCGTCTCCTTCCATGTAACATTTCTTCCATCCTTTCGTATTCTTTTAGCAACAAAGGAACTTTGTAAACACAAGGTAAGGGAAGGATGTCATGAAATTTGTTTCGATTTTTTTGCTTTGTATTTTGGTAATTACCGGCGTTTGGGCCGAAAATATTCCATCTAAAAAAGTTTGTTACGCCCGGCGAATCGAAGGGCAGGCACCCAAAATCGATGGTCGTTTAAACGACCCTGCCTGGCGCACGGCTCCCTTCCAAAATCATTTTGTGCAAATAAATCCGGTGGAAAACATTGCCCCCTCTCAGGAAACCCGTTTCAAAATCCTTTATGATGCGCATAATCTTTACCTCGGCATTATGATGTACGATACCGAACCCCAAAAAATAGAAGCCCGCCTGTCGCGTCGGGATGATGTAGAAAACAGCGATCGGGTCATGGTTGGTCTGGACAGCTATTTTGACCACCGAACAGCATTTGTCTTTGGGACCAATGCCGCCGGCGTGAAATACGATATGATCATGTCTGAAGATGGTGACCGCGAAGATGAAACGTGGGATCCCGTATGGGAAGTTAAAACCACCATTACCGATTCGGGGTGGATTGCCGAAATGCGAATTCCGTTCAACCAAATTCGTTTTGCTAACAAACAGCAACAGGTGTGGGGATTTCAGGTTATGCGCCACATTTTTCGTTTGCAGGAAGACGATATGTGGCAGTACATCCCCAAAGATGTTCCGGGAATGGTCTCTTACTTTGGCCTTTTAAAGGGCATTTCCGGCATTGAAGCGCCTTTACGCATGGAGTTGTTGCCCTATTCTGTGGCCAGTGTACACACCTATCCCAAAGAAAAAGGCAATCCCTTTGCCGACGGACGCGATGGAAAGTTTGATCTGGGAATTGACGGAAAGATCGGCCTGACCAGTGATTTGACCGCAGATTTTACCATCAATCCCGATTTCGGGCAGGTTGAGGCCGATCCATCCGAAGTTAACTTAAGCGCCTTCGAAACGTTTTTTGAAGAAAAACGTCCGTTCTTCATCGAAGGCAAAAACATTTTTAATTTCCCTTTGGCTATGGGAGACGGGGATATGTCGCAGGAAAAAGTGTTCTATTCCCGTCGCATCGGGCGTGCGCCCCACTATTATCCCGACGCGAATGATGGCTTTAATTACGATTACCTGAAAATGCCCGATCAGGCTCGCATTTTAGGTGCGGCCAAAATCAGCGGGAAAACCCGGCAAGGATGGTCGATTGGTATTTTAAATGCCGTCACAAATCGCGAATTTGCCGAAGCCGATTTGCAGGGGAAACGCCAAAAAATTTGTGTGGAACCGTTGACCAATTATTTTGTTAATCGTGTGGAAAAAGATTTCAATAAAGGGAATACCTCCCTGGGAGCCATTGTAACGGCAACAAACCGCAATATCCGTGATGAGTACCTCGATTTTCTTCCACAGGCTGCCTACACCGGGGGAATCGATTTTAGACATCAATGGAAACACAAAACCTACTTTTTTAATGTTAAGCTGGTTGGAAGTTTCATCACAGGAAGCCGCCGGGCCATTACCCGGATTCAGGAATCATCGGCCCATTATTTTCAGCGCCCGGATGCCGACTATCTGAGTTTTGACACAACGCGGACAAGCCTGAGCGGAAATGGCGGTACCATAAACATCGGGAAGGTTGGCAACGGAAGATGGCGTGCGGCCGTCGGCGCTCTCTGGCGCTCTCCCGGATTGGAGCTGAACGATCTGGGTTTTATGCGCAATGCCGACCAAATTTTGGACTATCTCTGGATCGGATACCGCATCAATAATCCGGTGGGAATTTTTCGACGCATCAATCTTAACGGAAATCTCTGGCAAGCATGGGATTACGGTGGAGATCCGTTGGGCGTAGGAGGCAATATCAACGGCGGAGGACAATTTACCAATTTCTGGGGCTTTTATATGGGAATCAATCGCCAGAGTGGTGGTTTAAGCAAAACGTTATTACGGGGCGGCCCGCTGGCGCGCTTGACGGGAAGCTGGAATCTCTGGCTTCACGGTTACAGCGACGAACGCAAAAATATTCAGGCCGGTGCCTCGGTACGCTACAATCGAAACGATGATGGAATCTCCAAATCGTTCGGAACAAGTGCCAATGTGTACTTTAAAGTCAACAATCAATTAAATCTGTCAGTGCGTCCGTTCTACAATTACAATAAAGAGAATTTACAATATATTGGCACCGTCTCATTTGATCAGAACACCCGCTACCTTTTCGGGCGGATTCAACGGCACACTTTTGGGCTGGTGCTCCGCCTAAATTACAGCCCCACACCGGAGCTGTCCATTCAATATTACGGACAGCCCTTTATCGCCACGGGAAAATATTCCCACTTTAAACGCATCACCAATCCACGCGCCTCGGGGACGGATCGTTACGAAGAATTTTCCGGGAAGAAAATACATTTTAACCCACAAGAGGGCACCTATGAAATCGACGAAAACCTCGACGGTCAGGTAGATTACTCCATTTATAATCCGGATTTTAACGTTAAGGAGTTTCGCTCGAATTTCGTCGTGCGTTGGGAATACCGCCCGGGCTCCATTCTGTATCTGGTCTGGACGCAAAATCGTTCCGGTTATGAAAATACGGGAACCTTTGACTTCGCGTCCGATTTCAAAAGTTTATTTACCAATATTAAGTCCGATAATGTTTTTCTGGTTAAACTAAATTATTGGTTTTCCATATAATGCGGAGAAAAACAGGAAACGATAAATGTTAAAAAAAGGTTAAAAAATCTTGACTTTGGAGGATAAATTTTGTTATTTTTATGTCAGAAATTGAAAGATTACAAAAAAGCTTGAGGAAAGACGAGCTGGGTAAATTAAGGAAAGAAAATAAAATTTATCCTCCCTCCTAAAAATCAAACCCTCAATTAAGTTGCTTCGGCTCCACGCCCTGTGGAGCCTTTTTTGTTGGTAGCGTTTCATGGGCCGGAAAAAACGCAAAATCAAAAGTCATGTGGCAGGCTTTTCCTGAGCCGCATGCGGGCATATTTTTATTTGACTAATTTGTTTAATTGTGTTATTATTGCACAATGATGCAATAATGAAATAAGAGGGAGCATGCCCAAAGGAAAGAAAATGCGGCGCCTCATGATGGGGCCGATGAGTGATTTGCGCAGCCGCCTTTTTATGGCTTTGGCCAGTGATCAACGCCTGCGGATTTTGCTTTTTTTAAAAGACGGGCCCAAAAATTCGCAACAAATCATCAATGAAATTGGCCTGGACCCATCGGTCATTTCGCGGCATTTAATGCTGTTGCGCAATGTTGGGCTGGTCTCTGCGTACAAAGAAGGAGTGCTGATGTTCTTCAAGGTCGATGACGAGCGCGTATTTCAAATGATCGACCTGGCCACAGAAATCACCAAGGATTGGCTCAAGAAAATACAGAGTCAGTTGTAAACATAAAAATCCCGGACACGCGTGTCGGACAGAAAAAATAGGAGACCCAAATATGAAAGTAGCCGTAGTAACCAACGACGGGGACTATGTAAGTCAACATTTCGGACGTTCACGTTATTATAAAATTTACACAATTGAAGGCGACAAAATTGTTAAAACGGAAATGCGGCAAAGGGGAACAGGGCATTTTGCTCAGCAGCCTGCGGAAACCCACGAGCATGCGCATACCCAGTACGATCCGCAAGGCCGTCACGGCTTTGGGCCGGACGCGGATAATCGCCACAGAACGATGGCGGCAGAAATCGGGGATTGCGATGTGTTAATTGCAGGGGGCATGGGAGCCGGTGCCTATCAAAGCTTTTCCGCTGCCGGGCTAAAGGTAATACTCACGGATATTGTCTCTATCGAAGAGGCCGTAACGGCCCTGATGGAAGGAAAAATTAAAAATCTGGCAGATGAACGTACCGATTGACGGAAGCCGGGAAAATACGAATAATTCCGTTCGTTCTGGCGGTGTAAATGAAAAATTGAATAGAAAAAGCACATCCAATCGCTCAGCCGGAAACTGCCACACCCCGCAAGGGGCAGGCAGAGCGTGACAGCTTCCTTGTGGGAATCTTGGCGGCTGGTGAAAGGCATCGGTCGTGGCAGCTCCGGTTAGCTTAATCGTTGCGTGCGACATGTTGTTGCGTAAGCGATTGTGTTACTTGGGGTTATATTTCATGTTAGCACTTGGCATATCCCTGCCAATACCTTAGGAAGGCATGCTACTGTTGCGCTGATGACAGGGTGTGAAGCCCTTCCTGCAATGTACCGAATCGGGCGGAATCCGTGAGGATGAAACCCATCTCCGAATCCCACGGAGTCAAAGGGCTAAGGTCTGAATAATAGGGTGAGATTAATCAAACCCTTGTAAGCGTCGTCAACGAGCAACAACCTAGGGGGATTAACAGGTTGAATACGTACTTCTCAGGGTTTGTACGTGATGTGCGGCTACAGGTTTGTAACGTGCCTGTACGGGATCGAATGCACTCCGGCGCATAGGAGGTACCTAAGTTATTCGTTGTGATCATTTACGCGGAACTTGGTAAACCCATCCCCTCGCCCTGTCCATTTACGGGGCAGGCATTATCCCGCCGGGGCAGGACGTGTTGTTGAAGTGGTGGACAGAAGATGTCGGAAAAAGCAAAGCCATCCTGTAATGGGATGGATTGAGCATTGGTTATGCTTACCGATGCGCAAATTAAAAAAACAATGTGAACTAAAATGTATTATTTGTATTTTGCAACAGGATTGGCATTATTAATTTCTATTATCGTAGATAGAAAAAAGACACTTACAGCGATTAAAATATCCTATAGGAAATTTATCAATATTATACCTGCATTTTTAACAATGCTCATTCTTGTTTCAATTGTCCTTTTTTTTATACCTGATAAAATGATCTCAGATTATTTGGGGAATAACGACAAGTTTATTGGTGTCATATTAGCTTCCTTTTTTGGCTCCATAACATTAATGCCAGGGTTTATTGCCTTTCCGCTATGTGGCATTCTGCTAAAAAAAGGCGTGAGTTATATG
>CAYXUS010000197.1:0-4146 GCA_964468415.1 uncultured Caldithrix sp.
ATTTTTACTTTCTTCGCCGGCGAAACACTCGACAATCACCTCTACCAATTCCCCCGAAGGGGCTCCTGTCCCAAAGGGATCACTCCGTGACGGAGCCAGTTCTCCCGAAGGGACTCCTTTGGAGCCAGTTCCAAGTTCCCAGTTCCCAGTTCCAAGTTCCCAAATCCTCCCGCCTCTAAAAATTGTACGTGTACGACAAAGTGCCGCGATGCTCCTTGTATTCCCGATCGGGATTGACCGGATCATAAAAATCAATCTTGTACAAATTCAAATTCAAACTACTGCGCGGCGTAATGCGAAAACGCGAAGTTAACGTGTAATTAACCGAAGTCTGGTCTTGCGTTTTTTGCATGTTCACAGAAACATTATTGCGCCAGCGCATCATCGGATTGTATCCGATCGCCAGGCCATAGGTTTGGCTTTGCAACGTGCCCGTCGCCAGCTTGTTGCTCGTATTGGTAAAGTTCAAAGCCATGTTCATCTTTTGCGAGAAAAAGATGTTGTACCCGGCCGTAATCATTTGCGAATCGAAATTGTTTTCTTCCACATCGGTACGACGTCTTTGCGATTTTTGCAACGTGTAGGCCAGCGTTACAGTGTGCGCGAATTTAAGCCACTTAAACATGTAAACACCATTAAGCATCAGACGATCGTTGTAAGTATCGAACAGTTGCCGTTTCTTTTCGATGTTGTTTTCCCAGTAAATCAAAGAATCAAGATTGGTTTCGTTTTCCAGTTTATTGCGGCTGTAAACCAGGTTCAGGGTCACCACAGGAAGCGGACGCACCATTATCCCGGTCATGTAGTTAATATGCTTTAATGTTTTTACCTTTTGGTTTTCCAGATTGTCGTGGCTGTACATGAACATTCCCCGCAACGTAACCTTGCGCGGAATTACCTGCACAAAGGCATTACCGTTGTATTTTTCCCGGTCGTTCATGGTGTAAGGCAAGCCCAAAGATGTGAATCCCGGGCCAATGCGTTGATAACCGGCCTGCCCGCGAAAAACCCGCGTGTTCACCCGAATTTGTCCGCGGTAGGCATAGTCCAGCCGTGTGGTCAGGCGCAGGGTGTAATATTTGTCCACCCAATCGGGAATGTCGATTTGGTCTTTGTCCACCTTGTCGGAGCGCAAATTCAATGTGTACACGCTGGCCGCCGCTTCTCCGCTGATGCGCAGGTGATTTTTAAACAACACGACCTGGCCGTTGGCACCCAGAACCATGTTTTCCTGCGGATGAATTTTCGTGGAATCATCCGGCAAGTGCACTGAATTGGAATCGTCTTTGGCCTTGACAAAATTCAATTCGAAAAAAGTTTTATTACGTTTTCCGAATCCCAATTTGGCCGCCAAAAGCATGCGTTTAAAGGCATAGGTCATGGCCCGCGGATCGTTCACGGCCCGTTGCGTTTGTCCGTAAATGAACACAAAACGCATCCATGAGGGCGCAACTTCGATGCCGCCACCGCGAATGCTGATTCCCGATACCGTAAATTGCGAAATGCGTCCTGCGAAATCGCCCACATGAAACGTAAAAATTCCGATGTGCGGATTCAGCCCAAACCGGTTAAAGCTCTGGCGGTAAGAAACTTCTTCGGTGGAAAGGACAATTTGCACCGGCATTTGAAATTTCCAGAAACCGAAGGTAAAATTCAGCGTACTGCGCGCCGTGGACGAAGGCAATCGTTTGTACTTGGCGGTTGTCTGGTACAATTCGCCGTAAGCGCCAAAGCTACCGGAAAAGGTGTAATACTTTTTTACGAACTTTTGTACCGCCCCGGGTGCCTTTTTACCTTTGGAAAGACTGTCCGCGGTTTGCGCCTGCACAAATCGGGCGGTCAACAATAATAACAGAACAACAACACCCCGCAAAACAATCGGCCATTTTGTTTTCACGACGAACTCCTTATTATTGATGCGTTTTGATTAGCGGCATTAAAGTACTTTTTTCTTCGGGCGCGCTTTTTGTTTTTTCCGCCGCAATTTTCCGGGCACGCGCATGATCTCCGCTCAAATGCAATGCTTCGATGGCAAATTCCTTTAGCAAGGCATTGTGCGGATGGCGGTTGTGTAAAATCACCAGTTGTTGCGCCAAGTTCTTCATTTGCCCCAGGGCACGCGCCATTTCTATCAAATTCCTGAAATCTTTTTTGTGCAATTCATCGGGATGATGGTAAAGCAAATTCAAATATTCCCGAAAGGCCGCCTGCCGATCGCCCCGGGCCAAAGCCAAACGAATTTTGAAGCGCAAGGCCTGCGACCAAGTCGGCTTCATAAAAAGCGCATCATCCGCGTACTGTCGGGCCCGGTCGTAATTGCCCTGTTCCATCATCACTTCCGCCAGCAAAAGGCGCAAAAAGGCATTCTTGGGGAAACGCCGCATCAGTTGTTGCAAAAACGCCTCGGTTTGTTCGGGCGGATGCTGGCGTCGGTACCAACGCAATTCTTCCCGAAGCAATTTTTCGTAATTTTCGCTGGCGGCAATCCGGCGTTTTAACGACGATTCATTTCCCGCGGAAGCGGCTTTTTCCACCTGCGTTAGCAGCTTTCCCTGCTCCTCTTTAAGCGAGGCCAGCAGCAATTCCAGACCCGCGGAAAAATAGAAATCGCTCTTTTCCCGTTCTCCGGCTTGCCAGGCGTAATGCGCCAAACCGAAATAAGCCTGCGGAGCCACATCTTCGCAGGCAATGGCGCGGCGAAAATTCCGTACGGCCAGAGAATCGTTTCCCAGATGCGCGTAACACAGACCCAAATACGTTAAAAACACTCCGTTGGTCGAATCGAACCGTACCAGTTGCCGCAAAAGAGGCAAGGCCCGCGCGTAACGTTTGTTTTTCATCCATTCCAGAGCGATGGCAAAACGGCTTTCGCCGTCGGTCAGCAAATTTTCCATTTGTGCAAGATGGGCAAAATAGCGGGTAGAATCGCATTGTCGCAAATCCGCCAGAAGACGAAAATGCCAGGCGCTTTTGTGCGGGTAGCGATTCAGGCATTTTTGCCAATAAGCGGCCGCTTGCTTTAAGCTGTCCATGTCTTCGTAATTGCGGGCTTTTAAGGTGCACACCAATGTGTCGCCCGGAAATCGGTGTTCCATTTCGCTTAAAATGCTATCGGCCCGTTCATATTGAAACACGCGACGATAATAGCGCACCGGTGTCAGGTAAACTTCTTTGTGATTCGGAAAGCGCTTTTTTAACAAGACAAACAATTCGTGCGCCTTGGTTTCGTTGCCGGTCAAAAGATAAAATTGCAGCAGGGCCAGGTAATCGTTTAACGCGCCGCTTTTTCGGGCATTTTCTTGCAGGCGTTTTTGCAGTTTGAGAAGCGCACCGCTTTTTTGGTAAAAAGCAATCAACAAGCGATTGATATCCGCGTCTTGCGGAAAACGTTGCAACGCTTTTTCCAGCAACGAGATCGCTTGCTGTTTTTTGCCCGTTTCCCAAAGCACCACGGCCAAATTGCGCACAAAGCGTGCTTCGTCGGGCTGTAATTTTACCGCCTGCTCAAAATAAGGCACGCTCTCTTTTTTGCGGTTTTGCCGGTACAGCTTTACCCCTTGGTTAAAATTCAAGGCCGCTGCCAAGCGCCGGTATTCGTCGGGCAAAACCGATGCTTTAGCCCCACGCAATACGCGCAATGCTTTGCGGAACTGCCCTTCTTCTCCCAAAAAACGAACCAACACAAGGGACAAATCCGCATCACCGGGAAATCGTCGCAGGCCGCGTTCCAGAATGGGGATGGCCTCGTCACGCCCGCTTTTGGCGGCACTCATGGCAAAATAAACGTAAAAGGTCTTGTCCGGCTGCCCGGCCGATTCGTACAAACGGAAATTCTGGTAGGCCGTCTCAAAATCGCCCTGCCGGTAGGCCCGGATGCCTTCCTGCAAATACTTCTGCGCTCCGACCTGTGCCCACATATTTGCCGCAAGCAAAAGCAAAAGGCCCATCCCGATCGGAAAAATCCGCTTCCCTGCCGCTCGTTTTTTTATTGCCAATCCGTTTCTCCCGTGCGTTTAGCGCCCGACAAACACCACCTCGTTTTTCTTGCTTTCGTTGCCGGAGGTATCCACCGCCCGCACCTGATAGTACCCCTTTGTCGCGCTTAAAGGCAACAGGTAGCTTTCTTTTTTAATCAACGTTTTGACC
>CAYXUS010000198.1:0-32979 GCA_964468415.1 uncultured Caldithrix sp.
ATGGGGCTTTTAATCATGCTCTGTTGCGCATTGTATTTTAGGCATTCTGCCAAAAAATGCAAAATATTACACGCAAAAAGCGAATAAGTAAAAAAGCAGCAAGATTTTTGCAAATCCGACATAAAAAAATGTAAAAAAACGGGAGTCGGGAACAAAAGACAAGAAATCTCATAAAAAAATAAAACGAATGGCGGAGAAAAGCCGTGGAAAAATTAGCAAAACAAACACAGTCGTCCCAAAAACGGGCCATATTAATCGTTGAGGACGACGAACATTATGCCAACCTGGAAGAGCAATTGGTGCAGGAAAGTTTCGATTATCCGGTTATCATCCGCCATGACAAAAAATCTCTAACCACCGAGGATATTGACGCCGCACAACTGATTATTGTCGATTTCAATCTTCCCGACACGACCGGCCAGGAGTTGGTTAAAATAATTCGTCAGCGTTCGGACGTTCCCATCTTGGTAGTAACCGGTAACCAGCAATTGGAAAATGCCATTAACACGTTAAAAGAAGGGGCAAACGATTTTTTGGTGAAATCGTTTCAAACTTTGGTTTTGCTGCCAAACATCATCGAACGTTCATTGCGCGAATACCAGAACAAAAAGCTGCTGGAAGAAAAAACAAAACGCAAAGAACTGCTCAATGCCCAAATTGAGACATTGCGCCAGGTATTAACCACTCTGGCGCACTACATAAACAATTCCACGACAACCATTTTCGGTTATGCCCAATTGTGTGAGCAAAATCCGGAACATCGTTCCAATATTGAAAAGCTCATCGATATTAGTATTAAGGAAACAACAAGAATCACCTTTGTTTTACAGGAATTAGAAAATCTGGTGAACAATTTGGAATTAAAAACAACCAGTTACGTCGATATTCCCGATGCCATGTTTGCCATTGAGAACCGCATTAAGGAAAAAATGAAGAAATTTGAAAGTAAAAAGGCGCGGAAGACGAAAAATCCTTCGGATGCGGCAAAGGAAACTTGATAGCAATTAAAGAAAATGTTATATTAAAAATTTGAAATTATTTACGATAAGGAGGTACCCGGTGAAACGTACGAGATTATTTGCTTTTTTAATGGTTGCTTTGCTGCTGAGTAGCAGCATGGTTTTTGCTCAAAAAAAAGCACGTAGCCCCGAAGCCGGTCAAGCGTACAACGATGGTTTGAATTTGGCCAAAAAACAAAAATACGAGCAAGCCATCACAAAATTTAAAACCGCCGTTGCCAAGGATGATAGTTTTCCCGAAGCATATTACATGATGGGGTATTGCTACAAAAAACTACGCAATTATGAAAAAGCAAAAGATGCTTTTAAGCAAGCCATCAATTTAAATAAAAAATTCGAAGTTGCCTATAATGCTCTGGGTAATTTGCTGGCTGCGGAAGGAAAAGATCAGCAGGCCATTGCCACCTTTCAGGCCGTACTTGCCTTTAATCCGAAATCGCCAAAAGCAAATTTTGGTCTGGGGAAGATTTACTACGATCGTAAAAATTACCAAAAAGCCGTTGAGTATCTGGAAAAAGCCGTTAGTGCAAGTCCTAAATATTCAAAAGCTTACAATATTCTCGGTTTGGCTTACGAAAAGCTCAAACAGTACCCCAAAGCAATCGACGCTTTCAAGAAAGCCATTAAATACGAGCGTCGGAGTAGTTTAAAGGGCGATTACTATTATCGTCTGGGTAAAGTTTATGTGGAATCCAAAAAATTCAACGAAGGAATCAAGGCGTTGAACCAGGCCTTGAAAATGTCCCGTGATGCCATGATTAAAGCCGGTGCAAATTTTTATCTGGGCGAAGCTTACAAAAAGAAGGGACAAAAGCAGAAGGCGCTGCAATATTACGAAAAAGCTTCCAAACATCGCGTGTGGAAACAAGCTGCCGAATATGAAATCGATATGATTAAAAATCCGGATAAATATGCCTATTAACGTTAAATCAACCGAAAGGAGAATGTGATAACTTATGATCACCGTTAAAGTTAGAGACAACGAACCCTTTGAAAAAGCTTTCAAACGTTTTACCAAAGCCTGTGAAAAATCGGGTTTAATGGCCGATATTAAGCGTCACCAGCATTACGAAAAACCCAGTGAACAACGTAAACGCCGTTTGAATCAGGCGCGGCGTAAAATGAGAAAATTGATGGCGGAAATGAATCGGTAGGTAAAAAATGACAAACCTGGAAAGTAAAATTCAGGAAGATATGAAGCAGGCCCTGAAGGCCGGCGATAAAGCTCGTCTGGAAACCTTGCGCGGTTTGTTGGCGCAAATTAAGGATGAAGGCATCAAAAAACGCCCCAAAGAGCTGACGGACGATGATGTTTTAGCCGTAATCCAACGAGGCGTAAAACGCCGCAAAGAATCGATTGAGCTTTATAAGCAGGGCAATCGCCAAGATTTGGTGGAGAAGGAGCAAAAAGAGCTGGAAATCCTGCAGAAATATTTACCGCAACAGCTTTCCAGGGAAGAAATTGAAAAAATTGTGAATAGCGTTATCGAGCAAGTTGGTGCAACCTCCATAAGAGATCTGGGGAAAGTAATGGGACCGGTAATGAAGCAAGTGCAGGGCAGAGCGGATGGTAAAGAGGTGCAACAAATTGTTCGAGAGCGCCTTAGCTAAATACATTCAATGAATAGTCTCGATGTTATCCTTCTTATTTTTATGGCGTATTTCACCATACGCGGTATTTTTCGTGGGCTCGTT
This sequence comes from uncultured Caldithrix sp., assembly GCA_964468415.1. Classification (GTDB taxonomy): domain Bacteria; phylum Calditrichota; class Calditrichia; order Calditrichales; family Calditrichaceae; genus Caldithrix. The sequence continues at coordinate 2,715 of CAYXUS010000198.1, forward strand.
AAAGAGCTCATTATTATCCTTGCCCTTATTTTAGGATACGTTGTTGCCATTACTTTTTACGAACAAGGTGCCATCCTTTTATTTAAAAACTTTCATGACTTTCCTAAAGCAGGGGCAAGGATTCTTTCCTTTTTCCTGATCTTTCTTGCTGTAAATATTTCACTCCGTATTTTGGGGAGCTTTCTGGAAAAAATTATTAAATTTGCTTTTTTACAGCCGCTTAATCGTATTGGCGGCGGAATTTTCGGTCTGATTAAAAGCCTCTTTTTTCTCAGTATTGTTGTTTTCATCATTCGGCTTTTGCCTTTTGCACCGCAAATTCTGCAGAAAATGGGCGCGGGGCAAAGCCTCCTTTGGCCTTATGTGATTTACTTTTCCACGTATGTCATCCAGATTCTCATCAATGTGTTTCCCTCGGGAATGCTCGATCACGGGGTGCAAAACCTCATGCGCGAAACCGATTCTTCTCTTTTGAAATATCTTAAACCCTAAGCAAATGACACCCACTCCTACGACAGAGGTAAAAAATGTTCGGATTTGAAAAAGCACGTGAAATTCTGGAGTTCGATAAAATTCTGGAGATCGTTTCGGGCAAATGCGTTACCGAAGTTGGAAAGGCTCGCTTAAAATCCGTGCAGCCTGTACACGACGCGGTCTTTCTGCAACGCTTGTTAGACGAAGTGCGCGATATGCGCGATGTTTACCTGGTCGAAGGTGGCTTTCCCATTTGGGAATTTAAAGATATTCGCGTGTATTTGAGTAAAATCGAACCGGCTGAGAGTTATCTTGAATTAAAAGAATTTATTGAGCTACAAAATTTCCTCGATCTGGTTTCGGAAGCACGGCAATTCAAGCAAAAAATCGAAGAGAAATATCCGGACTTGCAACGCATTCTGCAGCGTTTGCAACCGGCCGACCGTCTTTCGCAACAAATGCGCTTTTCCATCGATCCGTCGGGCAAGCTGTACGACAATGCCAGTCCGGAATTAAAAGCCATCCGCAAAGAAATACGGCAAATCGATGGCGAAATTCATATCCGTCTGGAACGATTGACCCGGAAATATGCGGAGTTTTTGCAGGAAGATTACGTGACTCTGCGGGACGGGCGTTTTGTGCTGCCGGTCCGGGAATTTTCTGTGAACAAAGTTCCCGGGATTGTACACGGGCAATCCGGCTCGGGTGCCACCTATTTCATCGAACCCATGCCGGTGGTGGAGCTCAACAATCAGCTGCAAAAGCTGCAGGCGGCCGAAAAGAAAGAAGAAATTAAAATCCTAAAACAATTGAGCCGGCTTGTGCGGGAATTCGAAACGGTGCTTTTGACCGACTTCGATGTGCTGGTTGAGCTGGATGTGTTGCAAGCAAAAGCGCGTTACGCGAATGAGTTCGACTGCCATGCCCCGGCCATTAACGAACATTTCGCACTGGAATTTGTTAAAGCGTATCACCCGATTCTGCTCAAATTGCATGGCAAAGAAGTGGTGCCGCTCAATGTGCACATTGGCAAAGACTTCAATGTTTTGGTTATTTCCAGGCCCAACGCCGGTGGAAAAACCGTGGCGTTGAAGACCGTCGGATTATTGCAGTTGATGTTTCAATGCGGCTTTCATATTCCCGTGGCTGAGGGCACCGCTTTACCGCTGTGTCAGCAAATTTTCAGCGCCATCGGGGATGAACAATCCATCGAAAACGATTTGAGCACTTTCTCGTCTCATGTGCACGCCTTAAAAGAGATTGTTGATCACTTTGACCGCGAAAGCTTGATTTTGATCGACGAAATAGGAAGTGGTACCGAGCCCAGCGGAGGCGCCGCACTGGCCATCGCCATTCTGGAGCGCCTCAATCAGCCGGATGTGCTGACCTTGGTAACTACGCATCAAAACCAGATCAAAGCCTTTGCTGCGAACACCCCACGGGTAGAAAATGCCGCCATGCAATTCGACACGCAGGAACTCCGTCCTCTGTTTACGCTGGAAATCGGTGTGCCCGGAAGCAGCTACACGTTTGAGATTTGCCAGCGCCTTGGGCTCGATTCCGCTATTCTGAAACGCGCCGCAGAGATCGCCGGGACGGAGACGTTTAAGCTGGATCGGCTGCTCAACGATGTGGCAGAAAAAATACAAAAATACCAACGGCTGGCCGGAGAATTGAGCATTAAAAAATCCGAGCTGGAGAGCTTAACTGAACTGTACAAGCGAAAAACGGAAGAGCTAAAAAAGAATCGTAAAAAGTTCGAAAAAGAGGCCAAAGAAAAGGCAGCCGAATGGTTGAAGAACGTTAACAAGGAAATCGAAAAAGCGATTCGCGAAATCAGAGAGTCCCAGGCCGATCGTACGGTGGTTAAAAAAGTACGGGCCAAAGTAGATGCTTTGCGGCGGGAAGCAACACAAGAAGATGAAGAACGTGCTTCCGTTTCTGCTTTAAGCATTGACGATGTTAAAGTGGGGCAAAAAGCCCGCTCCGTTCGCTTTAATTTTCAGGGTAAAATTTCCAAGATTTTCAAATCCCAAAAGGCCGTGGAAGTGGAGAAGGACGGGATTAAGATTAAAGTACCGCTTGAAGAAATTGAAATCATCGGCGAAGATAAATTAAATACAAGGAATAAAAAAGAGTCCATTCCTGCGGTCTCGCCGGTTGCGAATGTGCCAAATGAAATTGATCTGCGGGGAATGACGGTGGACGAAGCCTTGATTGCCCTGGAAAGTTATCTGGACAAAGCGCTGATGAGCCATTGGAACGAAATTCGGATTGTGCACGGAAAAGGAACCGGTGCCCTGCGGCAGGCTATTCACCAATATCTGGCGCGGCGAAAGGATGTTAAAGATTTCCGCCTTGGACGCTGGGGCGAAGGCGATACCGGGGTAACGGTCGTAACCATTGCGTAAGCCGCCTGGGTTAATCGTGTAATAAACTAAAGTGATAGCACCAAATGATTGTTACCGCGTTTGTTGCGATTATGACGTTCATGTTGCCGATCAGCATTTATCGGACGATTCGGGATTTTAGCCGAAAGCAATCGATTTCCGTTGTCTTTTTCGGCAAACCAAAAATTTATACCGGAGACAAGGCAAAATATATTCTCTATTTGAATATTGCTTTTCAATGCCTGGCTTTAATTGGATTGTATGTTTTAGCCTGGGACTATTTGACGTTTAACTTTTAGTTTGAAATTCGTTTGCAACTATCGCAACCGTCTCAAACGCGTTCAAGGCGCCGTTTTTTCGAGGGTCTCTAAAAGTCCTTCTACGTTTTGCCGGGGCAATAAGGCGTTTTCGAAGTGGCGATAAAGTGCAAGCGAAAGTTCGATTTCTTTTGGAGTAATTATTTCTTCTCCGGAAAAAATGACCGCTTTTTCCACCACCTTTTTCAGCATGCGCACGTTGTCCGGCCAGGGCGTTTCCTGTAAAATTTTTAGGGCTTGTTCTGCAATTCCCCGCACGGGTTTGTTGTACGTGGCCGAGAATTCTTGAATAAAGGAATCGACCAATAGCGGGATGTCTTCTTTACGTTCACGCAATGCGGGAAGGTGAATGTGCCGTTCTTGCAACAGGTTGAAAAGTGCCGGGTTAAATCGGTTCTCGGATGCCCGTTGCGCCAGATTCTTGTTGCTGGCGGCAATAAGCCACACATCGTGTGACGAATTTCCATTGGGGTCAAAATAGGAAACAACACTTTCCTGAAGCGCCGGTGAAAGCGCGCCGATCTCGTTTAAAAACAGGGTGCCGCCGTGCGCCGATTGAAACCCGGTTGTGCTGTCTCCTTGGCCGGGAGAGTTCAGGGCCGCCTCGATTTGGGCTTCCGGGGAACAGCACGCGCAGTTGATTTTAACGAACGGCCTGAAAACGTGTGTGCTTTTTAGATGAAGCAGTTGCGCAACTAGTTCCTTGCCGGTGCCTGGTTCACCGCTAATTAGAACCGGAGTCCCTGCCGATGCAAAGGTGTTAATTTGCTGCAAAACGCGCTGCATGGCGGGACTGTTGGCGCACAAATTCAATTGGGTGTATAAAGCGTTAAAAAAGGCTTCGCGTTCCGAGAGTAATTCTTTGTGTCTGATGGCATTTCTCAGGGAAATCAGCAGCCGGTCCAAATCACCGCCTTTTTCCAGAAAATCAAAAGCGCCCGCTTTAATAGCATTCATTCCCACCATTAACGTGCTCTTTCCCGAGATCATAATAATGGGCAGAGAAGCGTGTCCCTTTTTTATTTTTTGCAGTAAAGACATTCCGTCTCTGCCGGGCATTTGTACATCCAGCAGGACACAATGGAATTCTTTTTCTTTAAGCAAATCTAACGCCTGAAAAGGGTTTGAGGTCGTTTCCACGGTGTAATTCTGATATTTGAGGAGCTTGGTTAAAGAACCTAAAAAGAAAGGATCGTCATCAATTGCCAAAATACGGTACATGTTTACCTCTCGCAGTTATTGGTTACGGGATTAAACCTTATTCTGCAGCGTTACTTACAAAAATTTGGCAACCATCCTATTGCGCTTAATTCGCGAAAGTAGCCCCTCAAATGAAAGTCGAAAGAAAAAAAGAAAAAAATGTAAAAAGCGAGCGCACAAACTACTTTCGCTTAAGATAGCTAATTAAAACTAACCTATTTAAAAGCGATTTGCAAGAATAATTTAATGACCGGGCGCACAAAACGGTATAATTTTCTCTTTGTATTTTGTAGCAGAATTGACCTAAAGCGGACACAATTTGCAACATTACGATCAAACAAATGCAATTAAGTGCATAGATATTCAAATAAAAAAAGTCTGATTTTTGGTTGCCTCATAATTTACTTATTTTTAATTTACTTAAGGGAATATGTTAATTTGACAATTTTGGCGATTGCGTGATTTGTTGATTTTACAGGAGTTAAGATGCCTGCACAGGGAAGGTGGAATTCAGCCCCTCCCCGAAAACGCAACAATGGCTCGATAGGGAGAAACAACTCCTTTGCAAAATTATACATTGACAGGAGAGGTTCCCTGAAAAATCCGACAACGATCAAAATTTGCTTTGAATGATATAAACAAAAGGGAGTTATGTATGGTTGAAATTCGTATGCATGGCCGCGGTGGACAAGGAGCGGTGGTTGCGTGTAAGATCCTCGCCTCGGCCTTTTTTAAGGAAGGAAAATTCTCCCAGGCTTTTCCCGCATTTGGTGTGGAACGGCGTGGTGCTCCGGTACAGGCTTTTATTCGAGTTGATGATAAGCCCATTAATTTGCGTACCAATATTTACGAACCAGACCTGTTGGTCGTATTGGATGCCACCTTGCTGAATACGGTTAATGTGACATCCGGCTTAAAAGAAGGCGGGAAAATACTCATCAATACCGCCTTACCTCCCTCCAAATTTAACATTCCCGATACCTTCGATGTAAAAACCATTGATGCCAGTAAAATTGCCATTGAACACCGTCTGGGCTCGGTGAGTCAGCCCATCGTAAACACGGCAATTCTGGGCGCATTCTCGCGGTTTACCGGCCTGGTTGGCATTAGTGCGATTCTGGAGGCCATCAAAGAATCTGTTCCCGTGAAACCGGATGAGAATGCGGCGGCGGCTCTGGAAGCCTTTGAACAATTCAAAGCGTAAAGAATTAACGGTTTAAGAATAGGAGCTTTAGCATGTACGATCCTATGGAATTTAAAAATGGAATTCCGCCTTTTGCGATTTCGACGAAAGACATGAGCTGGAATAAAACCGGAAGCTGGCGCTACATGCGTCCTTTGTACGATTCCAAAACACCCCCTTGCACGGCGGGTTGTCCGGCTCATGAAAAAATTCCGCAATATTTTGCTTTGGTCAAAGAAAAAAAATACGAAGAAGCCTGGCACATTATTTTGGACGACAACCCCATGCCGGGCGTTTTAGGACGCGTGTGTTACCATCCTTGCGAAGATGTGTGCAACCGCAAACATTACGACGAATCGATTGCCATCCATCACATGGAACGTTTTGTGGCCGATCAGAACCGGAACAATCACATTCCGGAAAGCTTTGTGCAGGGTGAGCGCCCGCAAAAGGTTGCCATCATCGGCTCCGGGCCGGCCGGACTCTCGGCAGGCTACCAGCTCCGTCGCCTGGGCTATCAGGTAACCATTTACGAAGCGGCGGCAGAACCCGGCGGCATGTTGCGTTTGGGAATTCCCAAATATCGTTTACCGCGCGAAGTACTGGATAAGGAAATCGACGATATTAAACGCCTGGGCGTAAAAATCAAAACTTCGATGGCGGTTGGCAAAGATGTCGCATGGGAAACGTTGAAAAAGGAATACGACGCCGTATTGGTGGCCACCGGTGCCTACAAGAGCTGGAATTTAAATATTCCCGGTGAACACCTGAAAGGAATTTCCACTGGGTTATCCTTTTTGCAGGAATACAACACCAAAGGCACGGCTAAGGTCGGCAAAAAAGTGGTTGTGGTCGGCGGTGGAAACACGGCAGTGGATACGGCCCGTTCTGCGATTCGCCTGGGTGCCGAGGTAACCATCGTTTACCGGCGTTCCCGAGCCGAGCTTCCTGCGGTTCCCGAAGAAATCGAAGATGCGCTCAAAGAAGGCGTAAATATTATTTTTCTGGCCAATCCGGTTGAATTTTTAGGCAAGGACAAAGTAGAAAAGGTGCGATTAATTCGCATGAAATTGGCCGAACCCGACGAAACGGGGCGTCGTCGTCCTGTTCCCGTACCCGGCTCCGAATTTGAAATCGAAGCCGACCAGGTATTACTGGCCATCGGCGAAACACCTGATCTGGATTTCCTGAGCGAAAACGTTAAGGTGCAGAAAAACCGCATCGCTGTGGATCCTTTTCAAATGACTACCGAAGAAGGCGTGTTTGCCTGTGGCGATGCGGCTTTAGGCCCCATTGGTACGGTAGTTGACGCTATTGGTACCGGAAAGAAGGCAGCCAGAGCCATTCATCAGTTTTTGAGTGCAGGCCTGGAAAAAGAAAAAGCGCAAAACGGGGAAGTGACTTCGGAAGTACCATTCGAAACCATTAATCTGGACTATTTTATTAAAGAACCCCGTCCGCGGGAAGCACAACGGGTCATCCAGAACCTGAAAGGAAATTTTCAGGAAGTCAATCTGGGAATTAGCGAAGACGATGCCATTTACGAAGCCGATCGCTGCTTTAGCTGCGGTACCTGTACCTATTGCGATACTTGCTTGATCTTTTGTCCGGATGTGGCCATCTCTTACAATCCGGATGGCAAAGGCTATGTCATAAATTACGATTACTGTAAGGGCTGCGGAATTTGCGTTCAAGAATGCCCGCGCAATGCCATGTCTTTTGAGGAGGAACTAAAATGGACCGTGTCCTAAATAAAAAATTAGAAAAATACTTCAATCCCGACACCACACAAGAAATAAAAGTAATCGAGGGAACGCATTCTACCTCGTATGCGGTAAAGCTGGCCCGGGTGCAGGTGATTTCCGCCTATCCCATCACGCCGCAAACATCCATTGTGGAAAAGCTTTCCGAAATGTGTGCCAACGGCGACCTGGATGCGGAATACATCAAAGTGGAATCGGAGCATTCGGCTATGGCGGCGGTCATCGGGGCCGAAGCATCGGGCGCACGCTCCTTTACGGCAACCTCATCTCAGGGTTTGGCCCTGATGCACGAGGTGTTGCATTGGGCGGCCAATGCCCGGTTGCCCATCGTGCTGGCCAATGTGAACCGCGCTCTGGCTCCGCCGTGGAATATTTGGGCCGACCAGACCGATAGCCTGGCCCAACGCGACACGGGATGGATCCAATTCTATTGCGAAAGCAATCAGGAAGTTTTGGATACTATCTTGATGGCCTATCGCCTTGGGGAACAGGTGATGTTGCCGGTTATGGTGAATATGGATGCCTTTTTCCTTTCGCACACATCCGAGCCCGTTGCCATTCCCAAACAAGAGTTGGTCGATAAGTTCTTACCGCCTTACAAACCGAAATTTAAAATGGACGTGGCCGATCCCCACGCCTTTGGCGGCTTAGCCGGTCCCGATCTTTACATGGAATTCCGCTACCGCATTCAGGAGAGCATGGACCTGGCCAAAGAATTAATTCCCAAAGTTGCCAAAGAATATCAAAAATACATTGGACGCTACCACGGCGGCATGCTGGAAGAATATCGTACCGACGGGGCCGAGTACTTGCTTCTCACAGCCGGAACTATTACGGGAACTACTCGTTTGGTTGTTGATGAGTACCGGAAAAAAGGGGTAAAGCTCGGGCTGGTAAAATTACGTACGTTCCGGCCGTTCCCCACCGAAGATATTCGAAAAATTGCGGCAAAAGTGAAAAAGATCGGGGTGATCGACCGCAACATTTCGTTCGGGCAATCCGGAATCTTTTTTGCCGAAACAAAATCCGCTTTGTACAATGCCGAACGCCGTCCGCTGCTTAACGGTTACGTGGCCGGCCTGGGTGGGCGCGATGTCCTTCCCGAAAACATCCGGCAAATTGTGGAGCACTTGTTACAAAGCGAAAAAGGGGAAGACCTTACTTGGATAGGAGTGAAAATATGAGTCAGATAATGTTCCATATTCCTAAAGAAGAAAATATGCGTTCCGGACACGTGGCCTGTCCGGGGTGCGGCGCTACGCTTTCCATGCGTTATGCTTTAAAGGCTTTGGGGCTTAATTCGATGATCGTGATTCCCGCTTGCTGCTGGTCGATTATCGATGGCCCGACGCCCAGTTCCGTGAATAAGGTACCTGTTTTTCATACGGCATTTGAAACGGCCGCGTCCACGGCTTCCGGGATAAAGGCAGGATTAAAAGCGCAGGGCAAAGATGATGTTACGGTTATGGCCTGGGCCGGTGACGGCGGTACGTTCGATATTGGCTTTCAGGCGCTTTCCGGGGCCGCCGAGCGCAACGAGGACATCATTTACATCTCTTACGACAATGAAGCCTACATGAATACCGGTATTCAACGTAGTTCGGCAACCCCATTGGGAGCCTGGACAACCACAACTCCGGCCAAACATCCTAAAGATCGTCCCAAAAAGAATCTGGTCGAAGCGCTGGCCGCCCACCACATTCCTTACATCGCCACGGCTTCGGTCGCCTTTCCCGATGATTTTATTGCCAAGGTAAAAAAGGCAAAATCGATTAAAGGCATGAAGTTTATTCACGTCCTCTCGCCCTGCCCGCCGGGCTGGAAAACGCCTCCCGATCAAACCATTAAACTTTCGCGCCTGGCCGTAGAAACAAAAATTTTCCCCTTGTTCGAGATTGAAAACGGCTGGCGTTACCGCATTACGCACGAGCCGAAAGATCTGCCGGTTAAAGAATACATTAAACCGCAGGGACGCTTTGCCCATTTAACGGACAAAGACATTAACCGCATTCAAAAAGAAGTTGACCTGAACTGGAAACGCCTGAAAATGAAAGTGAAGTTGAGCGAGGAAGATGAGAAACTCTTAAAAGAAATCGAAAACGAATAAAAAAAAGAAGGCTCCCTGCGGGGAGCCTTTTAAGTTTTAAGCGGTTTGTCCCAAAAGTTTTTCACCCACCTTTCGTCCCAGTTCAAAGGCTTTCAGATTGGTTTCTACCACTTTTTCGCCTTTGCGGGCAAATATTTCTTTGATGAATTCGCGCATGGTATCCGCCTTAATAGGTAAAAAGTGAGAAGCCGCTCCGGCCAACACCATGTTTGTGGCTCTTCCCGAACCGGCTTCCAGAGCCAGATGCCGGGCATCGATGGTAAGCGCGTGGGGGAGTTGCCGAATTTTTTGCAAAAGTTCCTGTAAATCGGGATAATCGGGAATGTTTCTTTCGGGATTCTCGGCAGTGATCAAATAGCCGTCATCTTTTAAATATTCCAGATAACGCAGGCTTTCCAGCGGTTCCATGCTTAAAATCATCGAAGCCGTGCCCCGGGCAATCAAATCACTGTAAATTTCCCGATCGGACAGGCGTAAATTCGTGTAAACGGCGCCGCCGCGCTGCGACATGCCATGCACCTCGGATTGTTTAACAAATAAACCTTCTTTCATGGCGCTGGAGGCGATAATAGCCGAAACGGAGAGAACTCCCTGGCCGCCGACTCCGGCAATAATCATATCGTATTTCATTTTTACTTTTGCTCCTTTTTATGACGTTTGGCGGTTTCGACGCATTCGCGTACCGCAATAATGACCGATAACCCTTTGTAATTAAGCTCATTTAAAATGAGTTCTGCATTTTGCTCAATAAATTTTCGATGCGTGGGCACCACATGCAAATGTTGCGGATCAACCCCAAGCCCCAGAACCACTTTTTCCAGACGAGACGAGGGCAGTACAGTCGGCTGCCCGCCGGTCATTCCCACGGTTTCATTGTCCAGAATAATCAGCGTCATGTTGGTGTTGTGTGCTACGGCATCCATGAGCGGAGTAACTCCGGAATGCAGAAAGGTGCTATCGCCAATTACAGCCACCACCGGATGAAAACCCGCATCGGCAGCTCCCTTGGCCATGCCGACCGAGGCTCCCATGTTAACGGTGGATTCGATGGCATTGTACGGGGGAAGAGCGCCCAACGTGTAGCAGCCAATATCGGAAGTGACCATGGTTTCTTTAAAATGGCTTAAAGCCTTTTTAAGCGATGTAAACGTATCGGCATGGGGACATCCCGGACAAAGTTGAGGCGGTCGATTGGGAAGATTGAAGATTACTTTACCCGAACGGTTCCGTTCGGGAAGCCCCAGAACCGGCCGAATGTTGTCCGGATTCAATTCGCCCTCGGCAGGAACATCGCCACTTAGCTTGCCTTTGATTTCTACAGGCGGGGGAATAATTCCGCGGAGAAAACGTTCCACAAACGGATAGCCTTCTTCCAGAATGACGAGCTGTTTTACATGGTTGGCCAGCGTACGAATTTTTTCGGTCGGAATAGGATATTCGCTGATGTGCAGATGCGAAGGCGTTTGAGCGAGTTCGGGCAGGTTTTCGAGATAATAGTTGACGGCAAGGCCGGTTGTGATGACGCCAAAATCTTTAAAATCCTGATTTAATTTCAAAGCGTTGTACGCAGAAGCTTCCGAATGGGCTTCCAAATCCTTTTGCGTTTCCAGTAACTTATGCCACTGTTTTTTTGCATTGGACGGAAGCAAAATCCATGAATTCGGATCAGGGACTTTTTTTAACGGATTTTCAGGTTGCGGTGCTCCGACTTTTACGACGGAACGGCTGTGGGCCAAACGCGTTACCAGTCGAATCATTACCGGAATGTGGTATTTTTCGGAAAGCTCAAAAGCTTCCATTGTCATTTCGTAAGCCTCTTGCTGATTGACCGGTTCCAGGCATGTAATTCGCGCAAAGTCTGCAAAGTATCGGCTATCTTGCTCGTTTTGCGAGCTGTGCATTCCGGGATCGTCGGCGACTACCACAACCAGGCCGCCGTGAATATTCACGATGGCGGAGTTCATAAAAGGATCGGCCGCGACATTTAGCCCGACATGTTTCATGGCAACCAAACTGCGTTTCCCGGAAAAAGAAACGCCCAATGCGGCCTCGTAGGCTGTTTTTTCGTTAGCGCACCATTGTGCGATGGGTTTTTCGTTTTTTTCTGCGTAGCGAATAAGAAACTCCATGATTTCCGTCGAAGGGGTGCCCGGATAGGCGTAGGCAGCGGAGATTCCGGCGTGAATCGCTCCCATTGCTACTGCTTCATCACCCAACAAAACCATTTCGGACATAAGTTCCTCCCTAAATTCAATCGGTTAGCGATTTTTTTTATAATTTAAGTTACACAAAAAAAACGTAAAATGGTAGCAATTTTAGAGATTTTTTTCCTCGCGGAAACAAAATGTTACGACAGATCGAAAAAATTTTCACAAATTTGTATGTTCTTAAATTTTAGTAGGTTGGGGTTAAGTTTTTCGGGAATAATGCCGAGAGGGAAGTAATACAATTTCAGGGAACGAACGGGTAAACATGGGATTATGCACAAAAAAACAATTTTTTTCCTGGGTTTAATCATTTTTGGAATTTTTTGGGGATCCACAAACATATTCTCTCACTCTGTCACGCCTTCACAATTTGCGGGAATAACAGGACAGGGCTCCCGGAATATGAATTCATCGGCAGTAAAAACCGCACAACTCGAAGAGAATATCCGCAGCCTGCAGCGGCTGGTGGTTTTGCAAAAAAAATTCGATCGGGTGCTTACTTTCAGCCTTTTTTTAATTTTTTTCAATCTTCTGTTTGTTTACCTCTATTTTCGTGCCAAAAGAAGGAACACAGAGTTTTTGCAGGATATTTTGAATGCCTTGAATTACCCGCTTCTTGTGTTTGATCCGGAGTCCCGAAAGATTGAACTGGAAAACTTCGTGGCGGAAAAGAATTTTGCCGGAGCCAAAAACTTTAAAGAAGTGCACAACCAAAACGAATTAACCGCAGAAATGTGGCTGGAGCAAATTCTTGAAAACCGCAGTCAGGTGGTTCAAGAAATTTTGCAAAAAGGCCCGGATGGAAAAACACGTTACTATCAGGTGTATTTGTATCCGTTATTCGGCCGCAAAGGCAATATCAATCACATTGTGGAATACTGGGTAGATATTACCGTACAAAAGAAGACCATGGAACGCCTGATGCGCAGCAAAGAAGCGCTGAAACACTCCAAAGAAGAGTTTGAAAAGGTGATTGCCTCCATTCCCGACGCACTTTACAGCGCGCTTGTCAACAAGACGGGTAAAATACTGGATAGCTATTATTCTCCGGTTATCGAGCAAATTACCGGTTATCCGCCTTCGTTTTTTGATGGAGAAAAAAACACATGGTCGAGCATCGTTCATCCGGACGATTTGCCCATGCTGCGCAAACGGAATACCAAAGCAATCATCGAAAAACAAAAGCAGGCAAGAATGGAATACCGCATCATTCACAAAAGCGGGGAAATTCGTCACATTCGCAGTTCGGTTACCTTTAACTATCTGGAGAACGGCCTGATTCGCGCCGACGGGGTATTAATGGATGTGACCGAAATGAAGAATGCCGAAATGGAATTAATGCGCATCCAAAAGCTGGAATCCATTGGGGTGTTGGCCGGAGGCATTGCCCACGATTTCAACAACATTTTAACTGCCATTCTGGGAAATATTTCATTGGCCAAAATGATTAGCGGGAATGACAGTCGGGTGGAAGAGCGGTTAACCGAAGCAGAACGGGCCTGCTTACGGGCCAAAGATTTGACGCAACAATTGCTAACCTTTTCCAAAGGAGGAACCCCGGTCAAAAAGGCCACCTCTTTGGCCCATCTCCTCCAAGAAACCGCCACTTTCTTATTGCGCGGATCGAATATCAAGCCGCAATTTGAATTCAGTGACAATTTGTGGCTGGTAGAAGCCGACGAGGGACAACTCTCTCAGGTGATTAACAATTTGGTCATCAATGCCAAACAAGCCATGCCCACCGGTGGAATCTTAAAGATTCGCGCCTACAACTACTTTAATGATGAGCATTCTGACCTGCCCTTGTCTAAAGGAAAATACGTGTGCTTCAGCATTCAGGATACGGGAATGGGAATCGATGAAAAATCTCTGGAAAAAATATTTGATCCTTATTTTACGACGAAGAAAACCGGCTCGGGTTTGGGCTTGGCCGTGACATTTTCGGTAATCAAAAAACACAAAGGACACATTACCGTGCAATCCAAGGTGGGCGAGGGCACGATTTTTTATGTTTATTTGCCTGCCTCCGAAAAAATGACATTGGACGAAAAAGAAGAAAGTGCACACCCCACGCAGCTTCAAGGCCGGGTGCTCTTAATGGATGACGAAGAGTTTATCCGCGATGTCGGTACGGAAATGTTGAATAGTTTAGGCTTGGAAGTGGAAACGGCAAAAGACGGGGAAGAGGCCGTTAACCGCTACAAAAAGGCCTTGGAAAGCGGCAAAAAATTTGATCTGGTTATTCTCGATTTAACGGTTCCCGGAGGAAAAGGGGGCAAAGAAACAATCGAGGAACTACATTCGGTGGATGCGCAGGTTACGGCCATTGTTTCCAGCGGATATTCCAATGATCCTATTTTGGCCCATTACAGCGAATACGGATTTAAAGGTTACGTTTCGAAGCCTTATCGGGTGGAAGAAATTTCTTCGACCATTCAAAAGGTACTCCAACAAAAGCTACACGAACTAAATTGATTCAAAATTACACAGTTTTTCTGCTTTTATTTTTTTTCTCGTCCGTACATTTTGCGATTATTTCTTTAATTTACAACAAGTTTCACAAAATGGCACAATAATTGTTTGATTTTAAAGGTCATTGGTCCCGAAGGGCAGCATAATTCAAAAATTCCCCAAGGCGTAGGAAGGCACCCGCTTTCTTCGAATTATGCTCCCTTCTTTTTTTTCTCCCAACTTTCCGTTTACCTTAATCCCATTTCTTCTTATATTTGGCCGGCAAGCTTATTGGAAAGGGACGATGATGAAAATTTACACACGTACCGGGGACCAGGGTATTACAAGTTTGGTAGGCGGAGTTAAGGTTAAGAAGAGCGATGTAAATATTGATGTTTACGGAACCTTGGACGAGTTGAATAGTTTTTTAGGACTTTTGGAGGCAAAAGTCGTTCAGAAACAATGCCACGATATTTTAATCCGCATTCAAAATCAACTGTTTATTTTATCCGCAGAAATTGCCACACCTGATGCCCAAAAGCGGGCCGCTTATAAAGATCGCATTTCTGAAGAAGACATCGCTTTTTTGGAACAGACCATCGATGAAATCAGTGAGAAACTTCCACAGCTACGCGCCTTTATTTTACCGGGCGGTAGCGAAAGAGGCGCGATTTGTCACATTGCGCGGACGGTGTGTCGCCGGGCGGAGCGTCTCTTGGTAAAATGGGGCCAGGAGCAGGAAATAGAACCCATCTGGCTAAAATATTTGAACCGATTGAGTGACTTGCTTTTCGTCTTTGCCCGCTACCTGAATAAAATAGACGGCCGACAGGAAATTAAATGGGGCGGTGTGCGGTAATGACTCAAACGGAATAATCCGGTTTTTATTGGCACTTTTTTCTTTGTTTGGCGATTTTGTAATTAAAATTTATTCCGGCATAAATCTGGATTTACTATTGCCTCATATTTTCTTATTTTAGAAAAAAAGGTGAATACAAATGAATACCACTCATAAAATCATTATAGGCGATGCGCGGAAAATGCAGGAAATACCCGATTCGTCCGTGCATTTAATCGTTACCTCGCCGCCTTATTGGCAATTAAAAGATTACGGTAACCCAGGCCAGATCGGTTTTAATGATTCGTACGAAGAATACATCAATAATTTGAATTTGGTTTGGAAAGAGGCACACCGTGTGCTGCATCCTGGCTGCCGCATGGTTGTGAACATTGGCGATCAGTTTGCGCGCAGTGTTTATTACGGACGCTACAAAGTTATTCCCATTCGTACGGAAATCATACGATTTTGTGAAACCATAGGTTTCGATTACATGGGCGCCATCATCTGGCAAAAACGAACCACCATGAATACCACAGGTGGGGCAACGGTAATGGGCTCCTACCCGTTTCCTCGTAACGGAATAGTAGAGATCGATTACGAATTTATTTTAATTTTCAAAAAACACGGAAAGCCTCCCAAAGTTCCCCGCCAGATAAAGGAAGCCTCGCGCCTGACAAAAGAAAAATGGAAAGAGTACTTTTCGGGGCACTGGTATTTTAACGGGGCACGTCAGGACGGACATATCGCCATGTTTCCCAAAGAGTTGCCGAAACGTATTATCGAAATGTTTAGTTTTGTGGGAGAAATCGTTCTCGATCCTTTTTTAGGGAGCGGAACAACTACTTTGGCTGCTATGGAGTTGGAAAGAAACTCGATAGGATATGAAATTAACAAAGATTTTGTGCCGCTGATTAAGCAAAAAATTGAAAATTCAATGCCGCCTTTGTTCCGTCCTCAACTTTTATTTGAAGAACAGAAGTTAAAACATGTTAATTGGGACGAAGAACTAAAAACATTACCCTATATTTTTTACGATCCGATTAAATTTGATAAAAAAACCGATCCGAAAAAATTACTTTTTGGTTCAAAAATAAGTAAGGACCAGGAAATCTCTCAAAACCAGCCGACTCTGTATACGGTCAAAGAAATTCTTGCGCCCCATTTGATAAAATTGAACACTGGCGTTACTATTCGTTTACTAGGCATTAAACCACTAGTCGAAAAAGAATTGCAGGCTATTGATTTTCTGGAAAAAAAGATAAAAGGCCGCCGCATTTATTTAAAATTCGATTCTCAAAAATACGACGATGCCGAGCGTTTGCTGGCTTATGTGTATTTGAAAAACAAAACATTTGTCAATGCTCATCTGCTTAAATCCGGCCTCGCAGAGGTGGATTTACAAATCCCTTTTTCTCACAAGACGCGCTTTCTGAAATATTTTAAGGAAACCCGTGAATATGAACCCCAGGATTAAACTATCCAACGAAGAAATTAAAAATCTACTGGATATTCCGTCACTTCATTTACCCAAATACACCGGTCAAATTCTTAATTTAGCCAATCAAAATGCACAAGGTACCCGTCCCAAAGTAGTAGGGCAGATGAGCGAATTGATCAAAGAGTTTTCCGGTAAAACATTGGATGAATGGGAAGATTGGTATTTGAAACGGCATCCGGAGGCGATTCAAGCGGCTACGGAAAAAATTCTGGCAATGATTGACAATTTTAAAGAAGTGCTGGAGATCATCGATGAAAATATGGTTAGAGCCTGGGTGCGTGATTCGGTTATTATTAAAACCTTTATTGGTCTCAAATTTCAGCAAGCAATTTTAAAAAAGATAGCACGGACTTTGGATAAAAAGTATCGTTTGGCATCTGTTGAAGATGAAGCCCAAGGAATAGATGGGTACATTGGCGAAATACCTGTCAGTATTAAGCCGATTTCGTACCGTTCAAAAAATAGTTTACAGGAAGAGCTTAACGGTGCCATGATTTTTTATGAAAAAGTTAAGGGTGGCCTTCGTATTGATTTTTCCGCTTTAATTGATCAAGTGCAATCATAATGTATTCAGGGCATCCATTATTTAAGAAGCCCGCATTGTTTTTAATGTAACCTGTTTGTAACTTCCGCAGTGATAATTTTTCGGATTTAGCGCATACAGGAGGTATTATGTCTCGGCGAAATGCATTTTGGACTGCCTTTTTTTGGGCCCTGCTTATGGTCGGTGCTCTTTTTGCCCAACAAAAAAAGCTGACTATGGACGATATTTATCATTCGTCGAAATTTCAATTGAAATATTTAAGCGGAATCAAATGGGCGCCTGACGGAAAAGCCTTCTATTTTATCAAACACCAAAAAGATACCACGCTTATCATGCGTCACGATTTGCAAAGCGGACAGGAAACGGTGTGGCTGGACATTCACACCATTACAGATCCGCAAACGGGCAAACCGCTGCAAGTTTTTGACTGGACGCTTTCCGGAGACGGTTCCGAAATCCTTTTCAAAACCGATGCCCGACGGGTGTGGCGCCGCTACGATGAAGCCCGTTTTTTAATTTACGATCTCAAAACAAAATCATTGCGCCCGGTTCATGCCTACCATTTGCGCATCCGCCATGCCAAACTTTCGCCGGACGGCAGCAAGGTAGGCTACACCTTCAAAAACAATATTTACGTGCAGGATGTGGCCACGGGCAAAGTAACGCAGATAACCTTTGACGGCTCAAATGATATTATCAACGGTCAGTTCGATTGGGTGTACGAGGAAGAATTTGGCCAATCTGACGGCTGGCGCTGGTCGCCGGACAGCAAGAAAATCGCTTTTTGGCATGTGGATCAATCCGATGAACCGACCTTTAGCTGGGCGTTGTTCGAAGGCACTTACGGCGGGGTGCTTACTATTCACTATCCTAAAGCAGGCGGTACCAATGCCACGGTTAAAATTGGCGTGTACCATCTGAATTCGTCCAAAACCGTGTGGATGGATACCGGCGTGGATGCCAATCAATACATTCCGCGCATTAAGTGGACCAACAATCCCGAGCTGTTGTCCATTCAGCGCATGAACCGCTTGCAAAACAAATTGGAGCTGTTGCTGGCTAATATCAACACCGGCCGCACCAGGGTCATCCTTACCGAAACCGATCCCTGCTGGGTGGATGTGCGGGATGACCTGACTTTTCTCAAACACAAAGACCAATTTTTGTGGACTTCGGAACGGGACGGCTTTCGCCACATTTATTTGTACGATTTAAAAGGAAAATTGAAAAAACAACTGACCAAAGGACACTGGGTAGTCACCGGCGTTCGGGCCGTGGACGAACAAACCGGACGGGTTTACTTTACGGCCAACAAGGGCTCATCCATCGAAAATCATGTATTTTCGGTGAAGTTAAACGGTAAAGATTTGCGTCGTCTGGATCACGAGCCGGGATGGCATCGGCCCATGTTTGCGCCGGACGGAAAATATTTCATCGATGCCTATTCCAGCGCCAAGCAACCGCCGGTGCAGCAATTGTGCACGGCCGAGGGCAAGGTAGTGCGTGTTCTCATCAAGAATTCGGTCGAACCGTTTAAAGAAGTCGGTCTTGCCATTCCGCATTATTTCGAAATGCCCACCGAAGACGGCGTAAAACTAAACGCGCGCATCATCAAGCCGGTGGATTTCGATTCCACAAAAAAATATCCGGTGCTCATTTACGGCTACGGCGGACCGGGCTCGCAAATGGTACGCAATAGCTGGGATTATTCCATTTTGTGGTACACGCTGCTTACCCAACACGGGTACATCATTTTTACCGTCGATAATCGCGGCACCGGCGGGCGTGGCAAGGCTTTTAAGAATTTGGCTTACGGTAATATCGGCAAATATGCCCTGGGCGATCATATTCAGGCCGCCAAATATCTGGGAAAACTGCCGTACGTGGACAAAAATCGCATCGGCATTTGGGGCTGGAGCGGCGGCGGCTACCTTACGCTGATGGCCATGACCAAAGGCTCCCAATATTTTAAGGCCGGTATTGCCGTGGCGCCAGTGGTCGATTTTCGCCTGTACGATACGATATGGACGGAGCGTTACATGGGCCTGCCCGGGCAAAACAAAGCGGGTTACGATTCCACCTCGGTACTGAGCTACGTGCAACATTACAAAGGGGGCCTGCTCATTGTGCACGGCAGTTCCGATGACAACGTGCACATGCAAAACACCATGCAATTCATCAAACGCCTGCAGGAAGAGGAGAAGCAATTCCGCCTGATGATTTACCCTGGTTTGAACCACAGCTTGCTTGGTCCCTACGCGCGTTTCCATCTGTACAGCATGATGACCGATTTTATCGTACACAATCTTTAACCATACGTCACATTGCGTGAATTTAAGGAGCCCGTGCCTTTACGGTTTGGGCTCTTTTTTTTGAAAAAAATTGCATCTTTGATTTTTGCGCTGTATTTTTATTTACCGAACGGTAGGTATAGAAAGGATCGATATGCCGGAACAAGCGGAAGATACCAAAAATCGCATCTTTTTAACCGCGGCCCAACTGTTTGCCGACCATGGCTACGACAAAGTTTCCATTCGGGAAATTTGCGAAGGAGCCGGGGTTCAGAAACCCACCCTTTATTATTATTTCAAAGACAAAGAGACGCTTTTGCTGGAAATGGTCAACTTTTCCAAGCAAATCGGAGAACAAATTTACCGGGACTATGTGGAGCAACCGAATGATTTTCTGGAAAAAATTCGCGGACTAATTTTTGGGCGTAAAATTTTTATTGAAAAATATCCGCAGTTTTTTCGCTTTCACGCCATGATCCATCTTTTCGCCATTCCCGATAGCGTAAAGCAGGAGATGATTCAATACGTGCTCGGACTCATGGTCCGCTTTCGTAAAATTCTGGAGATCGGGCAACAGCAGGGTTACGTGGCTGCCGACGAAGACCTGGACTTTTTAATGATGACCCTGGTCAGCAGTTTGAACCATCTGACGATCCGAAAATTTGTTTTCAAGGACGACTCAGCCCTGACCGATGCCAATCTGGAGCGGCTTTATCGGTTTTGGCTAAAGCACTTTTTTAGCTCCAAAGGGGCATAATACGTTCAAAAACGCCTTAACTTCATCTTCGGAGGTGAAAATGAAAATAAAATACATGGTGCTTGTGGGACTATTGAGTGCCACTGCGGCTATCGCCGGAGATATTATTACTTTAACCTGGGATCAGGTGGTTTCCGTCAGCCGAAAAGAAAACCTGGAATTAAAAATGCTGCGGCAGGATTACCGGAATCAGAAGCTTAATGTCTGGAAATCGTTAAGTGACTTTTCGCCGACCTTGGATTACAGTTTTCAGGCCGTGAACAATCTGGAACTGCCGACTATGGTTTTCATGGGACGCAGCTTCCGCGTGGGAACCAAGTACAATTTTACACACAATTTACAGCTTAAATGGCCTTTGTTTTTAGGCGGCGCACGATGGGCCAACTATTCCATGCAAAAATACGGGAAAAAGTCGCTAAAGGAACTTTTGGCGGGCAAAGAGGAAGAAGTGGCCTTAAAAGCCATTCAGGCCTATTTTCAAATCATTTTAAGCAACGATCTGGTGCGGGTGAATCAAAATGCGCTCCGTGCCGCTCAGGCCAACTATCGGCAGGTTAAACAGTTTTACGATGCCGGCACAGCCTCTCAGCTGGATTTAATGCGTGCCCACACGCGTTATCTGCAAAGTTTACCGGCCTTAACCTCGGCACGCAATGCCTTAAAGCTGGCCCGGGAGAATTTGAAATTCGTTTTGAATTTTTCTCCGCAAGATTCACTGGTTGTGCTGGACAGTTTGCGAGAGATGGATTTTCTCGGAAAATACGCACACGAATCATTGGAAGCACTGCAGCGGTTGGCCTTAAATTCCCGGCCTGATCTGAAAAGCCTGCAATATCAGAGCAAGGCCATTGGCAAACAAAAGTACATCGCCGGTTCCGGATTTTTACCGCAAATTTTTGTGACGGCCGGGGTGCAGCATCAGGCTTTTCTGCAAACCAGCAAGGTGCGCTGGGACGATTACACGCGGGCCAAATCGGCCTCCATTGCCCTGCAATTTCCTATTTTTCAGGGAGGCAAACGCGCACTTAACCTGCAACAAGCGTACATCCAACAAGAAAAAGCGCGCCTGCAAACCGAGCAATTGCGTCGCGCGATTTTGCTGGAAGTGAAAAACTCGTATTTGACATTCCAGAAGGCCAAACAGAATTTGGAGAGCCTGAAACAGGCTTTTAAAGAAGCGCAAGAAACGTGGCGCATCGCGCGTTTGACCTATCGGCAGGGACTAAGCACCCAGGTGGATGTGCTCAATGCGCAAACGGCCTTAACCGCCAGCGAAACGAATTACCGTCAGGGGGTTTTTGAATTCAATCTTGCGCAGCTAAACTTGCTAAAAGCCATCGGACAGCTGCACACCATCTGGAACAATGAAAACAATAGAGGAGAATAGATCATGAAACGCAGTGCCTTGATTCTTCTTTTTTTGCTTTTGGCCTTTGGCTGCAAAAAGGGAAATGAAAATGCCGGGACAAAAGTCGTTCCCGTTTCGGTCTTTAAGGTCCATCCCGATTCCATTAGTACCTTTGTGGATGTTACGGCAAATCTGGAAGCCGGACACGATGCACTGGTGATAAGCAAAACCAGCGAACGACTTGTGAAAATTTTAAAGCCCGTGGGCAGTGTTGTCAAAGAAAATGACGTAATTGCACGCCTGAACGATCGCCTGCTCTTACAGGTCAAAAATCAGGCGGAAGCCGGATTGCAATCGGCCCGGGCACGTTACGAAAATGTGAAAAGCGACTACGAACGTTATCGCAAACTGTACCAGGCCAGGGCGATTAGCATTCAGCAATGGCAAAAAATGCAGTCCGCTTTGCAAGAGGCGCAAGCCGGCCTGCAGCAAATGGAAGCGGCCTTTGCTCAGGCCAGGGAACAATACGACAATTGCCTGATCCGCGCACCGTTTAACGGGGTTGTGGGCAGCTTTTATTTCGATCCGGGGCAAATGGTGCCCATGGGACAACCCGTGGCCAAAATTATTAATCCGCGCTTAATGAAAGCCAAATTGTACGTACCCGATGTGTATTTTGGAAAATTGCACGTTGGCCAGCGGGTCGTTGCCACTTTTCCTGTTTTGCCCGGCCGAACGTTTGTGGGAAAAATCGTCCGAATCGATCCGGCGATTGATCCCATGAGCCGGACGATTTTAGCCGAAGTGTCTTTTGAGAACAAGGACCAAAGCCTTACTTCGGGCCTGTACGGAAATTTCCACATTCAAATAGAACGCAGGACGAACACGCTGGTTGTTCCGGACAATGCCATCCTGACCCGCACCGAGGTAAAGGTAAATCATGAAACCGGTGAGACATTTTCCCTGCAAAAACATTTTGTCTTTGTCGTAACCGATAGCAGCACTGCGCGTTTGGTGCGCATTCGGAAGGGACTGGCCTATGGCGACCGCGTGGAGGTTCTGGACGGATTGAAATCCGGCGATCAAATTATTATTGTCGGACAATTTTCGTTAAAAGACGGCGAGAAAGTACGCATTGTTCAGGAATAGCAGGGAAGCACAGACGGAATCCAATTAAACCGTTGGAGTAAACATGAAACTGGTAGAAATTTCCATAAAAAAACGCATTACCCTCACGATGATTTACCTGATCGTGGTGGGATTTGCCCTTTTTTCATTTTCTCAGCTCAAGGTGGATTTGTTTCCCAATATTGATTTTCCGATCGTGGGCATTGTGACCGAATACAAAGGTGTGGGACCGGAAGACATCGAAAATTTGATTGCCCGCCCCATTGAAGAGGCGGTTTCCGCGACCAAAAACGTTAAAAACGTCAAGTCGCAAATCAGTCAGGGCGTGTGCGTAACTACGCTGGAATTTGACTGGGGCACGGATATGACCAAAGCCGAAAACGACGTTCGCAAGCGCATCGATATGATCCGCAAATATTTGCCCGATGATGCGACCGATCCCGTGACTTTTGCCTTTGATCCTTCCATGATGCCTATTGCCTTCATTTTGATCAGCTCGCCCGATATGGGGCCGGCGGAGTTGCACAAATTGGGTACCGATCGTGTCGAGCCGCTACTGGAACGTGTGGACGGCGTGGCCATGGTCGAAACGGCTGGTGGCCTGGAACGGCAAATCAATGTTAAGTTAAATCCCGTAAAGCTGGCGGCGCATCAATTGTCCACCTCGGATGTGGTACGGGCCATTCGTGCTTCCGGAGGGCTATTGCCTGCGGGCAGCATCGAAACAGCCACGACCAATTTTAGCCTGCACATTGCCAGCAACTACCAGACTCTGGAGCAGGTAAAACAGGCGATCATTAAATACGAAAAAGGGCGTCCTTTGGTGCTGAGCGACGTTGCCGATGTGGAAGATGGCTTTAAAGAAGTGGTTAGCGATGTGCGCGTGAATTACCACCAGGGCGTGTATTTGCGGGTTTTCAAGCAATCGGATGCCAACACGGTACAGGCCTGCCGCAATGTGCGCAAAGCCCTCAAAGACATTCGCCAAATGATGCCGCGGGATGTGCAATTGCGCATGGTGTACGACCAATCGGAATACATCATGAGTGCCATTGGCAACCTGGGCGACACGGCGCTTCTGGCTTTTCTCATTGCCTTTGCCGTTATTTACTTCTTTTTGCGCAACATTCGCGGCAGCATCATTATGGGACTGGCCATTCCCATTTCGGTGGTTTCTACGTTTGCGGTGATGATGCTGGCCCATTTGACGTTAAACATCATTTCAATGGCCGGGCTGGCCTTAGCCATCGGGATGTTGGTCGATAATTCCATTGTGGTGCTGGAAAATGTGTACCGGCATCGGGAAATGGGGGAAGACCTTGTAACGGCCGCCAACACCGGAACAACCGAGGTGGCTATGGCCATTACCGCTTCCACACTGACTACCATCGGCGTGTTTTTGCCCGTTTTGTTTGTGCCGGGCATTGCCGGACAGTTGTTTAACGATATGGTGGTAACCATTACGTTCAGTTTGTTTGCCTCACTGATCATTGCTTTAACGCTGGTACCCATGCTCGGCTCGCGCATTTTGCGGCTGGAAAGCGAAATGCCACGGCAGCGCCTGAAGAAATTCAAGGAGAAGATCGGGAAGTTTCTGGAAAATTTGACCGAATGGTACGTCGGTGTTTTGCGTTGGTCGCTGCAAAACAAGACGAAAGTCTTGCTGGCTACCACCGTTTTGTTTGCGCTTTCGCTTTTGACCATCCGGGTGATCGGCGGTGACTTTTTACCCAAGTCGGATCAGGGCTTTATTGCGCTAACCGTGTTGCGCGAAAAAGGAACGCCGCTCAATGAAACACGCAAAACGGTTCTGCAACTGGAAAAAATCGTTAAGGATGACATTCCGGAAGCCACCGACGTGTTGGCCATGTTCGGCCAGGGAGAAGGAATTTTCGCCTTTTTCGGAGGTACGGGAAGCGAAGCGATCAATTTTCGCATTCGTCTGAAACCGATGGAAGAGCGCTCGCGCAGCCAGGAGGAAATCGAAAAAGTTTTACGGCAAAAATTGGATCAGTTGCCGGGCATCACTTACCAGTTTTTGCAGACCAACATGTTCTCGTCCGACCGGGCCGTAGATGTGAAAATTTTCGGTAACGACATCGAAAAATCGAAACAAATCGCGGAAAAGCTGAAAAGCGAGATGGAAAAGATCAAAGGCCTGGTCGATGTGGAAGTGAACATGAAAGAGGGCGGTAAGGAAATTTTAATTGTACCCGATCGCCGACGGCTAAACGACCTGAAACTTTCTGCCTTGCAGGTCGCTGACATCATTTCTACGGCCATTCAGGGCAAGGTGGCCGCCCGCTTCTACGACAAGGGCGACGAATACGACATCATGGTGCGTTTGGAGAAACCCTACCGCAAAAGCAAGGAGGCTTTGCGCCACTTGCTTATTCCCACGATTAGCGGGAAAATGGTGCAATTGCAGCAGGTTGCTTCCGTTGAAGAGACACACGCGCCCAGCACCATTTACCGTGAGAATCAACAGCGCTATGTTTCGGTGGGGTGCGATCTTTCGGACATCGATCTTTCTTCAGCCGTGCGCAAAATTCAACATGTGATCGATCAGGCACACATTCCCTCCGAATTTCAGGTGGTCATCGGCGGTACGGCCAAAGATCAACGCGAATCGTTCATGTATTTGACCATCGCCTTTTTTGCGGCGGTTTTGCTGGTGTACATGATCATGGCCTCGGAATTCGAATCGCTCCTTGATCCGTTTATCATCATGTTCACAGTGCCGCTTTCGGTAATCGGAGTGTTTGGCATGCTGTTTATTACGGGCACCAAATTGGATGTGATGGCTCTGGTGGGTATTGTGATGCTGGTGGGCATTGTGGTGAACAATGGAATTGTGCTGGTCGATTACATCAA
Source organism: uncultured Caldithrix sp. (assembly GCA_964468415.1). Classification (GTDB taxonomy): domain Bacteria; phylum Calditrichota; class Calditrichia; order Calditrichales; family Calditrichaceae; genus Caldithrix. The sequence goes on from CAYXUS010000198.1 coordinate 28,088, forward strand.
CCAGTTGCGGCGCAAAGGCTACGATTTGCTGAGCGCCGTACAAGAAGGCGGCCGTGTGCGGCTGCGTCCCGTGCTGATGACCGCCTCGACGACCATTCTGGGCATGGTGCCCCTGGCCCTGAAAATGGGCAGCGGTTCGGAAAACTGGACACCGTTGGCGCGTGCGGTAATCGGTGGCTTAACCACCAGCACGGTGCTTACCCTGGTTATTGTGCCCATTTTGTACGTGCTGCTGGAAAAAATGGGTGGTAAAATTCGTGAATGGTGGCTAAAAAAAGTGTGATTGCCACCGATAGTAAAAAAAGAACGAAAATAAAACGGGTAGGGTAGGATAAAGCGGTTGTTGGATGAAAATCCGGCAACCGTTTTTTTTTTGTGCGGAATGCTAACGCTTCCGGGAAACGGTTTTTCGGCCGCCTTCTTCTTCGGTTTTTAGTTTTAATGCCCGCATGTTGCGCATTACCAGACGAGCCGCCTTTTGGGTGAGCGATTCTTTTTCCCGGGTGGAATCGCTGAGCAGGTCTTTCCGAATTTCAATACACAGCTTGGCAATCTCCTCATTAATTTTGTTGATGTCCATCGAACTGAAATAGGCATCTTCCGAGCTTTCCATAAAAACATTCAGAAAATTTTGGTACTGTTCCAGAAACTGTTCGCTGGCGATCAGCGACAGTTTGTGCGTTTGTGCTTTGAGTTTGATGAAATCTTTGTCCGTAATTTCCGCCTTTTCCAGCATGGCCTCTACCTGATCCAGAAACTGAGTGTAAATGGCGGTTTTGAGTTCCAGATATTTGATATTTTCTTCTTTTTTCAATTCCACTTCGGTCTGTTTGTTGAGCAGGGTAGCGGTAATGAGAATGGTGGCCAGCGTGCCCAGAACGATCAAAATAATTTCCTGCGTAAACGGCATTTGCGCGGTGGAGTAATAGGCGGCCCGCAAAAAGAAATAGCCGCCGACAAAAATAATGGCCACTAAAATAAGATAGAGTAAATTGGTCGCCGTAAAGTTCTGTTTCTCCATGACATCTCCGCTTTTTTTATTTGTTACAGATTCTTTTAATTTAGAAAAAATAACCGACAAGGCAAATTCCCTTCAAAAAGTGATCGGCAGAATAAAGAATGAGTTGAATTTTCGGGGGAAAAACGTAAATTAGCGGAAAGCAAACAAAAAGGAATTTGACCATCATGCAAATCGAAGAATGGAATTTGGCACAGACCAACCTGAAGCGTTTAAAGGAAATGCATCCGCAAGTCGCCGTTTTGCCGATCGGTGCTACGGAACCCCACAATTTGCATTTGCCCTATGGGCAGGACTTTTTGCACACCACGCAGGTGGCGCGGCGCTGCGTGCAAGAAGCCTGGCAGCGCACCCAAAAAGTTATTCTTTTACCGGCCTTGCCTTACGGTGTGGACTGCAACCTGATGGATTACCCCTTTGCCATGCACATTCGGCAAAGTACGCTGGACGCCCTGGTGACCGATCTTGTCCGCAGTTTGAAGCACTACGGCGTGCGGAAAATTGTGCTCCTGAACGGCCACGGCGGCAATGAATTCAAAGCGCTAATTCGCCAGCTGCAATGCGAAGAAAACGTCCATTTGTTTTTAATCAACTGGTGGCAGGTGGGGGAAGATCAGTACGAAGAGATCTTCGAAAACTTTGATGACCACGCCGGAGAACTGGAAACTTCTGTGGCGCTGCATTTGTACCCCGGATTGGTAGAAAAAGAAAACGCGGGAAACGGACAGAGTAAAAAATTCCGTTTTGAGGCCCTGAACAAAGGCTGGGCCAAAACCAGCCGAAATTTCGGGCTTTTAAACGACCATTGCGCCGTCGGTAATGCGGAAAAGGCCAGTGCCGAAAAAGGAAAGCGCTACCTCGATTTGGTGTGCCAGCGCATTACAAAATTTTTAACGGAGCTGGCTCTGGAACCGCTGGACGAAACTTTTCCCATGCAACCGTAAAAAAGAAGGACCTTATGCGCACAGTACGTTTTATGCTCATTTTATTTGTGGCCACGGCTCTGGCCGCACAAAATGTTTCTTTCGAATCTTCCAATTTGCCCATTGTCATCATCGATACGCACGGACAAACCATTCCCGATGCCTACCGCATTAAGGCCGACATGAAAATTATTTACAACGGCCCGGGGCAACGCAATTTTGTGAACGATCCCCCGAATAACTACAACGGGAAAATTGCCATCGAACTGCGCGGCTCCAGCTCGCAAATGTTCCCCAAAAAACAGTACGCTCTGGAAACTCAGGATGCCGACGGTGAGAATTTAAATGTGGAATTATTAGGGCTGCCCAGAGAAAACGACTGGATTTTGAACGGTCCGTATTCGGACAAATCGTTGATACGCAATGTGCTTATTTATCGCCTGGCACGCGATTTGGGGCATTACGCCAGCCGAACGCGCTTTTGTGAACTGGTGCTTAACGGGGACTACCGCGGCGTGTACATTTTAATGGAAAAAATAAAGCGCGACAAGCACCGCGTGGCCATTTCCAAGCTGAAGCCGGACGAGATTTCCGGAGACGATTTGACCGGTGGGTACATCGTCAAAATCGACAAAAAGGCCGGGGAAGAAGTGGACGGGTGGTATTCGGTGTTTCCCCCGTATCCGCAATCGCCCCACCGGATTTATTACCAGTACCATTATCCCAAGCCGGACAAGATCGTTGCCGAACAAAAAACATACATTCAGGATTTCATCTTTCGTTTTGAGAAAACCATGCTGGGCCCCGATTTTCAGGACGCACAGCAGGGCTACCGGCCGCTCGTCGATCTGGATTCGTTTGTCGATTATTTTATTTTGAACGAAATTTCGCGCAATGTGGATGGCTATCGTTTAAGTGCCTATTTGTACAAGGATAAAGACAGCGACGATCCGCGCCTGCATGCCGGGCCGATTTGGGATTTTAATCTGGCTTTTGGCAATGCCGATTATTACGAAGCCTTTTCCCCGCAGGGGTGGCAGGTGTACATTAACCACAATGCGCAGTTTGTAAGCTGGGACGATCCTTTTCAGGTGCCGTTCTGGTGGGAAAAATTCATGACCGACAGCATCTTTGTCAAACACGTGGTGCGGCGCTGGCGGGACTTGCGCGGGAATTTGCTCTCGCAGGAACGTCTTTTCGCCTTGATTGACAGCTATGCCGACACCCTGAACGAAGCACAGCAACGCAATTTTGAACGCTGGCCGGTTCTGGGAAAATATGTTTGGCCTAACTACTTTATCGGTCACACCTACGGAGAAGAAATCGCTTATCTCAAAAACTGGCTGGCCCAACGCCTGCAATGGATGGACGAACAATTGTTCGATACGCAGGCGCCCACCGCACCCACCAATTTGCAGGCCAGCGAAATTACCTCCTACAGTGTGCTGCTTAGCTGGCAGGCTGCCAGCGACAACGTGGGCATTGCCGGTTACGATGTTTACGCGCAGGGGAAACGCCTGACCAGCACCTCTAAACTTTCGGTGAACGCAGACAATTTGAAAGAAAATTTCACCTACCATTTTCGCGTGGTTGCCCGCGATTTTGCCGGAAACACGTCCGCAAATAATCCCGAGATTGTCGTGCAAACCAGGCCCTTTACGCAAAACGACGGCATTTACTGCCCGGCGGTTGCCAGCCCCATCGTGGTAGACGGAGAAGAAGACGCTGTCTGGCAGAATATTGCCTGGCACACCCTTGAGCACGTAATTCAGGGAAGCGTTGCCTCGCCCCAGGACTTTTCGGGCCGATTTAAAATCGCCTGGGATTTTGACAACTTTTACCTTTTAATTCGCATTTTGGACGACAAAAAGGTTCGCGATTCGGAAGCCTTGTACCAGGACGATGATCTCGAGGTGTATTTTGATGCCGATAACAGCAAAAACAGCTACTACGATGACGACGATTTTCGTTACCGCTTTTCCTATCAGGATTCGCTCGTTCTGGAAAAGGCGCACGGCGCGCTAAGCGGCGTGCGCTACAAGGTGCTGCTGCAAAACGACGGGTACCAGGCCGAAATCGCTTTCCCCTGGCGCACGTTGCGCACGGAAGCCCAGAGCGAAAAGGTCATTGGATTTGAAGTGCAGTTAAACGACGACGACAACGGAGGAGAGCGCGACGCCAAACTGGCCTGGTGGGGCAGCAGCGACGTGGCCTACGGCGATCCCTCGGCATTTGGACAGGTTAAATTAAAGGGAGATCCTACGGGAGTGAAGCCGGGGCGGGAAGCCCTTGTCCGGGACTTTTCCCTTGGGCCCAATTGGCCCAACCCTTTTAATCCGGTGACGCACATTCCGTTTGTGCTGCCGCGGCGGAGCCATGTTGTCCTGGAAATTTTTGATGTGCGCGGGCGCCGTGTGTGCCGTTTGCTCAATACCACGCTGCCGGCCGGAACTCATACGCTGCGCGTGAATGCCGCCCATTGGGGCAGTGGTTTGTATTTTTACCGCCTGACGGTTGGTAACGCCACCGGCAAGCGTTTTTCGCAAACAAAACGCATGTTATTGTTAAAGTAAAACTTTAAAATTTTTGCCAAACAGATTCAATATTTCGAATCAGGAAAAGCATCATAAGAGAGTAAGTTTTACGGAGGAGTATGAGCGTTTTATTCGGGCTCAGTCCACCGGGCTAAAGCCCGGTGTTAATGAATAAGTGGGCGGTAAGAGCGGCTGGTGCTTGGATGAATTCCTTGGCTGGTGCGGTGGGAACGGCAGAGGTTGGTCTCCAGAGAAACCGCTGAAGCGGTTCTTTCTATCGGCTGTAGTTGCTTTGGTCACCGGGCTGAAGCCCGGTGTTAATGGGTGAGTTTGTTGTTAGGAAAGGCAGGTGCTCGGATGAATTCCTTGGATGGAACAGTTTGAAAGAACGAAACTCGCACACTATGAAAACACTAA
>CAYXUS010000199.1:0-14089 GCA_964468415.1 uncultured Caldithrix sp.
ATTACCGGCGGCATCCGTTCCCCAGCCACCGGCTGCAGAACACACGCCGATGCCATTGTTGTTAATGGCACCAACATTGCCACCGCAATGGGTCCCGTGGCCTTCTCCATCACTCGGATCATTGTCGGCCACGTCGTAATCATCCCCAAGATTTAAAAGCTGAGGATTACCGGTTACAAAATCCCAACCAACCCAATCGTCCGCATAACCATTTCCATCTTCATCCACATTACTATCGGTATCCGACAGTTCGTCTTCGTTAATCCAAATATTCCCTTTGATGCTTGTTCGGTCGGTTTTGTCGGCCTGAGCACCGGCCAGGTCTTCGTGCCACCATTCTATCCCCGTATCCAGAACGGCGACAATAATCGAGGTGTCTCCCGTGGCCACGTCCCAGGCCTCCGGAGCGTCGATGTCCGCATCGTTACTCTGATTTATGTGCCATTGATCGCCATAACGCGCATCATCCGGCGTTTTGTAAACTGTGTGAATCGCAATCGGGTCGGCAGAGATTACATCCGATAGTGCTTTGTACTGTTCGCTGATATCTACCGGATCGATTTCTTGCGGGAAATAGAGCAAAAGCCAATGCGTTAATTCTTGCGTATTGCGATTTAAGAATTTGGGAGAAATTTTAAAGAAAGATTTGACGTAAGCCACGCCTAACCGAGCATTTAAAGCATCCACCCCGGACACCCCGGTTAGGCCTTTCCGAAATAATGACGGATCGATTTGGTGGGCCCTGTCTGCCGAAATCTTAATGGAAACTACGTTCTTTTTGTAACCGACAAACGAATTGGCCAACACCAATTCTGCCAGAAACAGAAACAAAATAATGGTGACTATAACAAAACGGCGCATACTTTTCCTTTCTTTAAAATTACCCAACAACAAAATAAAAATACGGATCATTTGATTTTCTTCAATGATATTCGGCACAAACAAAAATCCGAATTTCATTTTTCAAACAGGCCTTAGGAAATTTCCATTTCCATTTAATCGGAGCATTTACGTAACTTTTCAGAAATTTTCAAATCTATTTTGTTAAAGTTTTGTAAAATATTTTGAGGTTTATCCCATCTTTGCCTAAAAAATACAATTTTTTGTTAGCTCAAAATTTGTTAAGTTAGTTGCCGAAAAAAACGGGGATAAGCCATGAGCCATGACATTCTGCTCCATTATTTCATTATCCCGTTGCTCATTTGCTGTGCCCGCGTAACCGACGTAAGCCTTGGCACCATTCGCATTATCATGATATCGCGGGGGAACCGTCTGGCTGCCGGTTTTTTAGGCTTTTTCGAAGTAATCATCTGGTTGGTCGCCATTACGCAGGTGTTACACAATTTAAGCAATGCCGTATGCTACGTTGCCTATGGACTGGGGTTCGCTTTGGGCAATTATTTCGGGATTACCCTGGAGAACAAATTGGCCATTGGCACCCAGGCCATTCAAATTGTTACCCACGATGATTTGCGGGCGTTGAGCATGCTTTTGCGGGAAGAAGGCTTTGGCGTAACAACTATCCCCGCCAAGGGACAAAAAGAAACGCTGGATTTTCTGTACGTGGTGGCACCCCGCAAACGGGTAAAACAGGTACTCGATATTGTACGTAATTTCGATCCCAATGCTTTTATTTCCGTAACCGATGTGCGCAACACCTATGCCGGTTATCTGGGCGCACAAGGGCGGCGGTTGTGGTACAAAGATATTATCAAGAAAAAATAAAGAACAGGAATACATTTGAAAAAAGTAGAAATTTTCACGGACGGTGCCTGCTCCGGGAATCCCGGACCGGGAGGCTACGGAACCATTCTTAAATATCAGGGGCACACCAAAGAATTATCGGCCGGTTACAAACAAACGACCAATAACCGCATGGAACTCATGGCCATAATTCAGGGGCTGGAAGCCTTAAAAGAGCCCTGTGAAGTAACGGTTTATTCCGATTCACGATATATTGTAGATGCCATTAATAAAGGCTGGCTTAACAAATGGGCAAAAAACCATTGGATGCGCAATAAAAAAGAGGCTGCAAAAAATATCGATTTGTGGCAACGTTTACTTACCCAATTGCAACGGCACAAGGTACGCTTTGTCTGGGTAAAAGGACATGCCGGTCACCCGGAAAACGAGCGCTGCGACGAATTGGCCGTCAAAGCATCTCAGAATCCTACATTGACCGATCAGGGTTATTAGTCAAAATCAGGCAAAACCCAGTTGTTCAAGTACCTGTCCCAATTCCTGCAAATTGAAAGGCTTTTGCAGGCACCCTTTAAAACCATATTTTTCGTATTGAGCCATAACCGGATCATTGGAATATCCGCTGGAAACGATAACATTGGCCTGAGGATCGTATTTTAGCAGCTCACTGATTGCCTCTTTGCCCCCCATACCTCCGGGGATGGTCAGGTCCATAATAACAAAATCGATTTCCTGACCGTCTTCCTTCAACTTTTTGTAAAGGCTAAGTGCCTGTTTGCCATCGATGGCATGGATTGTCAGGTAGCCGAATTGGGAGAGGAGCTCGGTGCCAATCTCCCGAATCATTTCTTCGTCGTCCATGAGTAACACCAAACCATTTTTTGCCCGTTTGGTTTTTGGACTTAACTTTTCTGTTTTTCCCTTGGGCTTCCGGGCAGCTTTTTCACTGGCCGGTAAATAAATGGTAAATCGCGTTCCCTTGCCCACTTCCGATTGCACTTCGATGTGGCCATCGTGCTTGGCAATAATGGAAAACGAAGTCGCTAAGCCTAATCCGCTTCCGCTTTGCTTGGTCGTAAAAAAAGGATCAAAAATGCGGCTCAAATATTTTTGAGGAATACCGATGCCGGTATCTTCGACAATCAGCTTCACATACTTACCGGGTTTTAACGGTAAGGCCATCCCCTTTTCCACTACCATGTTCGTTAATTTGATGTAAATGGTGCCGCCATTCGGCATGGCCTGATCGGCATTGATTATTAGATTTTGAATTACCTGACTTATCTGCCCGGCGTCCACTTCTACATCGAACAATTTTTCATCCACCGTTAAAACATACTGCACATTAGAGCCGCTCAATACAAACTCGGCCGAATCACGCACCAATTCTTCCAGATTTGTATGACGTTTAATCGGTGCCCCGCCTTTGGAGAAGGTGAGCAATTGCTGGGTAAGTTCCTGAGCCCGTACCGCCGCTTTTTCGGCACTTTGCACCCGCTGCAACAATTTCTGATCTTCTTTAATGCGCATGCGCATAAGGGATAAGTTACCCATGATAGCCGTCAGAAAATTATTGAAATCGTGCGCAATGCCTCCGGCCAGCACCCCAATCGATTCCAGCTTCTGGCTTTTCAACAATTCCTGTTCCATGCGCCTTTTTTCGGTGATATCCCTAAAGGCGATAACCGCGCCGATTAACACGCTTTCTTCGTTTTTGATCGGGGCAATGGAATACTCAATCAAATAACGATGGTCTTGTTTATTGACTAAATAGGCAACGCGATCGATCTGAATGTTCCCTTTGGTCTTGAATAATTCATCCAGAGGATTGGGCAAAGGTTCTCCGTTTTTTTCATCGAAAATTCTGAAGAAATCGGAAAAACGCAGAGCCTCCAGATGCTCTTTTTCCCGCGAAAGCAATAACATCTTGCGCGCCTGCCGGTTGCAAAGAATGATGCGCTGGTTCTTGTTAACCGCCACTACGCCATCGGCAATGGCCCCCAGCGTGGCCGACAACCGCTCCTTTTCCGCCATCAATTCTTGCTCGGCAATTTTACGATCGGTCACATCGAAAACCGTGGCAAGAACGGCCGGTTTTCCGTCGTATTCAATGATGCGCCCGGAAAAATCAAGCCACTTTATCTCACCGCTCTTGGTTACAATGCGAAACTCGTAGCGGTCGGGTACTTCCAACTTACCGCTCAGACGTTTCTTAAAATATTTTTTAACCAACGGCTTGTCTTCTTCGTACAAAAGCTCCCACACATTCATTTTGTAAAGCTCTTCGGTCGTATAGCCCGAAATAAGCTGTGCGGCACGGTTGACATATTTGAATTTGTTTTCCTGATGGATGTAAATTCCCGAGCTGGTCGATTCGGTGTAGGTTCGGAACTTTTTCTCACTTTCATTCAATGCTTTAAAGGCGCGCTCCACTTCTTCTTTCTCTTTCTGTAAAGCTTCGGTACGCTCGGCTACTTTCCTTTCCAGCATTTTCCGGATTTGCCGGTTTTGTAATTCCCGGTAGCGCACAGCTCCGAAAATGGCCAAAATAATACTGAGCAATGCCACGCCCATAAACCACCAGGTACGATAAAACGGCGGGGTTATGATAAAAGAAAGGGTCGCCGGTGTTTCCGACCAATGCTCGCCATCCATCGAAGCGCGGACTTTAAATGTGTAATTACCGGGAGGCAAATAAGAAAACGTGGCAAAACGATCGGGAACGGGTGGCGACCATTCCGAATCGAAGCCATCCAATTTGTATTGATAGCGTACCCATTCCGGTACTTTAAAATACAACCCGGTAAAAAAAATCGTAAGATGATTTTTCTGGTAAGAAAGTTTATGGTCGGGTGGTAATTTCGCCTCTTTTAAAAAGATTTTTATGTCGGTAATTTTAACTTTGGGCACGTAATAAAACTCGTCAAACTTTCGGGGATCGATTCTTACCGCGCCATGAATAGTTCCGAACCACAAAGTGCTGTCACGTGCAATGAAGACCGCTTTTTCATTGGTTTCCGAAATGCGGAATCCCTCCTGCGTTCCGAGATGAATAAAGGAACGGGCATTTTTATCCAGATGGGCTACCCCCCGATTCGTTCCAATCCACAGTTCATCTCTCCAGAAAGCAATGGAATACAGCGATTCCTGATCCAAACCGCTCGTGCTGGTAAAATCGTGCACCTTCTTACCGTCGAACATAAGCAGCTCGTCAGAGCTGGTAATTATCCACAAATTTCCCTGAGCATCTTCGGTAATGTTGGTAATCCCTTTCAGGGGATAGCCGGTTTGAGGCGCATAAAGATGGAACTCTTTTCCGTCGTACGATAGCAGACCGGCATCTTCGGTGCCAATCCACAAGGTGCCCGATCGATTTATGTACAAAACAGCCACACTGTCGCTTAGGACCTTGGTGTTTTTCCGCGTAAAATGTTTAAAGGTATGTGCTTCAGGATCGTAAAGAATCATTCCCTGAAACAGGCTACCAAACCACATTCTTCCCTGTGCATCCTGCACAAAGGTGTAGATATTTTCCGGGAAAATGTTCTTTGGGAATTTAAAGCGCGTAATTTTGCCCGTTTTTCGGTTGAATTTAAACACGCCGTTGCCAAAAGACACCAGCCAAAGCACACGACTGTCTCGTTTGTCCGGGGCAATCTGCATCACACTGGTCAAGGGGGTTCCGTTAACATCTTTGATGTATTTGTATTTGCGGCTTTTCAGATTATAGCGGATTAATCCGTCGTCCGCCCCAAAAATAGCTTCATGCCCATCGGTCCAAATACTCCAGACCACACTTCCCGAAAGTCCATCGGAAAAATTAAAATACTGCACTGCATCGTCACGCAACTGAGCCAGACCAAACCCATTGTAACCGAACCAATAGTTTCCTTCCTTATCCTGATAAATGACATTCAGCTCATCGGCGTAAAGCCCCTGTTCTGTGGAGAATTGTTCAAGTCTGAACCTTCGTTTGGCCCAGTCGGCCGCACGAAGTCGGAATGCCCCGTTTTTGTAGTTAAAGAACCAAATGTTCTGTTGGCGATCGATGTAAATCTGGTAAACGCTGTTTTCTTTAAAGCCATTGCGTTTGTTAAAATGGAAAAATTTTCCGTCGGTTTGATAGTAAAAAACGCCGTAATCTCCCGTACCAATCCACACATTCCCTGCGGAATCTTCCGCCAGACTCAGCAAGTAGGGTTTGTAATTTTGCGGAAATTTTACGGAATCCAGCTTAACCGAATCCGTCAAATTTTTTGTGTGAAGCACCGAAAGGCCAAAGGCGGTGGCAAAAAGAACGTCCCCATTGTTGCGGATGAGCATATCGAAGACGAAATCACTCTGCAAACCATTTTTTTTGTAGGAAATTCGGTGGAATTGATTGTTCTCGTAATAAAATACTCCCCGCCCCAGTGTAGAAACCCACAAGCGGCCGGACGGTTCCCGGTAAATTTTTGTTATGTCGCCCTTTCGGATCGGTTTGTTATCGACGGTTAAAGTCAAGGTTTTAAAATTCAAATCGGACGGATTAAAATAGGTTATTTTACCGTGCGTGTGCCCCAGCCAAATTGTTCCACTGTCGTCTTTAAAAACGCAGGTTACATAATTCTGGGCCAGCCCATCCCGTTTGGTAAAGCGCTTGAACGTAACCCCGTCAAAACGAGAGATGCCCCCTACCGTGGTAATCCAGATAAAACCATCATTATCCTGAACCACCCCGGTGACCTGCGACTGAATGAGTCCATCCTGCACATTGTAACGACGAATATCCAACTGTTGGGCTTGAATAAAGCCGGAGAAAGCGATGATGATGATTAAAATTGTGGATAATTTTTTCATATTTACATCTACTCTGAAAACACAGAGACACCGTAATTTTATTAAACCTTAATATTTTCGTGCGCAAACTTCAAAACATTAGACAAACGTGTGAAATTAAATCAATGGTTGAGCGCCGCTTTCCAGCCTGTACAAAGGCCGCTTTGCTTCCCTTGAATTTCCTAAATTCACCCGGGATGAATGGTTCCCTGACGTAAAAGCAAGCAAAGGCGTAAAGTTTCCGGTTCTGCAAATTCTGCTATTTTATTCATCCAGAAGCATACGGCGAATTTCGGCGTAGTTTTTAGTCAAAAATTGTTGCAGCACTTCTTTGCCAACCAGTGGCACGGACTCCGCGGGCAAAGTAATTCGGCCAATTGTTTGCAATGCTTTTGGGATGTCTTTCATGGGAGAGCCATCTCTCCGTTTATTTACAATTAAAGCGTGTGGCGCGACGGAAAGTTCCCTGAAAAATTCGGCAATGCGTCCCGACTCCGCCAAAGAAACCGGATCATCATTGCTCACAATATTTATTTTGCACTCCTCTTTCTCCCGAAAAAAGCGAAGCAATCGTTGGTATCGTTCTTTCTGCTTTAACAAACTGTTTTTCACCTTGTCGGTTTCTTTCACACTTCGGCCCAGTTTTACACTACTGATGATCTCTTTCTTTTTCAAAATTTCATCTCTCAGTCCCAACAATTGCTCCAACCAAACCAGGGAGACAGCAGGCAGACCAAAAAATTTCAGGGCCAATGCTGTGGGCGGCATGTCGAAAATCAAATAATCTTTTGCCGAAAACGCTGTGCTAAATTGCCAAAAGGCCAGCAACAGGGCATATTCTTCCATTCCCGGTGCGTAGCGCAAAACTTTAAAATGATTTTCCAGATTCAGGGCCGTTAAATAGGTGTAATTTCTCCGTAATTGCTTTTCCGTTTCCCTGAGATAATTTTGCACAAATTCATCCAGATTGGCTTCCACAACTTTCAGCCGTTTGGGTAACGGAGCAGGCCCCAGAATGTCTTTCAAATTGTGTGCCCGATCCAGAGAAATTAAGGCCACGTCCTTTTGTTGGTGGGCCAGCCACAGTCCGCTTAAAATCGCCAGAGTCGATTTACCGACGCCACCTTTACCCAGAAAAAAAACCGTGCGCATGACTAATCCACATCAAAATGAGAAAATAGTTGCGAAAGCGGAGCGCTGGCCAACTCTACTTTTTGAATCATGGCAGTTAATTCTTTTTCCATGTGCGGTAGCAATTCCAGGCTAATCCCGATAGGAGGTGCCGGAAATCCTACCCAATAGCCGAAAGTGAGCAAGGCAAGAATGTGCTCCAGCTCGGCTGTTTCCCATTCCAGCGTATCGGTAGCCTTCGAGCGGAAATATTCTTCCCAGGTTTGCCATTCTTCTTTCAATTTTTTTAAAAATTTTGCCATCACAACTGAGCTCCGCCCTCCGCACTTTTTGCCGCTTCCTTGGTCACAGAAAAGAATTTAATCATTCCTTCCACGGCAATCCACACCACCAATAAAATAATGACCCCATTAATCGTTTCCAGCAAAATTTTCCTGGTCGAAATAAACCGGCTCTCATTCATCAGGCTGGCCCATAAGGTCATTACGGCCATAAACAAGGCCGGTATTCCACTGACCAGCCATTTCCATCCACCCAGTTTACGCAAATAAAGCGTGATGATGATTAAGGCCAGTGCCGACAGAGTCTGGTTCACCGCGCCAAACATAGGCCACAAAGTCAAAGCACCGGCGCCATTGGCTCCGCTGGCAAAAGCCAGCAGCCCGGCCGTAATCACGGCAAAAGCCGTTGCCGCGTAACGCTTGCTTAATGCAGGAACATTCAAATCCATGGCCAATTCACTAATAATGTAGCGTTGAATGCGCGTGGCCGTATCCAGCGTGGTTCCGGCAAACGAAGCAACAAATACTCCCATAATAACAATGGCAATATTTTTGGGAATTCCCAACGAAGTGATAAAGTTGGCAGCGCCGGTCACAAAGGCTGCAATTTTCGAGCCCAGACCCGCAGCCGCTGTCCACGAGGCGTAATGAGTACTCCACGCCTGCAAACCAAAAAGGGTTTGCCCGTCCTTGGTCACATATCCCAGGCCAATGCCTGCTCCCACAGCAGCAATGACCAGCGTGGCCAGGGCACCTTCCATGAGCATGGAACCGTAGCCGACAAACAAAGCGTCTTTTTCGTTCCGTACCTGTTTGGATGATGTGCCGGAGGCCACCAGAGAATGGAATCCGGAAATGGCACCACAGGCAATGGTAATAAACAAGAAGGGCCAGAGAGGCGGAGCTTCCGGAGGATTCATCTGCACGGCCGGAGCCACCATCGGCAAATGTCCGCCCAAAGAAGCGACCAAAATTCCCGCATACATTAAAATCATAGCAATGAGCAACTGGTAGGCGTTGATGAAATCACGCGGTTGCAAAAGCGTCGTCACGGGCAGCACGGAGGCCCAGAAGGCATAAATCAATAAAATGACGGCCCAAATCCCCGTGGGCGGAATGCCAAACAACTTGGGCATTTGCAGCGGCAGGTACGCCCCCAGAATCATCGTGGCATACAAGGCCAGTACAGCCAGCACGGAGTAACCGATCACATGCTTCTTTTTGCGGTAGATTAAATAGCCCAAATACATGGCAATGGGAATTTGTAGCCACACTGGCAAAACAGAACTGGGAAAAATGTCAAAAATTATGGCAATCACCAATCCGAAAATGGCAATTACGATCCAGAGCGCCAAAAAAACAATGATAAAAAAGAAAAATTTGGTGCGCGCATTAATGTATTTGGAAGTAAATTCGGAAATGGATTTTCCCTGATTGCGCATGGAAATAACCAGCGCGCCAAAATCGTGGACCGCTCCCATAATGATCGAGCCAATAAACACCCAGATCAACGCCGGCACCCACCCCCAAATAATGGCAATGGCCGGCCCTACAATGGGCCCCGTCCCGGCAATAGAAGTGAAATGGTGTCCGAAAATGATTTCCTTTTTGGTTGGTACAAAATCTACCCCGTCTTCGTACTGTTTCGAAGGCACGGGAGCGGAATCGGACAATTTGAAAATCGCCCGGGCCAGATACTTCCCGTACAAATGGTACATGAGAATGTAACCCAAAAACGTTGCGGTAACGATAATCAGCGTTTGCATTTACCCATCCCCGTTTTTTAGTTTCTCATTCAACTTCCCGGTACACTTGCTATTTTAAGCCCACCGGCGTTTGCAAATTCCAGATTAAAGGTAAAACAAATTTTACCATGATGGTAATCAAAATGGTCCCGATAATGTTCAGAATTACCCCGATGCGTGCCATTTTGGGAATGGACAAATAGCCACTCCCGAACACAATGGCATTGGGCGGTGTAGCCACCGGCAGCATAAACGCGTAACTTGCGGCCACCGCCGCAGGAATGATTAACAAAAACGGATGCACATGCAGAGCAATTGCCACGCTTCCCATTACCGGCACGATGATCGCAGCCGTGGCCGTGTTCGAGGTAACTTCCGTTAAAAGCATGGCCAGCATAACAACCAGCAGAATCATCAAAATGAGATTCAATGATTGCAACATTATCAGTTGTTCCCCGATCCATTTGGCCAGACCGCTGGCCGCAAAGCCCTTGGCCAGTGCCAGTCCCCCACCAAAAAGGAAAATCACATCCCAGGGCAGGCGCACCGCCGATTTCCATTCGAGAACAAAAATGCCTTTTTTCCAATCAACCGGAAAAAGAAATAAAAGAATCGCTCCGGCCATTGCAATGGTTGCATCGTGAATTGTTTTTGGCCCAACAGGGAAAATGCCGTGCAATATCCACAAAAGCGCCACCAAACTAAACACCACCAGAACGTATTTTTCGCCTTTGTTCATTTTGCCTAATTTGTGAATTTCCCGGTCTAACAATTCTTTTCCCCCGGGGAGTTCGTCAATTTCCGGCGGCGCGGCAAAACGCGTTAAATAGACCCAGGCAATAAACAACATCACAATGGACAAAGGCACCCCGAAGAGCATCCACTGCCCGAACGTAACCTGTGTTTTGTAGGTTTGTTCAATAAAGCCGATCAAAATGGTATTGGGCGGTGTACCAATAATGGTGGCAACCCCGCCAATGGAAGCCGCGTAGGCAATGCCCAACATGAGCGCAATACCAAAATTAAAATTCTTGCGGTCGGTATCGATGTGCAGGGCATCGTGCTTTTTAATAAATTCAACGGTTTCTTTGATAACAGCCAGGCCAATGGGCACCATCATCATCGTAGTCGCGGTATTGCTAATCCACATGGAAAGAAAGCCCGTGGCCACCATAAAGCCCAGAATAATGCGTTTGCTACTAAAGCCGACCATACGAATGGTGTACAGGGCCACCCGGCGGTGCAAATTCCATTTTTCCATGGCAATGGCAATTAAAAAGCCCCCTAAAAACAAAAAAATCAAATGGTGCGCATAAGGAGCCGAAGCCTCTTTGGCCGAAAGAACTCCCAGGGCAGGAAACAATGCCAAAGGCAGTAACGCCGTGGCAGGAATGGGTACGGCCTCGGTAATCCACCAGATGGTCATTAGCGAAGCAATGGCGCCCACTTTGAGCGCCTCCGGAGATAGCCCCTTCCCGGGGGGCAGAAAGAGAAGAACAATAAAGACAATGGGTCCCGCAAAAAATCCGATCTTTTGCCTTAGCTGGTACATCTTTAGCTCCTTCCTAAACATCTCGGATGTCAAAAAAGCACTTTACCAAGCATTATGCGGGAACAGGGTACAATGGGTTATTTTTTACGCATCCTGCGTAGAAAACAAAAAATATTGTGCCCTATTTTCTCGCCACTAATTTTCCGGACACAAATTTAACATTTTCAAATTTTCATTGGGAAATATTTAATGAACCTGACCATTCAATGCAAGTTTTGAACGCATTTTTTCCGATAATTTTCCCGCTTTCCTGATAAGAAACCAAAAATTTTAAATGCCTGCGCATTCCCCATTAAATATTTTGAAGCATGTCGAGAAATTTCTTAGTTTTGCACTTCACATTTTAGTTGCGGAGGTACTTTGAAGCTTTCTTTCATTAAACAAATTCTGTTCGATGCGGACGACACACTCTGGGAAAACAACGTCTATTATGTTCGTGCCACCGATGAACTTTTCGACTTGTTCGAAAAGGCCGGGTTTGATCGTCAGACCATTCAGGAAGAATTCGATCGTCTGGAATTGCAGGTGGTACGCGAACGCGGCTACGGCAGCCACAACTTTGTCTGGATTCTGGAAACATTGAATGAAAATCACGACAAGGTCATCGATCAAAAGGCTTTCGAGAAAATCGTTCAACGCTTTAAAGAACACCCCAACCGTAAGCCCCTGTTGTTTGATGGCGTGATTGACACGTTGAATTATTTGAAAGATAAATACCGACTTTATGTGCTGACCAAAGGAGAGTTTAAAGAGCAGGAACAAAAAATCATCAATGCCGGCATTCACGAAATTGTAGATGGCTACTTCATTGTTCCTGAAAAAGAAGACAGTGTGTATCGGGAAATTCTGGCCAAACACAAATGGCAGGCAGAAGAAACGTGCATGGTAGGTAATAGTCCGAAGTCGGATATCAATCCCGCATTGCGCGTGGGCATGTATGCCGTTTACATTCCCTACCGGGACACATGGAAATTGGACGACGAACCCATCAAAGCGGTTGACAATCGTTTTTTTAAACTGAACCGCTTTACCGAGTTAAAAGAATTGTTTTAGAACGATGCGATTCATCGCCGGGCAATGATTAACTACCCCGCTACCGAATGCCGGGGCGTGACTGTGAGATGGCCGGGCTATTGATAGAAGCCGGGTACGACCGTGCCCCACGACAATGTGCCCGGGCTTTTTCCCGGGGAATCAGCTTTCGTAACGGCCAAATGCAAGTTCCGGTGCAGGGTTCCTAAGCCCCTCCGGGCCGGAACACCGAACAACGTTGAGCATCAGTGTTTTTTATGCCCAAAAGGACACAGCGATCTTTCGCTAATCGTACACCAATTCCGCACCAATTACATCGCCTTCGATTTTGCTGTTGCCACGCATGTGAACCAGCACCTGCGTGTTTTTAGCATTTACACGAATGTTGCCTTTGACCACAGAACCGTCATTCAAAAAGATGTCAATTCTTCTCTTCTCATCCTTTTTACTATTGCCTTTAACAATAACATCGCCCAAAACTTGCGAGTGATCTTTAAAATACAAGTCGCCATTCACCGTTACCAAATCGGAAAGCAAACGGGCATTGGTCAAAGTAACCGAACCGTTAACCGTCGCCACATCGCCGACCACCACAGCCTGACTGTCAACTTCTACCGAGCCGTTCACTACCACAATTTTCTTCTTGACCCGGCTGTTTTTACCAATACTTACGGCCCCGTTCACCGATTTAATATCGCCGACCGCACTGTTTTCTCCTACCACAATTCGGCCGTTTACACTTTTACAATTGCCATCCACAATACTGTTGTTCCCGATGCGAATATCGCCGTTAATCGTCAACAGATCCTTGTGAATCGTTTTACCGTCCGGGATAACGATGCTTTCATTAACACGGGTGGTGCACGAGGCGATCAGTGCAAGAGCAAAAAGTACAGGGAAAATACGTCGTAACATTTTTTCTCTCCAAAATAGTTTTTTTCTAAAAACGTAAAAAATCACCAAAGGTTGCACGTAGGCGTAAAATAGGAATTTTATGCGAAGAATCAAATACACCGGCAGCAAAAAAAATCGTTTTTCCGTACCAAAAGTCGCCCCATTTGTCAAACAAAAATTTTTGCTCAAACCTCTTGCAAGATAAAAAAAAGGCATTTATATTATACCGTTCGGGTAATACATTACCAAGTGAGTGTTATTTCACAAATGAAAAATGTGTTAATCAAACGAGAATACGACTACGCTTTACGCATCTGTGCTTACCTGGCCGGTAAATTTTCCAAAGGCCCGGTGTCTCTTTCCCAGATTACCAAAAAACTCATCATTCCAAAATCATTCGCCAGTAAAATCGTTTTCCAATTGCGCCAATCCAATTTAATCGGAACCGTTCAGGGAAAGTATGGCGGTATTTTCCTAAAAAAAGATCCGCAGTACATTTCCGTCATGGACATTCTCGAAGCAATGGATTACAATTCTACCATAAACGAATGTTTGGTGAATCCTTCCATTTGTCCTCTTGTTAATTTGTGCAAAATACATCGCTTTTTCGAAGAACAAGAAGCGATTATTTTAAATAATTTTCGTCAGAAAAAATTGTCCGAGTTTATCATATTCGAAGACGATTTAGCACCTAATCGTAGCTATGCGTTTAAATAACCGTTTCTAATTAAAAGACTTCTGCAAAATTACTAAAGCAGGAGGAGGGTTGAATAAATTAGAGTTAAATTTAAGAACTACAGAAGTTCTATTTACCAAATAATTTGACAAAAGGCTTGATGTTAAGAGGGGGAAGAAGCAAAACAATTAGATAGGGGCATAGTTATCCCCAGCCTGAAAATTCAGGTTAGAAATAAGAACAGTTCTTTGACATTGAG
>CAYXUS010000200.1:0-3933 GCA_964468415.1 uncultured Caldithrix sp.
CGGCCACCTGGAGCGAATACCTGAGGCCCTTACCCTTGAATTCTTTCCAGCGGGGTTCTGCTGACTTGAAGGTCGGGGGAGCATCCTCAAGCAACTTGCCATCATACACCTTGGCACGAATAGCAGCGTGAGGGCACACCAGGACACATTTTCCACATTGGATACACAGATCCGGATCCCACACGGGGACGTCCATGGCAATGTTGGCCTTTTCGTATTGACTCGTGCCGCTCGGGAAGGTCCCATCGTCCGGCATCATGCTGACCGGAAGCTGATCGCCACGACCGGCAAGAATCTCCGCAGTCACCTTCTGAACGAATTCCGGCGCATCCGGCGGTACCAACGGAGGCAATTCAAAAGTGCTGGTTGCAGCAGTCGGCACATCCACCTTGTGCAGATGTGACAAGGCAGCATCGACAGCGACGAAATTCTTTTCCACGACAGCTTCACCCAGCCGGCTATAGGTCTTCCTGATGGCGTCCTTGATCTTCTCGATTGCCTCGTCCTTTGGAAGAACACCACTGATGGCAAAGAAGCAGGTTTGCATGATGGTGTTAATGCGCACACCCATGCCGGTTTTCTTGGCCACTTCGTAAGCGTCAATTACGTAAAACTTCAACTTTTTATTGATGATTTCTTCCTGAATGACGCGCGGTAATTTATCCCAAACTTCTTCTTTGGGATACGGCGTGTTTAACAGGAAAGTGGCGCCTTCCACCGCATTTTCCAGAACATTGTATTTTTCGAGAAAAACGAACTGATGCACGGCAATAAAGTTCGCTTTGTGTACCAGATAGGTAGAACGAATGGGGTGCTTTCCAAAACGCAAATGCGAAATGGTGATGGCACCCGACTTTTTGGAATCGTACACAAAGTAACCCTGAGCGTAATTGTCGGTCTGTTCGCCGATAATTTTGATGGAGTTTTTGTTCGCCCCAACCGTACCGTCAGAACCCAATCCGTAGAACATGCCACGGAACACATCGTCCGGTTCGATGGAGAAACTACGATCCCAATCCAGGCTGGTGTTGGTCACGTCGTCGATAATTCCCACGGTGAAGTGGTTCTTCGGTTTGTCTTTGTTTAATTCGTCAAAAACGGCTTTAACCATAGCCGGGGTGAATTCTTTGGAAGAAAGACCGTAACGTCCGCCGATAACTTTCGGGAAGTCAAAAGGCAATTCGCCATTGGTCTGAGATTCAAACAAGGCATCCACCACGTCCAGATAGAGCGGTTCGCCGGCGGAACCCGGTTCTTTGGTACGATCCAGCACAGCAATCGCTTTGGTGGTTTTGGGCAAAGCCTGGATGAAATGTTTGATGGAGAACGGACGATACAGACGCACTTTAATGATGCCGACTTTTTCGCCCTTGCTGGCCAGATATTCGGCGGTTTCGTGCGCGGCTTCGGCACCGGAACCCATCAGAACGATAATCCGCTCTGCCTCGGGATGACCGACATAATCAAACAAATGATATTGGCGCCCGACCAATTTGGCAAACTTATCCATTACTTTCTGGACGATTTCCGGTGTTTTCAGGTAATAAGGATTTACGGTTTCACGTCCCTGAAAGTACACATCCGGATTTTGCGACGTTCCGCGAATGAACGGTTTGTCCGGGTTCAAGGCGCGTTCACGATGCTTGCGTACCAGTTCGTCATCGATCATGGCCCGCATGTCGTCTTCGCTCAACTGTTCGATTTTCTGAATTTCATGCGAGGTGCGGAAGCCATCGAAAAAATGCAGGAAAGGTACGCGGGATTCCAGACTGGCCGCCTGAGCCAGCAAGGCAAAATCCATAACCTCCTGAGCATTTCCGGAAGGCATTAAAGCAAAACCGGTTTGACGCGTAGCCATCACGTCGCTGTGGTCGCCAAAAATCGACAAGGCCTGAACAGCCAGAGAGCGGGCGGCCACATGGAATACGGTAGGATTCAATTCACCGGCAATTTTATACATATTGGGAATCATTAACAGAAGTCCCTGAGAGGCCGTAAAGGTGGTGGTCAAGGCACCGGCCTGCAACGCCCCGTGCACAGCACCGGAGGCCCCGCCTTCGCTTTGCATTTCCGTAACACGGGGAATCGTTCCCCAAATGTTCCGAACCCCTTTTGCGGACCATTCATCTGCCCATTCGCCCATCGGGGAAGAGGGGGTAATGGGATAGATGGCAATAACTTCATTTATTCTATGGGCCACGTAGGCCGCAGCCTGGTTACCATCTATCGTGACCATTTTTCGACTCATATCAAACTCCTTCCATTATGATATTCTGGTCGTATTTTCCATTTTAAATATTTAAAGAATTTTTTCACGTTAAATTTACATTCTTTTATTAAAATTTACAAAAATAACCTGCTTTCGTCTTAAAATTTTTCTTCATTTAATCCGGTTAAGAAAGCAAAGTTCCCTGAATTTTTTTCGCTTTCCCTTGTTATTTTTAAAATTTTAATATACAAAATTCTTAAACTTAAAGTATAATTAATTTTATCTATAGCCTTTACCGTCACTATTGTTGCGTAAATTATTTGTCGTGCAATTTACACGATTTAAAATCAAAATTATTCGTATAAAATTGCAAAAAGATAACTGAGAAAAGATAAAAAATCGTATTTTTGCAACAATCATTTTGAATTGCTGTTTTTTCCCTTAAATTTAAGATGTATTTTCCATCAAATTAAAAGGAATAAGCTATGAAAACATGGCTCTTTCTTTTCCTTCCTCTGGCATTATTATGGGCTCAACCCATCCCGACCAATGTTCGTGTCAGCGTATACGGGCCCTACCATCCTGAAGTTACCATTGCCATCAACCCGACCAACCCGCAAAATTTACTTGTGTCGTCCAACGGCTTACAGGTGTATTATTCTTACGACGGCGGGCAAACGTGGGGGCAGCATTTTCAAACCTCCATTTACGGTAATTGTGGCGATGCTTGCGTTTTGTTTGATATCTATGGATATGCCTATCTGGCAACGTTAGCGTATCACCCCGATTCGGGTTTTGAACTCGAACGAATTGTCATTCATCGGTCGGATGACGGAGGAAATACATATCCGTTACTTAGCTTCGCCGGGTATGATACTTGCTCATACCAGGATAAAGAGTGGTTGGGAACCGATCTTACCGATTCACCCTTCAGAGGGAATCTGTACGTTTGTTGGACCCGATTCGATACATTATATAGCAGTTCCGAAAATGACAGCTCGCGCATTATGTTCTCATTTTCTACGGACACTGGCAGAACCTGGTCACCCGCCATGCGTATTAGTGATCGTCAGGGAGATTGCCTGGATGGGGATAATACGATGGAAGGGGCCGTACCCGCCGTCGGGCCAAATGGTGAAATTTACGTAAGCTGGGCGGGATTAAGTAAAATCTGGTTCGACCAATCCACGGACGGCGGACACACATTCGGGAAAGATAAAATTATTGCCGAACAACCCGGAGGCTGGGAATTTGACGTTTCCGGATTAATGCGTTGCAACGGGCTTCCCCAGACCCTATGCGATACGAGTCGCATCTCCCCCTTTCGGGGCACAATTTACGTCGTCTTTTCCGACCAGCGTAATGGTGAAGACAATACCGATGTGTTTCTGATAAAATCGACCGATCAGGGCCAGACATGGAGCGCTCCCGTCAAAGTAAATCAGGATACGGGTCGTGCGCAACAATTTTACCCCTGGGCGGCCATCGATCCGGCCAGTGGTTATCTTTACGTCGTCTTTTACGATCGCAGAGAACATCCGAACAGCGACACGACGGATGTTTATCTGGCACGCTCTGTGGACGGAGGAGAAACGTTTACCGATTTTCGCATTAATCAAGATTCGTTTAAACCGCGGAGTGACGTATTTTTTGGCGACTATATTAACATGACTGCCTTTGCCGGCCATATTTACCCTATCTGGGTTAAGATGGTCGGCTCGAGT
>CAYXUS010000201.1:0-5885 GCA_964468415.1 uncultured Caldithrix sp.
CGGTTTTATTAATACACACGTGCCCTTTCCACACCGGAGGCAATGTTCCGGGGCTTGAAATTCTCCCGCAAAGGTTTCCTTCTGCGGGCAGCCAACGAAAGGAGGACAAACGATGAGTAATCCCGAGATTCTTTTCATTAGTTGGCAGGGGGGCATGGGGCACGTCACCCGTGATCTGGCCATTGTTCAGGCATTGCGTAAAGTGGCGCCGCACGTAAAAATCCACTGGATTGCCCATCCCCAGGCCGCACGCTTCTTACGGCAGGCAGGAGAAACACTCCTGCCCGAGTGCGATCGGGTGGCCGATTACAACCGGATCGGCGCGCAAATCATTAACGATTTCCACCTGGATCTGGTAAAATACGCCAAGCTTTCCGATGCACCCAAACGGCAAAATGCCCGATTGACCGAACAGGTGCAAAACAAATATCGATTTGACCTGATCGTGGGCGATGAAATTTACGGCGTTCTGCTTGCTCTGGCCGATGGAGAAATTCATCTGGACTGCCCTGTCATCATGATCGAAGATTTTATTAGCTACCGCTCATTGACGAAAAACCCCGTTATGCGTTTCTTCGCATTCATCAAAAATCGCAGTTTGGCGCGTTCGGTCGAAAAGACCTCTTCCCAAATTACGCATCTGTTCGTCGGAGAGCCGGAAGATGTGCCGGATCGCAGATTCGACTATTTCCTACCCCACTGTCGTGATTTTGCCCACAAGTACTATCGGATTGTCGGCTACATCGTACGTTTTGATCCCCAGGCGTACTACGACCAAAACGCCGTACGCCAGAAACTGGGTTACGGACCGGAACCACTGGTCATTTGCGCCACCGGCGGCACAGTGGCCGGAAAAGAATTGCTGGAATTGTGCGGACGCGCTTATCCTTTGTTAAGACAAGAAATCCCCGATTTACACATGGTCTTTGTTTACGGCGAGCTGTACGGTAAAGAACCGCCCAACCTGCCGGACGGAGCGGACCTGTATTCCTTTTTACCGAATATTTACGAACATTACGCGGCCTGCGATCTGGCAGTAATCGTGGGCGGCGGCACCACCAGCATCGAACTGACCGCCCTGCGCAAGCCGTTTCTGTTCTTTCCTCTGGAGAACCAATTCGATCAGCAGTGTTATGTGGCACAGCGCATTGCCCGCCATGGCGCCGGTGTGCGCATGGATTACCGCAGCACCACGCCCGAACAACTGGCGCAGGCCATCGTGCAAAATTTGGGGCGTACAGTGAACGTTGGTCCCATCCCTTTCGACGGCGCGCAAAAGGCGGCCCAGCTCATCGCCCGGGAAATACAGGCATAAAAACAAATTAAAGGGAACACACCATGAGCAAAGCGAACGTTTCCTTTCGGCGCTTTACCCGTGCGCCTAAAAGCGACGGACGCAGGGCACAAGACAGGTTTCCGGCTGCTGTTTGTCGGATTTTCCCCTTGGCCCTGTCTGCATTTGTTTCTTCCCTTTTGCTTTTACTGCCTTCGAACAAAGCGTATGGCCAATGTTTTTGGCAGGCCAAACCTTTGCCCTATTGCCAATCGTTTTGGTTTCTGGAATCCGGCCCGCGCCTTGGAACGCGGGAAGCCTACGGCAAAATGGGCCATGTGCTGGCCCTGGGCAAAATGCGCAACCGGCAGTCGCACAGCGCTCTGGGAGTGGGCATCGAATTTTCAACCGGAAGCGAAAGCGGTCTGTACCGCCTGGCGATCATGCCGCGCTACCGCCGCTGGTTATCGCAAAATTGGGCTGCAGACGCCGCATTGGGCCCGGCCGTTTTGGGCGAAGGGTACCCGGCCGTCGGCTACAAAGGTCTAAGCGTCATGGTTGCCCTGAATTACCGCGGACTGTTTTCCCTGAATGCGGAGATGGAAACCAGAAGACTGGAATACGGCACACACACTTCGTACAGCATGGGCCTGCGTTTCGGTTCCTATCTGGCCCTGGTGGAAATTCCTGCGGTTTTAGCGGTAGCCGTGGTCATCGCAATGGCGTTGGCCCGAAGTGACTGAAAAGAGAAAATCGCTCGGCTGTCGCGTGCCCGCCGAGTCTGTTAATGATTTTAAACGAGAACAAAATCATGACCCAAGACAAAAGTTCATTTTATTACGGCGCCCTGTACCACCGGCCGTTCGACCACAAATTGGCCGAAATGCGCCGCTTAACCATCGAGCTTACCCCGCCCGAATCGACCGTGCCGGACATTGCCTGCGGTACCGGCCTGTTGTGTGCGGAACGGGCAGTACAGAAGCGGGCACGCGTGACCGGCATCGACCTGTCCCCCAAAAATGCTGACATTTGACCGTCAGAATTTTGACGCGCCAGGCATCGAATTTCGTCCCATGGATGCCACCGATCTTTCCGCAAAAAGCCTTCTTTGGCTTCATAAATAGCGTTGATGTTCGATTGAACGAGGCCATCTTCTACGATAAATGTTTTGTGAATAACAACTTGGGTTAACATCGGGGCGGCCAATAGCGACAGAACCATCGTGTCCGAAAAGAGTTATCAAGCCTTTAATCATCTACGGCAATTTTCAATAATTAAATTTCATTTTGAAAGTCGTTTCTGAGAAGAGATCGCAACCAAAATATGACGGCTGTGCACATAAATTCAGATATCTTCCATTGCCTTGCCAGGCGGATGAAATCATTAAAAAATTCCCGAATGTTTTGTTCCGTCTTCCGACAAAAAGACAAAACAGCATTTCAATCGGACTTTTCCGATGCTCAGTTTCTCCACTTCACCCCGAACTTTTTTGGAAGGCACTTTGTGCTTCACTTTAAATTTCATGAATCTGCCGATCCGGCCACATGGTTCTGCCATTTACCAAAGGAGGAGATATTCCATTATTAAAGCCGGGAAATCAAACGCTTGAAAAATAGCCGGATATTGGCTATTTTGAAAATAGACTCATTTTTTAATACGGCGTGCAGATTATGCCCAAATCATTAAAGAAAATTTATCTTCTGTTTGCTTTAATTTCCATCGGGTTGGCTATTATAATTCTATTCTTTTATTCCAAAAGAATTTTCCCTTATCGTCTTGTGCTGTATAAGGGAGGGAGAAGTCCCATTTCCACTGAAGCCCGCATTCTTTATCATGACTTAGATAAAGACGGGTTCGAAGAGAAAATAATCTTAACAAATAGCCCATCAAAACATCTCTTCTACATTAAAATCTATCAAGAATATAAAAGCGGGCTTTTAGACCAATTCAATTTTGCCAACCCGCTTATTACACGGGCCCCCGCTTTTTTCGATGTAAATAACGACGGATGGGATGACATAATCGTATTTTCCCACGATAACAAAGCTCTTTATCTTTCGATTATTGATGCCAAGAAACAAAGCTTCATTCAAAAAGAAACATTCTTAGTCCCGGCATCACCCAAACGCGCCCGCAAAAGGTGGGACATCCATTCCATTTATCCGAAAATTGTCGATCTGGAAAACAGCGGCCACAAACGTTTGTTATTTGCTCTCAATTCCGGCTACGCCAAACTCCCTCGTTGTTTGTGCCTTTACGATTTTAGGCTTAACAAAATTGTCCGACGGTTCGACCACTACTTTGGTCCCGTTGAACCTTTTGTGGTTAACCTTAACCGCGACCAATTTGATGAAATCGTGCTCTTCAACTATGCGACCAATAACTTCCCAGAGCACATCCCCTTCTCCGATGCATTTTCCTGGTATGTGGTTCTGGACCATAATTTGCATTTGCTGAAACCACCGTCACGTCTCGGAGGAAAATTCTCTTTGGTGAAAATTCTTCCGGCCCGGAACACCCTTTACTTAGTCGCCTATGGCACACATTCCCCAAATGCGCTCATGCGTGTAGACTCGACATACGAAATTACCAGAGTAAAAAAAATAAACATCCTTCGTATGGCCGCTATCGATCGACCCGGAGATACCCCATCCATTTACGTAACATTCAGATCCGATTCTGCCGGAATTCTCGATTCGGACTTAACCTTCCGAAAAAAAATCCGCTTTCCTGAAACGCAAGGCAACCTTGTGATCGAGACAATTCAAAATATTATCGGATCACCCCAACCGGAACTGCTTTGCTTTAATGTTGACGGACTCTTTTTGTACGATATGAATTGGAATCTCCTCGCTCAATATCTGTTTAAAAAAAGCGCAACCACACAAGATGTTTATATCATCAAACGCCCGGACATCCCCACTCCCATTATTACGCTTACTCATGGCGTTACTCGTTATCAATTACTTTCGGTCCCCAACAAGTATTACAAAATACTAAAATGGAATTTTTTTGTTTTATCTCTGCTCATTTTTCTATTTCTGAGCTTTGCCTTTCAAATTCTGGAAAGAATTTGGCGTTATATTTCGTCTTTTTCCTATTTGTTAAAAAAATCGGACAATGCGATTATTCTTCTGGATTATAAGGGACGCGTCATTTCCGTAAATAAAAAGGTGAACCGTTTCCTTAAACTCACCTTCCCATTACGCACGGGAGACCGCTACCAAAGCAGTTTAAAGCAACGCCCTGAAATTGTAGAGGCCATTCAAACCTGTGAAAAAAATTTAAAGCAGGTACAAAAAACATTTTCTTTCGATGATCCCTTAGGCACTTTTATCGGAGAAGTTACGGTTACTCCCTTTTTAACCTTGTTCCAATTTGTTTACGCTTATCTGGTAGAAATAAAAGACAGCACCGAACACGTTCTGGCCGAACGCCAGTTAAACTGGCAGCGCAACATCCGGCGCATGGTACACGACATTAAAACGCCCCTGGCCGGAGTACAATTAAAACTGCAGATGCTTTTTATGAAATTAGCCGAGGAACATCCCCAGCTTAAAGAAAACATTTTTAACGAATTAGAAGATGCGTATTCCGAATTAAAACGCATCCGGAATATTAGCAAAGATTTCCTGAAATTCAGCGATCTGGAAATGCTAAAAATTGATGAGATCGATATCGTGAAATTTGTCGAGAATGTGTTAATCCCTTTTCAACTTTACAATAACGAGCTTATGCACATAAAAATCAACATCGAGGCGGGTGTTCCCAAAACCGTATACTGGGACAAACGTCAAATCGAAATATTGCTTCACATCATAATTGAAAATGCCATCGATGCCTTACAAGGCAAGGGAGAGATTATCATCGAGGTTCGTCCTTCTCCCGAAATCAGAAACGAGGTGCTGCCCTGGGTCGAGTTTCGCATACAGGATAACGGACCCGGTATTCCCGAAAAAATTCAATCCAAAATTTTCGAACCACACTTCAGTACAAAAAAAGAAGGAAGCGGACTGGGCCTGAGTTTCGCCAAACATATCGTAGAACAACACCACGGAAAAATCAGTTTTTATTCTTCTCCGAATACGGGAAGTGTGTTTATTGTCATTCTCCCCGTACGCTTTACCGCAGAGTCGTCCTCCGGCGAATAAAAACATCCCAGCCCACTCGGGACAAATTTATTTGCTTCCCAGCGGCTGCCATTCGGCAAATGTTTCAATATTTATTAACAGCTGGGCATCTGCTTTGAATTGCTGATTGTAATTGTAATACCAGCCCAAATACTTCGAATCGCCTCCCCCATGCGTGGTAATCAGGAAACGATTGGACAAATGTCCGATATTCATTGCCTGATCGCGCGGTAATATTCTGTCGCCTCCCTGAGGATCGATGGGAACCCAGCCATAATGCGGCAAATACACTTCCGGCCAGCGGTGGAACACATCATCCATGCTTGCATCGTCCCCACGAACGACTATGGAGCCCACGAATCGCGCCGGTAACCCTGCGGCACGAGCCAACGCGATAAAACTAATGGAGTATTCGGAGCAAGATCCCGTACCGCGCTTTAGCACAACAGGTGCCGCATTCCAGCCGCCTTCCAATTTATATT
>CAYXUS010000202.1:0-6086 GCA_964468415.1 uncultured Caldithrix sp.
TTTCTTTTTTCCTTTTTCATTCTCCCCGTGCAGATCAGAGGCCGGGGAAAGGGTTAAGGGTTAAGGAGAAGCATGCCATCGCAGACAATTCGTAATTATTAATTTGTAATTCGTAATTCTCCGCTGGCGTGGCGCTACCCGGCAACCCGCGGTTTTCATCCTTTTTCTTTTTTCATTTTTCCTTTTTCATTCCCCGTGCTTATTCCCGTTCGCTAAAACTCAAGTTGTTACTCGGGCGATGTTTTAGTAAATTAAACATTCTAATTAATTCATTGCAGGAGAATTTCATGGAGAAGAAAAGGATTTTAAGCGGAATGCGTCCCTCCGGGCGTTTGCATCTGGGAAATTACGCCGGTGCGCTGGAAAATTGGGTTAAGCTGCAACACGATTACGATTGCTTTTATTTTGTGGCTGATTGGCATGCCTTAACCACCAATCCTCTGGCCGCTTTTGATGTCGAAGAAAATACCATTCAAATGGTCATAGATTGGTTAAGTGCGGGGATTAATCCCGAATTGCCCATTTTTGTGCAATCCAAGGTAAAAGAGCATGCCGAGTTGCATTTGTTGTTTTCCATGCTCATCACCAAAGAGCGTCTGGAACGCAATCCCACGCTTAAAGAACAAATTCGCGATTTAAATAAAGAAACCATCATTTACGGCCATTTGGGCTATCCCGTTTTGCAGGCAGCCGATATTTTAATGTACAAAGCCAACCTGGTGCCCGTGGGGGAAGATCAGCTTTCCCATGTGGAAATTACCCGGGAAATCGCTCGTAAATTCAATCAATTGTACGGGGAGGTTTTTCCCGAGCCCCAGCCCAAGCTTACCACATTTTCCCGCTTGCCGGGATTGGACGGACGTAAAATGGGCAAATCCAACAATAATTTTATTTTAATTTCCGATCCGCCCGAAGAAATTGCCAAAAAAGTCCGCACGGCCATTACCGATCCGCAAAAGGTACGCAAAGGCGATCCCGGTCATCCCGATGTGTGCAATGTGTTTAAATATCACCAAAAATTCAATCCCGATGAAGTGGAGCAAATCCGGACCGATTGTGAAAGCGGAGCACTGGGCTGTGTGGCCTGCAAACAGCGCGCGGCACAAAAAATCGCCGAATATTTTGAGCCGTTCCGTGAAAAACGCGTCTATTATGAAAATCATCTGGACGATGTACAGGACGTGATTCATGAGGGAACCAAAAAGGCGAAAGCCGTCGCGCAGCAAACAATGGACGATGTTCACAAAGCGATGAAAATGGGATGAGATATCGTGTAAAATTAGACATATTTGAGGGGCCGTTCGATCTGCTTCTGTTTTTGATTCGCAAAAACGAGGTGGACATTTACGATATTCCCATCGCTAAAATTACCGAACAGTTTCTGGAATACATCGAAGCCATGCGCATGCTCGATTTAAATGTGGCCGGCGACTTCATCGAGATGGTGGCGATTCTCATGCACATTAAGGCGCGCATGCTGCTGCCCAAAACGCCGCTGGAAAACGAAGACGAAGCGGAAGATCCGCGTACCGAACTGGTGGAACGCTTGCTGGAATACAAACGCTTTAAAGACGTTTCGGCAGAGTTTCACTATCTGGAAGAAGAACGGCGGAAAATGTTCATCCGACGGGATTTTGGGTTTATTCGCACGGAAGAAAAAGAACCGACAACCGAAGAGTTCCTGGACAAGGTAACCCTGTTCGACTTGCTGCTGGCCTTTAAACGGGCTTTGCAAAACATGCCCAAAATCACCTATCACGAAGTGCGACGCATCGACGTTACGGTGGAGCAGCAAAGCGAATATCTGCTAAATCAGCTTAAAGAAAAAAAGATGATTCTTTTTCAGGATCTGATGAAACAATTCAAAGAAAAAATTGTGATTATTGTTACTTTTGTTGCTATCTTAGAACTGGTCCGAAAGGGCGTGATTACGGTAAAACAATCGGAAATATTTGACGACATTCGAATTAAACTAAAAGATGCGGCGTAAAAATATGGAAGATAAAACTCCCGAAATACTGGAAGCGCTGATTTTTGCCAGCGACTCCCCATTACCCGTCAACAAGATCAAAGAAATTGTAGAAGATATTGGTGCGCGGGAAATCCGTAAGGCCATTGAAGTTTTGAATCAACGCTATGAATCGACGAATTCTTCATTGATGATTATCGAAGTGGCCGGAGGCTTCCAAATGGTAACCCGCCCCGAATTCGCCGATTATGTGGCGCGTTTGTACAAAAATCGCCAGGCACATCGGCTTACCCAGAAAGCCTTGGAAACTTTAGCCATTATCGCCTACAAACAACCCATTACCAAACAGGAAATCGAACACATTCGTGGTGTAACGGTGGATAGTGTGCTTCGTACCTTGATCGAGCGCAATCTCATTACCGTGGTCGGGCGCGAAAAAGCCCCGGGCAATCCGTTGCTTTACGGAACCACGAAAGAATTCCTGGAATATTTCGGGCTAAACAGCCTGGAAGATTTGCCCAAGCTTAAAGAAATTGACGAATTGCTCAAGGACGATGAAAAATTTTTGGAAAGTCTCGATCAGGTCGCGCTGGAGCAGCTGGCACCGGAAGAGTTGGGCATTGTAAACACCGAAGAAGAAGCTGCCGAAGCGGCGAATCCGGAAAAGAAACAAGATGAACTCCCCAAAAATGAATCCGAGAACGGAACATCAAACGAAACGGAAAACAGTAGCACAAATTCCAATGATGACCTATGATGCGATTAAATAAATACTTGGCTCGTGCAGGCATTGCCTCGCGTCGGAAATGTGACGACTTAATTTTGGCTGGCTATGTTCAGGTAAATGGCGAAACGGTAGATCAGGTCGGTGTGGTCATCGACGAAACCAAAGACAAAGTTACCTTTAAAGGCCGGCCGGTAAAAATAAAACAAAAGTTTACCTATATTTTATTAAACAAACCCAAAGGGGTGGTTACTACGGCACGCGATCAATTCCGCCGCCGGACCGTACTGGATTTGATTGCCATTCCCGAACGTATTTTCCCCGTAGGACGTTTGGATTACAACACTACCGGGGTACTGTTGCTCACCGACGACGGAGAGCTGGCCAATCGCTTACTGCATCCCAATTACAAAGTAACCAAAGTGTATCGCGTGCTCTTGAATCGGGTAATCCGTCCCATCGACATGCATCGTTTAAGCCACGGAGTGGAACTGGAAGGCCGCATGACCCAGCCGTGTAAAATTACCGAACTGCGCATTGTGGATAACGGCAGCCTTTTGGAAGTAGAGCTTAAGGAAGGGCGCAACCGACAAATCCGAAAAATGTTCGAATTGCTGAAATATCGGGTGGAAGAACTGGAGCGCATCTCATTCGCCGGGTTAACCGCCAGCGGTTTGCAACAGGGCGAATGGCGCTATTTGACTAAATCGGAAGTCAATCGTTTAAAGGAGATTGTGCACTATGGAAATTAAAGGCAAAAAAGCGTTAATCCTTGGCGGCTGGGGATTGGTTGGTCAGGCCGTTTGTCGCAGAATGATCGAAGACGAACCTTCGGAAATGATCATTCTCTCGCTTGAAAAGTGGCAGGCCGAAGAAGCCGTCGATCTGCTGAAAAAATTGGCCCCCAACATTACCTTCCGGGCTGAATGGGGCAATATTTTTGTGCGTAGCGAATTAAAAGACCTCCCCCGCGAAGAAATTCTCAATAATCCCCAAAATCGGCATCTGCTAATGGCCGATGTACTGGATGATCTGAACCAGGAAATCATCAATCGCTCTTTTTTGGCGCAGGTCATCACCAAGTACCAGCCCGAAATTATTGTGGATTGTATTAATTCGGCCACGGCATTAGCCTATCAGGATATCTTTACCAGTTCCATCGAAGTGCGAAAGATTTTAGGCAAGGTAGAAAAATGTGAAGATCAAGAAAATAGTGTTTCGGCCATCGAACGCCTGCTTATCACGCAGTACACGCCTCAGCTTATTCGCCACATTCAAATTTTGTACGAAGCGATGAAGAAAGCCAAGACCAAAATGTACGTTAAAATAGGAACCAGCGGTACCGGTGGCATGGGACTTAACATTCCGTACACCCACAGCGAAGAAAAACCCTCGCGCATGCTGCTTAGCAAGTCGGCGTTGGCCGGTTCGCACACCCTGCTTTTGTGGCTGATGGCCCGCACACCCGATGCTCCCATCACCAAAGAAATTAAGCCCACGGCTGCCATTGCCTGGAAAAAGATTGAGTATGGCGAAATCAAAAAACGCGGGGTTCCGGTCCAATTGTACGATTGTCCGCCGGAAAAAGCCATTCCTTTGAAAGGCAAATTAAAACGCGAAATGAGTAAAGGCCCGTGGAAACCGTTAAATGACACCCTGAAAAAAGTGTACATCGATACCGGCGAAAACGGCATTTTCAGTTACGAAGAATTCACGGCCATCACCTCCCGCGGACAAATGGAATTTATCACTCCGGAAGAAATTGCCAATGTGGTGGTCTGGGAAATAAAAGGCGGAAACACCGGACACGACATTATTAACGCCCTGGATAATGCCACCATGGGACCCACCTACCGGGCCGGCTACCTGCGAGGCAGTGCCCTGCAAAAAATGCGTCGTTTGCAAGAAGAGCACAAGTCCGATTCTGTGGCGTTTGAACTTTTGGGCCCGCCAAAGTTGAGCAAACTTTTGTACGAAGCGTACCTTTTAAAACGCTGTAAATTTACGATGGATGAAATTTTGCAGCACAGCGCCGAATTTTTAGCCAATTGCGCGCAAGAAATCATTCGTACCGATCACAAATTACGGGCCGAAATTCTTTCCATCGGCATTCCCATTTTGATGAGTGATGGCAAACATTTGCTGCGCGGCCCCGTAATGAAAATTCCGGCCTATCGCGGCAGCAACGAATTGGAGATTACCCCGGAAAATATTGAAAAGTGGGCAGCCGAAGGCTGGGTAGACCTGCGTCCCGAGAATTTTAAAATCTGGCAAGAACGCATTCGCAAAATCAAAGAAGAAATCGACGCCATCCCCGAAGATGACACCAGCTCCAAATACGATCGCGATCGGGAATACTGGTACGAAACCAATGAACTGGAACCGGGAAAGATTGTCGGCTGGCTCTTTTTACAGGAAGAGCAAGGCCTGCGCATGAAGGAATAGGAATGACGAGAAAAATAAAAATTGCTATTGATGGCCCTGCGGCTTCAGGAAAAAGTACTACAGCCCGGCTTTTGGCCAAAAAGCTGGGCTATTTGTACATCGATACCGGTGCCATGTATCGTGCGGCCACATTGGCCGTGTTGCGTGCCGGAGTGGATGTGAACGATGAAGAAGCGGTTGCCCGTTGCGTCAAAAACAGCACCATCGGCTTACGCATCGAAAACGGCGAACAAAAAACCATGCTTAACGGCGAAGATGTTAGCACCTTAATTCGCACGCCGGAAATTAACCGGGTTATTAGTATCGTTTCGTCGTATCCGGAAGTGCGCAAAATTTTAATCGAACAGCAACGGGCATTGGCCAGAAATGGCGGCGTGGTAATGGATGGCCGGGATATCGGTACGGTGGTTCTACCGGACGCCGAGCTCAAAGTGTTTTTGGTGGCCAGTTTGGATGAACGTGCGCGACGTCGCCAGTTAGAACTGGAAAAGCAGGGTATTTACCTTAGCCTGAACGAAATAAAAGAAGAAATTGCCCGGCGCGATAAACTGGATTCGGAACGCGCCATGTCGCCTTTGCGCAAAGCCGAAGACGCCCGCGAATTGGATACGACCCATTTGACCATCGAACAACAGGTAGCGACCATTTATCGCTGGGCACAGGAAATTCTTAAAAAGATTTAAAAACCCTGTTCCCAAAGATATTGGCTTCTGTCGGGACAAAATTACCCGGATGTTACGGGGGTAAAATGTCCGATTTTGATTTTGCAGCCACAAAACGTAACAAACCAGTTGAAATTGCCCCTAAAATTGTGCATATTCTTTTAACAACATTTTGTAATCCCATTGGACCATAAAAATTCAGCAACGGTTCGTTCTTGATTTTATGAAATTCAATTCGTTTTAGCAGAAGCGATTTTGCATTCAATTTTCTTGTGATGTTTATTTT
>CAYXUS010000203.1:0-5990 GCA_964468415.1 uncultured Caldithrix sp.
AAACAGCAAGTGTCTGGTATTGTTGGGTTCGCACATCGGTGAGAACATGCACAACGGCCAGGTGCAGGAATTTTCGCAGGCCGTGGCCAACGGAGCGACCGTTATTACGGTTGATCCGCGTTTTTCTACCGCGGCCAGCAAATCCAAATATTGGCTGCCCATCAAACCCGGAACCGATCTGGCGCTTCTTCTGGCCTGGATTCACGTCATCATTTACGAAGAACTGTACGACAAGGATTACGTCAAAAAGTACACCATCGGGTTTGAACAATTAAAGCAGGCGGTCAAACACAATACGCCGGAATGGGCCTATCCTATTACAACCATCAAACCGCACATCATTCGTCAAACGGCGCGCGAAATGGCCATGCACGCTCCGGCCACCATTGTACATCCCGGACGCCACGTTACCTGGTACGGCGATGATACCCAGCGGGTGCGTGCCGGCGCTATTTTGAATGCGCTTTTGGGTTCGTGGGGCAGAAGAGGCGGGTTTTATTTCCCGGCCAAGGCCCATGTGCCCAAGCCCCCCATTCCCAAATATCCCAAGCCGCGCAGGGATTGGCGCAAAGCATTCCCCGATCAGTTTCCACTGGCCAACCTGGCTTTGTCTTCCGGTATTTGCGACGCCACCATCCCTTCGGCCGAGCGCAATTGCTCGTTTAAAGCGTGGATTGTGTACGGAACCAACCTGATTCAAACATTGCCCCAACCCCAAAAAACACTGGAGGCCATTCAGAATCTGGAATTGCTGGTGGCCATCGATATTTTACCGGCGGAAATTACCGGGTGGGCCGATGTGGTTCTACCGGAATGCACCTACCTGGAGCGTTACGACGATTTGCGCATTTCTCCGGGACGCGTGGCCTCGGTTGCCCTGCGGGCACCGGCATTTAAACCTAAATACGATTCCAAACCCGCTTACTGGATTGCCCGGGAGCTGGCAAAAAGACTGGGGCTGGAAAAGTATTTCCCTTACGAAAAGATCGAAGATTATCTGGATTACCGCCTGAAGGCCATTGGCAGCAGTTTGGAAGAAATGAAAAAAATCGGTGTAAAATTAATCGAAAATCCCGAACACCGCTTTTATCTGGAAGAAGGGGAAGATTACGAATTCGGTACGCCTTCGGGAAAAATTGAATTGTATTCCACCACGTTGGCCGATTACGGTTTCGATCCCATTCCTCGCTACACCCACCACGAGGAGCCACCGGATGGCTACTATCGTTTGCTTTACGGACGCGCTCCCATGCATTCGTTTGGTCGGACCATTAACAACCCGAACCTTTCTCAGCTTATGAAGGAAAACGAAGTGTGGATTAATCGCAAGGTTGCCGAGCAATGGGGCATTAAAAACGGAGAGTACATTGTCCTGGAGAATCAGGATGGCATCCGTTCCCGTCCGATAAAGGCCAAGGTCACCGAGCGTATTCGCCACGATGCGGTGTTTATGGTGCACGGTTTCGGGCACAGCGACAAGCGTTTGCATCGTGCTTACCATCGGGGCGCCGATGATCAAAAGCTGATTAGCCGGGTTAAGCTGGATCCCATCATGGGAGGTACCGGAATGCGTGTGAATTTTGTGACTTTTAGAAAGGAGGAAGCCTGATGCCCAGATATGCTATGGCCATAGATACCAAGCGTTGTGTGGGCTGCGCCGATTGCGTGGTGGCCTGCCAAACCGAAAACAATGTTCCTTTGGGCTATTGCCGCGATTGGATTGTGCAGGAAATGACCGGCAGTTTCCCCGATCTTTTTCTGGAGATTCGCTCCGAACGCTGTAACCACTGCGAAGATGCACCGTGTGTTCGCACCTGTCCCACGGGGGCCAGTCACATTGCCGAAGGGGGCATCGTGCTGGTAACCCACGAAGAATGCATCGGCTGTAAAGCCTGTATTTCTTCCTGCCCTTACGATGCGCGTTACGTGCATCCGGAAGGTTATGTGGACAAATGTACCTTCTGTATTCATCGCGTGCGCGAAGGAGAAAATCCGGCGTGCGTAAGCGTGTGCCCGACCCATGCCATGATTTTTGGCGATCTGGAGGACGAAAACAGCGAAATTTCCATTGCTTTACGTACCAGAAAACACAAAGCGTTGATTCCCGAGGCGGGAACCAAACCTCACGTTTACTATTTGTTGTGAACAAAGTTCAGGGAGTTTTATCGATGAAAGAAATACAGATTACTTCGGGAAGAATGAATCCGGGCATCGATCCTGTGTTGCATGCCTGGGGATGGGAAATACCGCTTTATCTTTTTATCGGCGGATTGGTAGCCGGAATTTTGTTTTTTTCGGCCTTGTTTTATTTGCGTAATGAGGGCGAAAAGTACAAGGCGGCCGTAAAGATTGCTCCTTTGTTTGCGCCGCCCTTGCTGGCCATTGGGTTGTTTGCCTTGTTTTTGGATTTGAGCCACAAGTTGTACTTTTGGCGTTTGTACACCACCATTCGTCTGGAATCGCCCATGTCCTGGGGCGCCTGGACGCTGATGCTGGTTTTCCCGCTTAGTGTGCTGTGGGCATTGCCCTTTTTGCGGGAGTTGTACCCCGGTTTTCTGAAAAATTGCAAACTGGCAAATCTGTTGACCGAATGGGCTCAAAAATTTGCCAAACCAATAGCCTGGGCTTTCATTTTCCTTTCAATCATTTTGGGCATGTACACGGGAATTTTACTTTCGGCCTTTAATGCCCGTCCTTTCTGGAATACCTCCATCCTGGGCCCGCTGTTTTTGGTTTCCGGGTTTTCCACGGGAACAGCCTTTATTATTCTCCTAAGTAAAGACCACCACGAACGGCAGTTGTTCAGCAAAATAGACATGGGACTCATTGCCACGGAAATCTTTTTGATTATTCACATGTTCATGGGCTTTTTAGCCAGCACGCAGGTACACGAAGATGCCGCCAAATTATTTTTGGGCGGACCGTACACGGCTATTTTCTGGACCTTTGTTTTTACGTTGGGGCTGGTTGTGCCTTTGATTGTTGAATTGATGGAATGGCGCGGACGTAAAATACCCATTGCCATTCCCGCATTGCTGGTGCTAATGGGAGGTATTATTTTACGGTTTATTGTGGTCGATGCGGGGCAATCGTCGCGTTGGTTGTATCGTTTCATGAAATAAAAAAGGAATGAATCATGAAAGAACAAAAATTTTGGAATCCTTATTGGGCCGGCGTGGGCCTTGGGTTAACCCTGTTATTTACCTTTGTATTAATGGGGCGCGGTTTAGGAGCGTCCGGTGCATTGATGCGTTTTGATGTGTGGTTCTTAAAGCTTATTGCACCCGGCCATGTGCAGGCAAATCCCTATTTTGCCAAATATGCCGAACACACGCTTTCGAATTGGCTGGTTTTTGAGTTGATTGGTGTGATGATTGGCGGCTTCCTTTCCGGGGCCCTGGCCGGACGACTGAAAGTTAAAACCGGCAAAGGCCCTCGCATTTCCGACAAAGGGCGCTGGATTTTGGCTTTTGTGGGCGGGGCTTTTATTGGCTTTGCCGCACGTTTGGCACGGGGTTGCACCAGCGGACAGGCTTTGACCGGGGGCGCCACTCTGGCCCTGGGCAGTTGGGCTTTTATGTTTGCCGTGTTTGCCGGTGCATACGCCACGGCCTATTTTGTTCGGAAACAGTGGATTTAAAGGATTGGAGAAGAAAAAATGGCACCATTTTTTAAATTCGGATATTTTGGCCCGGAAGTCGGTTTGATTATCGCCTTGATTTCGGGCATCGGCTTTGGCTTTTGGCTGGAACGCGCCG
The DNA here is from genome assembly GCA_964468415.1 of uncultured Caldithrix sp. Lineage (GTDB taxonomy): Bacteria > Calditrichota > Calditrichia > Calditrichales > Calditrichaceae > Caldithrix. Next base: position 3,759 of record CAYXUS010000203.1, read on the forward strand.
GCTTTGGCGAAAGCCGCAAGCTGGCTTTGCAATTCTATTTCAGAGATATGACTGTGCTAAAGGTGATGTTCATGGCCATTGTTACGGCCATGTTAGGGCTTTTGTATTTAACACTTTTCGGCTGGCTGGATTTGTCCAAAGTGTTCGTTAATCCCACATTTTGGGTTGCGCAGGTTGTCGGCGGACTAATCTTTGGCGTGGGCTTTGCCATCGGAGGGTACTGCCCGGGCACCTCGGTTGTGGGGGCGGTACTCGGCCGGATCGATGCCTATTTCTTTTTGGCAGGCGCTTTGTTCGGGATGTTGGTGTTTGGCGAAATGTTTTCCTTATTGAAAAATTTGTACAATGCGGGTGCGATGGGTGTGGTCACTCTCGGTCAGTGGCTTGGCGTTTCCAGCGGAATGGCCGCATTTCTTGTTACACTTTTAGCGGTTGGCATGTTTGTGGGTGCCGAATGGTTGGAAAGTAAATTCAGAGAGGAGCCGGCAGAATGAAATTATCTTCAAAAATTATCGGATTTGGCTTACTTGTGCTGCTGGGGCTGATTTTAGCTTTTGCCCCGGTTGACCGCTCGTCTCACCCTCAGGTGGATAGCAAAGCCCTGTTGGCTGAACTTCAGCAGCGCAATTATTATATTTCCCCTGAGGATCTGGCACACAAAATCATCGATAAAGAGCCGGGGTTTGTGGTCGTGGATGTGCGCAGCAAAGAAGATTACGACCAATACCACATTCCCGGTAGCATTCATATTCCGCTAAGCGCATTGCTTTCCAGTGAAGAGCTGAAAGATTTAGCCCGGGACAATGCGATTATTTTAACGTCTAATGGAAATTCAATGGCGGCACAGGCCTGGCTGCTTTTGCGTCAAAACGGCTTTGATGATGTGTACATTCTTTCGGGAGGAATGAATCACTGGGTGCAGGTGTTTAGCCATCCGCAGCCACCCGGAGGGGCGTACACCGATGATGAATTGTTCCGCTATGAATTCAGAAAGGCCGCCGGATCGGTGATGATGGGTAAAGCCTTTGTTCAGGAAGAGCAAAAGCAAAAGGTTAAAATACGCAAACCCGTCATTCGCAAGCGGCACAAAAAGACGAAAAAGTTAGATGAGGGCTGTTGATTTTGATGCTCTTTTCCTGCAAAGCAGGGGCCAAACAGGAAAGCACCGCTGTTCAGCGATGCTTTCCCGGCCCTCATTGTTCGTAAATCGATGATTTTTTCTTTCGTTTTAATTCTGCTTTTTTCCACAAAAAGTACAAAACGGGAATGACGATAAGCGTTAAGGCCGTGGAAGACACCATGCCGCCGACCATAGGTGCCGCAATGCGCTTCATCGTTTGCGAACCGGCCGGGGATATCTGCGCGCGTGATGCTTTGCTGATATCCCGATATGCCTTGAGTTGCGGGTTGTTGCGCAGTGCTTCCCAGATGAGTTCTTGCAAGGGAAGGGGTTGTGGCGATTGTGCCAAGATGTTCGTGACCCCAAGAAAGAAGAAGACGAGAAAAATGAATCCGTTCAATCGTAGCGGATGTTTCCTTGGCAATTTAAACGCTAATGGAGTATGGTTCATAGTTTGTGCTCCGAATTGCTTTGTTTTGTGCTTTTGTTGTGATAACGGAGGTGGCGAAGGCCGTAAATGCCGGTGGTAAATAACGCAAGGCTTATCCACCAGAGAAAGGCATAAGCGTGCAAATAATGTTTCAACAAATGGTCATGCGGCGATGCCAGAGAAGTAGCGGCTTTGCCGTGAATGCCGACAGCATTTGAATTGTGGGTAATAATCGTTGGTTGATGGCTCCATTGGTGGTACAAACAGGTGGAGTGGCTGTTGAGCCGCAGCGGAAAAAATAAAATGGCTCCGGCAAAGCCGGAAAGCAATACGCCAATCAAAATGGTCTGTTTTAAGATTAATACGTAATGAAACATTCAATGCCCTTTGTGATAAATTTGAAGAAAAACGCTCAAGCATTGTGCCAGAAGATAATCCAAAAAAATAGAATGATTTGTAACTTACTGGGATGATAGGTAGTTAGGTGCTTTGCGAGAAAAACAATTAAAAAAAATGTCCGGCCAAACTTGTAGAATATTCTACAGAAGGATGAAGAATATTCTGCGAGACAGGGCCCCGAGCGAGGAAATTAGAAATTGCCACGGATTGACACTGAGGGAAGAAAAATGAAAAAGGCCGCCGGTTGCCCGCTAGGGAGGGAATTATCCGTAGGATGCCCTGG
>CAYXUS010000204.1:0-10960 GCA_964468415.1 uncultured Caldithrix sp.
TTTTTGTACGGCGGCAACCGCATTGCTTACCTTGACGCCGGTGGCATTCATTTCGATTTGGGCTATTTCGGCGAGCAAGCCCTGCCTGCGCGTTTGGCCCTGCCTAACGAATCCATTGCCTATTTGGTGCTTAAACAAGGCAACCAGTCGTTAGTGGATATTCAAACCGTGTCCGACGGGGTGCGTATTGCCACGCGGGCCGGGCAACCGGTGCGTCTGGTGCTGCCCGGTTTGCAATTCGGTCAGCCGCAGGCGCCGGAAGTAGGTGTGGAATTTTCCATTGTGGTCGATCCGCTGCACTTTCAACTGCACGAAGGCCACATTCATGCCAGCATTCCGCAGGCCACGCCTGGCTTCGATCTTTCCAAAATCGGTTTGCCACTGGAAATCAAAAATCTGGACTACCGCAAAATAAACGGCATTAAAACCTTTACCTTCAAAGGCCTGCCTGCCTTGTTCGGCAGTCATCTCTCCGAAAGCGATTCGCTTACTTTAACCATTGACGAAAGCGGTCAGTTGGCCTCCGATTTCGATTTTACGCTCGACCGCAACGTGCCCTTGCTGGGGCAAAGCGATTTGGTGCAGCTTAATGTAAAACGCGTGCACGGCAGTGTGCGCTGCAGTTTGAGTAATTTGCAATTTAACATTACGGTTAACGGCGGTCTGAAAATGCAGATGAATGACGGCCTGCAGGATGTGGTTACCATGGATTTGCAGGTAACGCCGCACGGGTTTTCTACGCAAAACGTAACCATTAACCCGCAACTGGGGAACCACGCCTTTCATTTAGGGCTGGTGGACATGGCCCTGGCCGATTTTACGATTCCCACCCTGTCTTACGATCCGGCAAGCGGATGGGATTTTCAGTTTGATTTTTCGGCCCAATTGGGTTTTCCGCAGTTTGGCTCCTTCCGCTTACCCAAAATCGAACACATTACCATCGGCAAAAACGGCATTCATTTTCCGCAAACATCGTTGCCCGATCTGGATTTGCCTCCTTTCCGGTTAGGCGGATTCCAGTTGGCGCTTACCAATGTGCGCATTCCCGAGGTTACGGTGGATATTTTCCACGGTCGTTTTGATTTCGGGGCGGCTTCCGATTTGCGGGCGGATTTCGAACTGAAAATGCCCGATATTGCCGCGGGACTATCTCCGGAGTTGGCCAATTTGGGGTTGCAGGTTTCCGATTGCGGCTTTCGCGACGGCATCATTACCGGAACCATTCAGAATCGGCCGGTGTCCGATCCCGGGATCGAAATTCCCGTTGGCGGCGGGGCCAAGTTTTTTGCCAAAATGTTTAAAGGCCGTCTTTTTGCCGACAGCAGTAACGGTTCCCCGCAACAGAAGTTCGACGTGCAGGTGGAAGGCGCTTTTCAATTACCGCAGGGATTGTTTCCGTGTGCCGCGCCGCAAAACATTGCCACGGCCTTGCACATTAATTCCGACGGAAGGCTTTCGGGCAGCATTGCCAATTTTGTGCCTTCGTGTCCCATGCAATTCGGGCCGTTGCGTTTAACGGTAAATTCGTCCACGTTGACCTTCGATTTTTCCTCGGGCGAGCAAACGGCCGTTCTGGCCATGGATGCGCAAGCCAAACTTCCGGCGCCCACGCCGGGCGATTCGGTTACCGCGCGGGGAAACATTACCTTCGATTTGGCCAAGGGCGATTTTATTGACGGACAAATTGCCATCCAAACGCCCTTTCGCCTGAATTTGCCTGTGGACGGCGATTTCCTGACGTTTACCATAAATTCCGCCGTTTTGAATCGGGACGGCTTGACGATTTCCGGCGGCAATCAATTGAATCTTGGCGGGGGCATGACCGTGGCCGCCAACTTTCAGGATTTTGTGGTGGGCTTTCATCCTTTCCGGGTCAAATCGGGCAAAGTAACCTTTTCGTCCTCTTTTGCCTTTAAAATTCAACCGGGCGACGGCGGATTAAAGTGGCAGGCCGTGCAAAGCAACCCCACCATCGACAGTGATTTCGGCATTGCGCTTAATTTACCGGACACGCTGGGTTTGGACGACGGCAAATTTTACGCGCAGGGCACGGCGCAAGTCGATTTTAAGTACAACGGCCAATCGTATTCCGGCTTAACGGCTCGTTTTTCGGACGGTTTTAAAATGAGCATTCATCCGGTGCGCGTACGGCAGGGCAAGGTGTCCTTTATTCGCGACGGCGAAACATTGGCCTACATCGACAGCACGGGATTTGTGCCCGGCAATGTGTTGGGCGCCTTACCCATTCCCGACAGCATCGCCTTGCCGTCGGCTTCTGTGGCTTACATGAAATTGCGCGACGATCAGGGCCATTTGTTGGTGGAAACCACAGACAACGGCAGTGCGTACATGCTGCAAATTAAGCCGGGCAAGTCACTGAAGATTAAAATTCCGGCTCTGGCCAAAAACGGCACTGTGCCGGAAATCGAAGTCACTTCGTTAAGCGTGGGCGTCAACAAGAGCACCTACCATATTGTTAGCGGCGGCATTCAGGTAGAAGCTCCGCAGAACGGTGTGTTGCTGGATTTGCAAAATTGGGGCATTCCCATCGATTTGACGCGTTTTCAATTCAAAAAAATCAACGGCAACTACGGTGTGCTGTTGGGGGCGCGCCTCAAATTGCCGGAATCGCTTTCCGATTTGAATTTGACGGTAGATAGTTTGCTGCTTTCCGCCTCGGGCATCGAAGGCAGTGTGTCTTCGGGTGATTTTCACGAACATTACACGCAAAACACCCATTACATTAAAGAGATCAGCCTGGGCAGCGAGGCGCCCGTGCAATTGAAAGTAGAGGGAATTAACGCCCATTTTGCTTCGGGCACGTTTCAGATTCGTTTTAGCGGCGATTTGTTTGCCGAGCTGTTTCAGGAAAACAACCAACCGGCGCCGCTGCATTTTACGGCCAGCGTGGGAACCGATTCTACCTCGTTCGACATGGACATTTCGCATTTGAGCGGAGGCATTCCTCTAAAAGTTGCCCGCATGTTACCTTTGGCCAATAATTCGCAGGTACCGCCGTTAAAGATCAGCACGGCCGGGAATGATTTTCAACTGGAAGTGAATACTTTGTTGAAAATTCCGCAATTCGGCGATGATTTTGGCGTGGAAGTAAAAGGGTTGAAAATTTCCAAAAACAACGGCCTGCATTTGCCGCAAATTACATTGAACAATCCCGCCGACTTTTTGCATTTCGAGCTGTTTTCCATGACCTTTGACGTGAACAACGTGGGCTTTTTTTACGAGCCGAAGAACGGCAAAAAGGTGTTTGGCGTGGAGCTGGGCGGCCAGATTAAATTCATGGACAACACCAGCAGTTTTAGCGGATTAAAGATCGGCAGCGACGGCAGTTTTTCCATCGCTCAGGCCAGCTTAATTTCGCAACCGATCGACATCGTGCCGCATCAGCTCGCTTTGCAGACACTGGAATTCAAGAACGATTCGTTGCAGGCTTCTTTTAAAGTAACGCCGCCGCAACCGTTAAATCAAACGCCCAGTACGGTCAACTTTATGATTTCGCCCGACGGCCACGTAAGCGGCGGCGGGCAGGTAGTGTTGCTAAACGAACAACACGGACTGGGAAACAACGATCAAACAGAATGGGCCTTCTGGCAGGGCAGTGTGGATTTGGTTTACATGGATATGGAACTGAATCTGGAACATTTGCCCGAATCCAAAGTGCGCATTAACGGCGATATTTGGTTGAACAATCAACAGCCTGCTTCGGAATACGTGCAAATCGGTTACAAGCAAGGCGGACAGGTTTTCCCCGGGGTGCAAATTACGTTTGGCGGCAATGTTGACTACGGTAATTTTAAATTGCAGGGAGAGCCCGCATTCAATTTGGATGTGGTGGCTTTCAAGTTAAAGCACCTCACCTCGATTCCGGGCAATGAATTCGGTCTGGAAATTTCCGGCGACGTGGCTTTGAATATTGCCTCGGCCAGCAGCACGGTACGATTCGAAAACTTGCGCATTGCCAAAGACGGCAGCATGAGCAACATCGGCTCGTCCATTACCGGTGGTTCCATCACCATCGGCGGATTGTTTTCCTTTGGCATTCAAAGCTTTAAATACGAAAAGAACGGTGGCGATATCGAATACAGCAGCGGCAGCATGCCCACGAAAAACAGCAGCGGATCGCAGAGTACGCAAACCGTGCATGCCGATTCTTACGTGGAATTCGGAGTGACCATGTCCATCGGGGAAAGTTTTTCCGGCGGCGTGGATCGCTTTTTGCTGTTTAACGTCAACAATTCTCCCAACATTATTATCGATAATTTGCATTTGAGCATTCAGGATGTGGTGACTGCTTCGTTGGATATGCAGTATCTTTCGGTGGACGGCGGAGTGCGCTTTTTGGCTGCGGGCCAGGTGGTTGTGCAGCCGAACATCAGTTTGACCACCATCGGCCTGTTTGAAAACATTAACGGGAAGTTGCGTTTCGGTATTTTTGCCACGGCCGAACTGCCCGGGCCGGGCATCGTGCTTTTCCCCGGTATTTCGCTGGCGCGGCTGGGCGGCGGATTTTTTTACAATCCCAAACAAGAATACCTGGATTTGGTGGTCAGCAAAACCGATTTGAAAGACAATCAAATTCTGGAGAACCTGCCCAAATTGAACGGCGGCGAGGCCAAGTTTGCGGCCATGCTTTACGCGGGCGTGGTCATTATGGACAAGACGATGGTGAGCGGCAGTACCATGATTACCATCACCGATCAGTACATCAATTTTGCCGGTAAGGTTCTTTTGTTGAATATGAAAGATCGCCTGTACGGCGGATTTGTGATGACGGCGCGTTTCGATCAGTTTTACATTGACGGATTGATTTTTGCCGAGGCCAAATTTGGTTTGATTAAGGGCGACGGACAGCTTCAGTTTAAGATTGCCGAAGAGCAGTGGTACATTAAAGGCAAAATGAACGCAACCGTGCTGCACAAAAAGTTTTTGCAGGCCGAGGCCAAATTCTTTATCGGCAATCCAGGCTTTATGTTTCAGGCTTCCAACCGTTCCAGCTTTGATTTTTGGATTGTCGATGTGAATAGTACCGTATCGGGAACCATCTGGCTGCGGTATGCCGGACCGCGTGAGTTCGGTGCGTATTTTACCTACACCGCCGAAGCCGAAGTTTTGTGGGGACTGGCTTCCATTAATGCCGGTGTGCGGGCAATTTTGATTATAAGCGATCATTACGATTTGTACGGAGAAGCCAGCGGCTCGGTGTGCGTGGGCTGGGGGGCCAAATGTTGGAGCGGCTCCATCTGGATTAAAGTGAGCGATGTGGATCCGCATTTTGATGGCGGTTTTGGTTCCGATCCCGAAATGGGAGCAAAGATTGATGAAGCCGAAAACATGGCCGAAAACATGGAAAATGAGGCCAAAGAGGCTCAGGACGCGATGGAACAAAAACTGGTGGAATCGACCAAGCTGACCCAGGATCAAATCGAATTGGCCGGAATGAATTTGTTCTCCGGGAATTCGTCGGAAACGGGCAATTCGTGGAAAATAATGGAAGAAAGCAACGGCGGATTGGAATCGGATGAGCGCGATGTGGTGCAAAATTTCATCGATCACTTTTTGACCTTGCCTGCCGCGCTGCGTTCTACGGCCTGGACGATGGGCGTTTTGTTGTCTCAGGAAAAGGCGGCATTGGCCCAGGCCGAAGCCATTGCCCAAAACGTGGGCCACCAACTGGATGTGAGTTTGGGCGAGTTGCCGTCGGTGGATCAAATGCCGGAAGAATACGACATGGATTCGCCGATCATCGCTCTTTCCGATTCCGTGGCGGTTGTTACCTATCAGGGAGCGGACGGAAAGATGCATCAGCGTTTTGCCGTGGAACCGGAACTGGAAGTGGATCAGCAAAAGGTAGAAGCGCACAAGAATCGCGCGCAACGCATGGAAGAAGCACGGAAGCGTATTTTACAACAAATTTACGCCCGCATTCTGGCGTTGAACATGTATTTGAATCGCATCGACGGCATCTTGAATGCGGACAAAGGCCCGAACACAATTGCCGCCCTGGGTGCAAAATACATGGAAGCGCATCAGAAGCTGGAAAAATATTTTTGGAAGAATCACCAATCCATTTACATGTTGCACAACTGGGCAAGCAATATCAGTTCCCAGTTGCTGCTACAAAAGATTCGATTGCGAAATTTCGTTGTCAGCAAAGCAAATCGTTTAAACGATTCGGAAACGCTTAAAGCTTTGGCCAAAGCACGGGCGCGTAAATTGGCCGATATTACCTTTCCCGAGGACGGAGACAAAGCCAACGGCCTGTACCAGAATCTCGAAAGCAACATCGATCAATTGTCTGACATTGAGGATATTCGCAGCGTTGCCATCAATTTAGGGAAGAATTTGTGGATCGATGTACCGGTTTCGGGCATTCGAACGTTAGCCTCGGAGTTTGATTCGGCGGTGGTGGCCAATATCAATAACCGCAACCAGCAGGTAGGCGCGCTGGAAGCCCGTCAGGAACAGATTACACAGGTAATCGACCGGATTTACGACATGCGTGTGGCTTATGCCCAGGCGCTTTACGATTTGTGCGATCGCTATTTGTACTGGCAACTGGGTAAAGCGCCGGAAGACCAAATTGTGGTTACGGAAAACGGCGCCAACGGCCCGACACTGGTTTCGTACATCAATTCGCATCTTTTGCCCGGCTACGCACAAAGTGTTGCGGGAATGAATCTCGTGGCCGGAGCCGGTTTGGGCGGTTTGCAGAACATTCAGTTCGCAAATCAGAACGTAGCGCAAGCCGGACAATTTTCTGCGTTGAAAGGGGTGATGGACATCGGACAATTTACCTCGCCGCGGCCCGCGCTTACGGTTAAGGTAACCCCCGATTATTTTACGCAGATTTTTCCCGATGTGATGGCATTGCACGATCGTTTGGCGCAGCAGTTAACCTCTCCGAAAATCGATCATATTACGGTGAGCACGTACAAAGACAAACACACGGCGCACATTTACGCCAGCTACAAAGCCACGCATCCGGCCGGGATTGCCAACTACAGTTTTGCCCTGGCTCCGACGTATCAGGCGCCGCCTGCGCAAAATCAGGGTGGCAACGGCAACGGGAATTTTAACCTGCAGATGGGCGGTAACAACTTCCAGATGGTGGGCTTTGCGCAAATGATTTATTCCGGATTGTTGGCCAATACCGGTGTGTATTCCAATAACTACAAGATGATCGGAAAGATGGAGAATTTTTATTCTTACTTTATTCCCCAAAGCGTTAATGAAATGCATCGGGAATACGCATTGAAAATTCGCGCCCGCTCCACCAGTGGCTATGTGAATCGGCGACTGGCCAATTTTAGCGTGCGGTATGACGGTCAGGTGAACAATGTTTACATGGACGATTACGGCATGATGGACGATCAGACCCCGCCGATTGTGCAAAAGGTAGACGTTCCGGCTTACCAGTACAGCGTCGATCGCATCATGAAAGTGCATGTGGAAGCGGTGGATGCCGAATCGGATGTGATGGAGTTGGCTTACGCTGTGGGTGATAAAGCGAACATTACCTCGAGCGATCAGATTAAATGGCACGGTGTGGGCGCACGCAACGAATTTAATATTTTGGGACTTACGTTAAAGCACAATCACAGCTATTACGTGTACGTAAAAGCCAAAAACAGCGTGGGTATGTGGAGCCGCGCCTATGTTTCTGCACCGATTAAAATCGATACGACGGCACCGGGACAAATTCGTGTAACGCGGACCAATCGTTTTCCCACCTGGCAAAGCGAGCCGTTTAATTATGACGATGCGATTACCGATTACAACTCGGGCAATTCGGTGCAATACGAAGGGCGTCAGGGAAGTTTTTCATTTATCGTGCCTTCGCAAACCTCCGCCGTCGCTCAGACGGGGCAAAATCTGCACATGTTTCCGGTGGTGGGGAATTTTCTCTCTACGCTGACGCTCAGCCCGGACGATACGATTCCGCCTGGCATTCGCGTGGAATTTACACCGGCCAGTGACCCGGAATCGGGAATCGAACAATATGTATTTAAGGTTACCCGTTCGGCCTCGGATTTGAATCCGAATAGCGGCTGGCGTTTATTGGGCGTGAATAATAGCGGGCAACCGCTAACGACACTGAAGCTGATCGGCCAACCTTTGGCTTACATGGACAGCTTTTACGTGCACATTCGGGCCATGAACCGGGCCGGATTGTTAGGTCCCAAAGTAACCGTCGGGCCCATTCGTCCGGCCGATCCCACGGCACCGACCAAGCCGGAGATTACCTACGGCGCAAATCCGGACAACGAGTCGTTTTACGTGACTTCTCCGAATGCTCTTATTCTGGGGTTGGAAGCGGCCAAAGACAACGAGACCGGCATTGTCGGCTACGAGTATCGGCTGGGAACATTGCCGGGTGAGGGCGATTTGCGTGACTGGACGCGGGAAGGCGTACGGGTGTTCAAGAGTAAGATGGAACTCGGCACGCAAAATTTTCCGGCGGATCTTTTCAAGGAGAACGGATTGCTGGGCGGCAATTTTCAGTTGGGCGGTCCGTGGCTAACGGCCTCGTTGCGCATTGAATTGCAAAATCTTACTTTGACAAACGGCTCCACCTTTTACGTTACGCTGCGGGCCGTTAACGGAGACGGTGTGGTGAGCCAGCCGGTTTCGTCCAAAGCCATAAAGGTGGATGTCACCCCGCCTAACACACCGATGGTGGCTCTGTCCTTTGAGCGGCAGCAGCATCGTCTGCGTGTGGACATTGCCAACGCCGGCGACCGGGAGACCGGCATGTACGGATTTAAGATTGCCGTACGCAAAGAGAGCGACCAAACCGTTGAAACGGTTGAAAAGGTCTTCCCGGTACATGAGTCTTACCAAACGCAGGCATCAATCGTTCTGCCCGGCAGCTACGACCAAAACGAAACGATAACGGTAAAGGTTGTGGGCGTCAACCGGGCGAATTTGCGCTCTGCCATTACCACCGTGCGCCACGTGGCTTTGAACACGCTGGTAGATATGGGAAGCGGAACCGGCGTTTCGCTCGGCGGCGGTGGCGTTTTGAATCTGGGCTCTCCCACACAGGGCGCTCCCGGAAATTCCGGCAATTTAAACATTCCGCCTCCGTCTCCGCCTCCCATTAATCCCACGGGAGGACATTAAAATGGCACGTGTATTAAAATTGCGAAAAAAGGTTCAACCGAATAGAAATGGGAAATTTATGAAAATAGGATATGCCGTACTCATTGCTTTGATTCTGAATGTATTTGCCGTAGCGGGCGAGTTACCCGATTTGGTCGGCTTTAGCGACGGACAGGCCACCTACCTCTTTTTGCCGCATCCGATTCCGGCGAATCAGGGCGTTGTGCTTTGGAAAAAAGTGGCGGGCGGTGCCTGGCAAAAGGCAGTACCCACGGTCATCCGGCCGATCGACGATCCGTATCAAATGCAGAAATTATTGGGCTCCGATTACGCTACCGTTGCCCGCACCATGAAGGATCCCGATCCCACACGCATTTTGACCAAACTGCGCGAAGATCCCGTGTATTCGTTGATGCTTTGCTTTAAAGTGCCCAGATTAAGCATTTTGCTGGGACGGCTGATTGTGGACGCCAATGTCAAAAAAGGCCAAAGCGTTGTTTACCGGGTGGAATTTGTGGACAAAGGGAACGCACATGTGCGCTACACGCCGTCGATTCGCGTTGCCATCGTCAAACCGCGGGTGCGTGAAGTCCGGAATTTGCAGGTCAAAATCAGCGAGCGTTTGGCTACCATTACCTTCACCTATCCCAAGTTCAATTGGAAAAAGCCGGATTGGGTGGTGGGCTTTCGACTGTATCGCAGCGCAGACGGCATCAACTTCCGCCGTGTGGGCCGCGATTTCATTTTTCGGCTGGACAATCCCAAAGTCGTCGTGCAGGACGGGCTTCTGAATTACGGCAAAACCTATTGGTACAAAGTGACCACCCTGTCCTATTTCGGCTACGAAAGCAAGGGGTCGACCCCGGTAAAAGTGTACGTGCAGGATCGGGAGCCGCCTTCGATCGTGCAAAACGTTCAGGCCAAGTTTGACGGCAAGGGAATTTTGGTGAGCTGGGATTTAAATCCCGAACCGGACGTGATTGGTTACGATGTGTACCGCGGCATTTCGGCCGATGCAGTCAGGCAAAAATGTAACACGGCATTGGTACCCGCCCTGCAACCTTACTTTTTCGATTCCACCGGTACGGAAGGCGAGAAATATTTTTACGGGGTGATTGCCGTGGACAAGGCAGGAAACCGCAGCGAAATGTCGGCGCGTCCCTACGCCATTTGGGAAGACAACACGCCGCCACCCGCTCCGAAACGGGTAAAAGCCGTTTACGCACACGGCAAGCTCAATGTTTCGTGGACGCCGGTTACGGCCGAAAAGTTGCGCGGTTACTACGTGTACCGCGGCATGGACAAAGAGCATTTGTTACAGGTAACGCCCAAGCCCGTGGGCAAAAAGAGTTTGCGTTTTGCCGATGCGGGCAACGGCGAGAAAAAGTTTCAATTCGGAGAATCGTATTGGGTGGCCGTGCGGGCCGTGGACATGTCCTGGAATCTTTCGGACTACGCCTTTACCAAAATCGTCATTCCCGATACCATTCCGCCGCAACCTTCCACCGGGGTGATGGTGGACATCCGCAAAAACGGCGACGTGTATTTTAACTGGAATCCGTCACCCTCGCCCGACGTAACCGCCTATTTGATTTCGTTACGCATGGCCGGTCAGAACAAACCGTTGATTGTGCGTAAAACCGGCACCGATACGCTACGCGGAGTGTTTCATCGCCTGCAGAAAGGCACAACCTATTATCTGAGAATCGTGGCGGTCGATCGCGCCGGTAATCGCAGCCTGAAAGCGCTGGAGAAGAAAATCGATGTGCGCGACTACGTACCGCCGCCGCATCCGCGCTACGTGTCCGTGCGCAAAACGGCCAAAGGCTATGTGTTAAGC
>CAYXUS010000205.1:0-1989 GCA_964468415.1 uncultured Caldithrix sp.
GACGAGGATCGGTTTGAGAATGTAAGCGTACCATTAGACCTGTCCAACTATCGGGCTCTTACAATTTTTGATCTGGCGTTTATGCCCGAAGATTCGGTGATTTATCTGGCGAGTAATTTGGGAGTTGTAGAGCTTAAAGGCCAATCGGCGCGGATTTTGCCCCTGGATGGCAGCCGAACCGCACGTTCGGTGGCGATTGACAAAAACGGACGTCTGTGGGTCGGTAGCGAGCATGGCGCCTTTTGCCTGGTGGATAGTGAGTTTATCTATTTTGACGAAACAGAGGGTTTTGACAATCGCACGTTCTCTTTTCGCTCGGCGGTGCGAGATGGGAAAGGAAGGCTGTTGTTTGGGACCTACCAGGGAATTTATCTGCAACAGCGCCCACTGAAAACAATAATGCAAACCAAAGCCCCGATCATCACAGATTTTTGGATCGATGAGAAAAAATTTACGCGCATTAATACTCCTTCGGTGACCATCCCGTTCCATGCCACGCTAAGATTAATGCTTTCGACATTGATGTATCCGGCAGACAAAGTAATGTATCAATACCGATTTGTCGGGAGGGAGGCCCGGTGGAAAACCCTGAGCAAAACAAATCTGTTAATCATTCCCTCGTTGCAGGTGGGAGACTTTGATCTCGAACTTCGGGCACGTCAGGTGGGACATCGCTGGAGTTCGATAGCACATTTGCGTTTAACGGTACGGGCGCCCTGGTATTTGTCGAGTTGGGCTTTAATGCTGTACTCGGTTGTCTTTTTGATCGTCCTTTTGATTGGCTTTGAGCTGTACCGCGAACGGAAGAAGCGTAAGAAAATTTATCAGGATTTGCTGAACAGCGAAATCAAACTCAAAACAATTGTGACGAACGCTCCCATTATTTTGTTTACTCTTGACAAAAACGGAATAATCACTTTTGCCGATGGGAAAGGAATGCACGAATTTGGCAAACGGTTTACGAATGTTATTGGCATGAACTTTTGTGAGACTTTTAGAGATGACGAAGGAATGGTTAATGATTGCAGGAGAGCGGTTAACGGAGAAGTTTTTGAAAGTATTCGGCGTGTTTTTGACAAGTATTACCGATTTTGGTTTTCTCCTCTGCTCAATGAGCGAAACGAGGCGGTCGGGGCTTTAGGGGTGGCCATTGATATTACGGAGTTAAAGGAAATTGAAGCAAAATTACGCCATGCTATTGTGCAAGCCGAGGCGGCAAACAAGGCCAAAACGGAATTTATTGCCAACATGAGCCATGAAATTCGCACTCCGATGAATGCGATTATCGGTTTGTCGGACCTGCTTTTGCAAACTCCGTTAAACGAAGAGCAACAAGATTATTTAAAGACTATTCGTTTTTCGGCCAAAGAGTTGTTAAAAATCATTAACCAAATTCTGGATTTCAGCAAGATCGATTCGGGCAAAATTGTGCTGGAGTTTGTGCCGTTCGATTTAAAAAGGCTGGTAAAGAATATTGCCAATGGCTTTGAAGTTATGGCCAAAAACAAGGGACTCGATTTTGAACTGGACTGGGATGAGAGAATTCCCGAGAATGTCATTGGCGATCCTACGCGAATCGGGCAGGTCTTTATTAATTTATTAGGCAATGCCTTAAAGTTTACGGAGAAAGGCCGGATTAAATTCAAAGCGCAATTCGTCACGGAAACCGAAGAAACGGTTGATATTCGTTTCGAAATTTCCGATACCGGCATTGGCATTCCCAAAGAGAAAAAAGATACCATTTTTAAATCATTCCAGCAGGTGGATTCTTCCTTAACGCGTAAATTCGGAGGCACAGGGCTGGGGCTTTCGATTACCGGGAATCTGGTCGAAATGATGGGAAGCCATATTGAGGTGGAAAGTGAAGTAAATAAGGGAAGCCGGTTTTATTTTGTTTTAACGCTGGCCAAAGCCAAGGACAAAAAAATAGAAGAATTGCCGGATTTTTCCTTGTATTTAACTTACGAAGACGTTAAAAAACCGATAGAA
>CAYXUS010000206.1:0-4506 GCA_964468415.1 uncultured Caldithrix sp.
TACAAAATAATGGAAGGAAAATAAAAAGCGTATAACACCTTTTAAAAGGACAAAGTCAATAGGGTAAAGCACCCCCGTTCAAAAAATCTGTTACACTCCCTTTCCTAATGACAAGGCGCCTGAAAAAATGCTCTTTTTAGCCTATTTTGATCTGTCCAAAAAATGGACGGCAGCGCTAAGAGATTGGACGAAAATTATCAGCCAGCTGGCCATTGCCTTTGAAGGAAGGTTAAATTTAAATCTTTGAAATTGTATTTACACAAAAAATGAAACAGTCTCGAAAATACGAATAATTCCATTCGTTATTTGAAACAAAAAAGGCGATCATTGGATCGCCTTTTTAAGTGAATGGATTGTCGGCAAAAGGGTCAGGCCACCATTTCCATCATCTGTTGCAAGTAGGCCTGCAATTCCTGCAGAGACAAATAGCGGTTAAACCGCTTGGTCTCCCGCCCCTCTACAAACACGATAATGGTCGGTACGCTGAATACCAGATATTGTCCGCGCAACATGGGCGATTTTTCGGTGTCGATGTATTCGAAATGAGCGCCGCCCATCTCTTCGACCATTTGCCGCACCTGAGGACGCAGCACTTTGCACACATTACAGGATTCGGTGGAAAAATAACCGACTACAATCGGATGCCGTTCCAAAATCTGCTGGAATTCTTCTAAATTCATTTGAACAAACTCTTCAATTTTTGTTGCACTTCCTTTGTTTTTTTCTTCTTCTCTTTGGCGATGCGCTGTTCGATTTCTTTTTGCTGCTTTTTAAGGCGCGCTTTTTCGCGGTCAAGCAGTTTTTGGTAGCGATTTAGTTCGGCTTGCAACGCGCTTTCTTTTTGGCTGACAAATGTCTGCAAATCTTTGCGCGCTGCCAGGGTTCGCTTTTCGATTTCCGCACGGATGCGTTGTTGGGCCTTTTGCACCTGAGCGCTCAAACGCGATCTAAAAGCCTTAAGCAGCAAATCGTCCAGATTGGAATTCAACGTAAACTTCAGATGATCGCCTGTGCCGTAAATTTTTGCCTGCAACGTCAATACGTCTATTTTGTGCAGCACATCGTCAATCAAACTTTGCACCGTATTGCGCCGCGCGGAAGTTTGTTTTGATGCGGCAAAGGCGAGGTGGGTTACAACAAATTGAACGGAGCTGTTAATCTGATTGCCTTTGAGTACCAGCTTTGCCTGCAAGGAACCGATGCCTTTCGTGAGTTTTTGCGGCAGATAGGGCGAATCGGAAATGCGCACGTTTTTCAACGGAAAGTGCCTGTAGTTGAGATCAAAGATTTCTTGCGCCTCTTCTTGCAAATAATTCAGCGCGCCGTGCAAAGCAAAGGTTCGGCCGTCCGCAGCCGAACCGTTTATTTGCATGGTTGTCGGCCGATGAATAAAACGCTGGTCGGAAACAATATCTTTGATCAGGCCGGATAGCCTGAGCCCTCCGGCTGTTTGTCCGGAAAGATCGATTTTTTTAATCCAAAAGTCGGGGCGGGCATTGGGCGAATAAAAGTAAATGTCCTGTCCCTTAAAGCGCGGAGGACGCTCTTTTTTGGGCTCGGTGCTCCGAAACTTAGCCGCGTAGTGGCGCGCTGTGCGGATGTAGCCTAAATATTGATTAAAACGGTTGACCAGCGTAGGGCCGAACAGCATACGGGCAATGTTTTCTTTGGACAATTCGGGAATTTGGGCCAGCTTCAAGGCCCGACGGTAGTCCTCTTCGATCCAGCGGTTAACCGCCTGCACACTTTGCCGTAATTGCGCCAGCTCCCGATTCAGATCGCTTTTCACGTTTTTCAGCGAATCGGAAACAGCCTTCAATTTTTTTTCTACAGAGCGCAAAGTTTTTAACGTTTGTTGTAACTGAGGCAACGTTTTGATTTTTTCCGGATGGATGGTTTGGATTTGGCGTTGAATTTCCTGTAAGTCTTTTTCCGAATGGAGTTGTTTAAGCCGATTTTGCCAGGCCTCAAACGACACCTGAAGTGCTTTTTTCAAGGAATCGATTTTTTGTGGCGTTCGTAAATTCAGGATTTTAAGCAAACTATCGGTATTGATTTTTTTATTGAAACTTTGCAGTGGCAGGCCGCTGCTGCGGGCAATGTTCTGCTGCAATTTGTGGGCAGTCTTCTGCAGAAAATCGCTGGCTGCGGATTTACCTTTTGCCTTTCGCGGCAATTTGCCGTCGGTGGTGCGCGGCGTGTTGGGTTTAAAACCGCTGATTCGGAAGTTCTCGACAATTATTTTTTTGGAGAGCAGCGGCCAAAATTCGAAATCGAGTTCACAAGTGCCGGTCTCGAACAGATTGCGCATGGTGTGTTTGGGATCGGTTACCTGCAAGCGGTTCCACTTCAGGCGTGCCTGAGTCAGGGACAAATCCAGCCCGTCGATTTCTACCTTGGCACCGACCAGAGCGCTGCCTGCATCTTCTAATCGATGCTCCAACCAGCGGTCGGTAAAAATCAAACTTAAAACGATAAAAAGCCCGGCCAAAACGGCTAAAGCAATTACACCTTTCCAGCGTATCATCATTGCCTCACTGCTTCGATTTTTTTGTACACTTTGTAAAATTTGGATGCCTTAAAAAGCTTGACGATCTTTAATTTTTGAATCACGGGATCCAGATGCTCCCGGTAATATCGGACAAAAAATTAATGAAGAAAAAAATGGGCAGGAATAAAATCAAAGAAATCACGAAACTCCCCATGACAACCGTATTGTTGTAGCGGCTGAGCGCGATAATCGGAAATTGGTACAATGCCGTCCATAAACCATGTAAACCGTGCACATCAACCAGCAAAAAATAGCCAAAGCTGTGAAACACCGGATCGAGCAGATAGGCCAAACCGCTAAACAGGGCAAAGGCAAAGAGTGCACTGCCCAGATTGACGTTAAAAACAATCAAAATGAGAATGACAAGCATATTGTGCAGTGTCCAGAAAGGGGTTAAACCCAAAATCATGCCCAGGGCAAATCCGAGTGCAATTTGGTTGGGGGAATCGTCGGAGCGAAGAATTTTGAAAATTTTAGCCAAAATTTCCAAACCGAACATTGTGATCTCCTAAAAATAAATGTTTTGCCTCGTCCCGAAAAAACGACGGATGATGTTACGCTGCGCTCAATTTGCTCCGGAAAGACGTTTGTAATTTTGCTTTCGGGACCTTTGCGAATTTTTGTGCGGTTTTCATTGCATTCCGTTGTACCGTTTGATAACCGGAATTGTTATTTTCCAACCTCGGCGCAATTTAGCACAAAATCGGGATCGCATCAAATTTGGTCAGGATCATTTGAATGTTTTGCAAGGATTATTTATATTAAAAAAATTTTACGAGAAAGTAATTTTTATTCCCTACCAGATTTATTTTGGGAGCAAGAGAGCGGCAAGGGATATGGTCTTTAAACGGGACGGGCAGGGTAAATAAAAGAGAGAAAAGCTCCGGGCATTCTATGATTATTCAATACCTTACATTGTTAAGTAAAGGAAATCATTCATGAAGAATTTTGCTTTGATCGGTGCGGCAGGATACATTGCTCCGCGCCACATGAAAGCGATTAAAGATACGGGAAATCGGCTGGTCTGCGCGGTTGATCCCTCGGATTCGGTGGGTATTCTGGATTCGTATTTTGAAGACGTGGATTTTTTTACGGAATTCGAACGCTTTGATCGTCATGTGGAAAAGCTGCGGCGCAAAGACCAGGGGAACGAGGTACATTACGTAAGTATCTGTTCGCCCAATTACTTACACGATGCGCACATCCGTTTTGCTTTGCGCGTAGGCGCCGACGCTATCTGTGAAAAACCGCTGGTTTTAAATCCGTGGAATCTGGACGGATTGGCGGAACTCGAAAAGGAAACGGGCAAGAAGATTTACAATGTTTTGCAGTTGCGCATTCACGACAGTATTACCCGACTTAGGGATAAAGTTTTACGCGAAAAATCCGATCATAAAAAGTTAATCGATTTGACGTACATTACGTCACGCGGCAAGTGGTATTTTTACAGTTGGAAAGGAAATCTTGAAAAATCCGGCGGCGTAGCGACCAATATCGGCATCCACTTTTTTGACATGTTAACGTGGATATTCGGCAGGGTCCAACAGATACAGGTGTTTTATTCGGATCGGAAAAAGGTTGGTGGATTCTTGGAATTAGAAAAGGCAAATGTTCGTTGGTTTCTTTCATTGGATAAAAACGATTTACCTCAAAAAGCGGTTGCCCAGGGCAAGCGCACCTACCGCAGCATTTTAATCGAAAATGAGGAACTGGAATTTTCCGGTGGATTCACAGACCTGCACACCAAAGTTTACGAAAGTATTTTGCAAGGCAAGGGGTACGGATTGGAAGACGCTCGTCCGTCCATCGAACTGGCCTATCGCATTCGTCATGCGCAGATTGCACCGCCAGAACCCGAAAAACTGCACCCTATTTTGGCGGAAGTGATGGGACGGAGTAGAGGTTAAGGGGATGAGGGTTAAGAGTTAAGAGTTAAGGGTTAAGGGTTGAAGGGA
>CAYXUS010000207.1:0-3352 GCA_964468415.1 uncultured Caldithrix sp.
CCATGCCGGACGAAAGGCGATCGGCTTCGGCCACAATCCATTCAATCGGTTCGGAATCGGACGGATGATGATGCATGGACGCATAATTGAACCAGAGTGGTTGTCGCCCCTGATACTTTACGTACCGGTCTAAAAATTTAAACGTGGCCGCTGCATGATTGTAACGGAAAGTCGCTTCGCCATCCAGGTATTCATAGTTTTCAGGATCGCCGCGCTCTGCGAATTTCCCCACGTCATGCAATAGCCCTGCTAAAACAATGTCCCTAATCATACTGTTTCCCCTTCAACATAAGTAACTTTTATTTTTCCTAAACCAAGGCTGGTGTTTTTCCCAATGTGAAAAATTTCCGCCCCTTTTAACATTTGAATGACGGATGAATCGAAGGCACCTTCTACTGTGAGAATGCCCGTTACGCCTCCCATGCGCATCGCTTGTTTTTGCCGTGCAGAATAGCGGGAATAATCCGTCCACTGCAACTGGGCATTGGAATATTGAATATCGAAGTCCCCGAATTCAATGGGCAGCACTTTTGAAGGTCGCATGTAAAGTCCAAATAAAATCTCCATTCGGCGCTTGATGGCTAAAAGCACGTCATTAAATTCAATTTTTTCCATCAATCGGCCGTTTTTTTTGTAGCGGAAAGGGCTTAGAAATTCAATAAACACTTTCCCCCGCTTAATTTCCGAATCTTCGTTTTTTAACGTCCAGGCTTTCGTTTTGGGAGGAATAATAATCTGCCCGTCTTCATTAATTCCGATAAATTCATCAATATAAACATCTTTTATCTCATATTTAACCCGCGCTTTAAAGATGCCGCGTTCTCCACCGTTTTTTATTGCCAGATAGATTAAAGGTAAGAATTTTCTGCTTTCACCAATCAGCGTAATAGACAAATTAATCTTATTTACGGAAGTATTGGGCACTGCATCCGTAAACAACACAAACGGATGTGAAGCATAATTCCGGCCCTTCAGAACAGGATTTTCATGAGGAAGCGGTGATTCGAAAATGTAGGAATAGGCGCACTGGAAGCGCAAGGCACATGATGAACAAGGCCTTTGCTTAAAAAGACAAACTAAACGGTGCAATTCGTTTCCTAAAATTGAACGGAAATAAAACGTCGGTAAATTTTTGAACTGAATGTTTTTCTCAAAACTTAAATGGAGATTCAAAAGTTGATAATCAATCGAAAACATTGCACGACTCCAAACACTTTGAAATTTTTTAGTGGGGATTAAAATAAAGGATGATTAAATACTATTCCTGGTACCTCGGGGATACTTAGAATTCAGCGTGAGTCCAGGACAAGGGAAATTTAAAGTTTACTAAAAAATCGAAAAGCTTTTGTAACAATTTAAGATAAAATAATTAATTTTCAAAAAACTTGTCCGATTTTTTTGCTTTGTTGGAGAAAAAGCTATCGAGCCTTCCTATCCCAAAACCTGCCATTGCCATTAACAAGCCCCATAAAATGTACCCCAGGCCGGTACGGGCCACGGCCGCAGGTTCAAAAGCTGTCAGAACCTGACGGGATTCCAGAAAATAAAACAAAAGCGTGAACACAAAACCAAAAACGATGGAAAGATTTACCTGTGCACTTCGTGTCGATTTGAGAAAACTGCTCACAACCGGAATAAAAACCGTGGTGGTAAGCAATCCCGACGAAAGGTAAAAGATATCCCACAAACTGTTCGTAAACAAGGCATACACAAAGGCCAGAAAAATGGCCCCCACCGATGACCAGCGGGCAAAGGTGTTAATCCGGCCGGCCGGCCAACGCTTACGCAAAACAGGCTCCAGCAAATCGTGCGAAAAGGACAGAGCCGCCACGTTACCACATGTGTCAATGGTGGACATGGCCGCCGCAATCAGTCCGACCGACAAGGCAAGATTCAACCAGAGCGGTGCGTATTTTTGCATGAACACCGTAAAAATCAAAGCACCATCCTGAATTTCCGCAGGAGCCTGCCCGTTGATTGGCGGAAACAACACCAAAGCCGAGGCGCCAATCACGAAAGGCAAAAAACCGACGAAAATCGCCGAATTGATCCCGGCAATGGCAATGCCTTTGCGTGCTTCGCGATTGCTGCGTGCGGCCTGCAAACGAATCCACACATCGGTTTCAACAATCCAGCCCGGCAGGTAGGCCACAAAAGTCAAAAGAATAAGCACCCAGCCCGGTGAAAAAATGAGCTGGCTCCCCTGCTCCGCTTTAGGCGGGAGAGGCGTTTGCCACAACACGGCATCTGCCGGGAGCGCATTCCATCCTAAAAACGCGATAACGCTGATAAAAATGGCCACCAGGGCAAACTGAATTTTGTCGGTCGAAACGACGGCCTCAAAGCCCCCGCTGTAGCTGTAGATAGCCACAACCACCGTAATGAGCAGCAAAGTTTTGGGCAAAGAGAGATGCAGGAACGGTGCAATCAGAATACCGGCGGCATAAATTTCGGCTCCGGCCCAGGTTAGAAAAACCAGAATCAGCGTTGGCGCCAAAAGGCGGCCTGTTGCAGGTCCGAACCGTTTGCTCAAAAGTTGCGGTTGGGAAAAGACCTTAAATTTACGAAACAGCGGCGCAAACACAAAAAAACCGGCCATGGTCAAAAGCCAGGGGAAAATAAGCAACCAACCGCCGCCAATCCCGTACCAATAAAAAAGCTGCACACCGTAAACACTGGACCAGCTAACCGACATCATGCTGGCGGAGATGGAAAGCCCCACAGACCAGGCCGAAAGATTGCGGCTGGCTTCCCAATAGGCCTGATTGTCCTGACTTTTGCCCAGTTTCTTGTCCCGCCACCACACATAAAATCCGATGCCAATAACAGCGACGGAATACAGCAGGAATCCCAACCAGTAATACACACTTTGTTTCATAGACAATCACATTTCATTGCAAATTTCACGATATTCCAGACCGCACGGCGGTCGGACGTTTTGGTTTATCGTTGATCGGTTTTAACCGATTTGCTCATGCGGGTGGTGCCGCTTAACTGGTTGAAAGGTTAAGGATGCCCCAAGATTAACCCGCCATTTTAATGGCGGGACAGGGGCGTCCCACTTCTTCCGTCCCGTAGGGACGGTTAAGCCACACCCATCATCAAAGGTCCATCCGGGACATCTTTGCGTTTGGTGGAGGCTTTACCCCAAGCCCTCAATGAATGGGGGGGTATTTTCAAAAATCTCTCCGGGATTTTGGCCGAAAATTGGTTAAATCGGGTAATCCGGTGGAGGCAAGTTAGTTAAGGGTACAAGGGCGAAGGGAATGCATGCCAATTGCGGTGCCTCGGTACGTCCTGATGTATCGGGACACACGGCAACCGGCGTTCTTTCCTTTTTTCTTTTTTCCCT
>CAYXUS010000208.1:0-19296 GCA_964468415.1 uncultured Caldithrix sp.
TTAAGGGGAAGCGTGCCATCCGCCGGTGCCTCGATACGTCCCGGCAGACCGGGACTACTCGGCAACCGGCGGCCTTTTTCCCTTTTTCCTTTTTCATTTTTCCTTTTTCATTCCCACCGTGCCACCACGAAGTGGTAGGCATCCCTTCGGGATTGATGGTGTTTTGGGTGCTTCTTCGGTGGGGCTCGGTGGCTGGATTAAGTTAAGGGTTAAGGGTGTAAGGGTTAAGGGAAATCAGTGCCAATCTGTGTGGATCAGTGGCCCAAATTCGTAATTCGTAATTCGTAATTTCTAATTCCCTCCCTGGCGGGCAACCGGCGGCCTTTTTCCCTTTTCCTTTTTCTTTTTTCCTTTTTCCTTTTTCATCTTGTTCTGTGCAGATCAGTGGCTGAATTTTCACCCAGGGCCACGGGTCCGAGATCGAATGTAAGGAATTTTTTATTTCTCTTTCATCCCATAAAGTTTGTTGTCACGAATGTATTGCCACACGCCAAACGGTAGCAAGGTTTGCACGGCGTGTCCTTGTCCAATGCGTTCCCGAATAAGGGTAGAGGAAATCTCGATTAGCGGGGTTTTCAAAAAAAGGATGCGCTCTGCCGGCAAGTCAGACGGCAAATGTCCTTCTTTGCGATCGTAAACCACCAATTGCACTTTTTCAAGGATGTCCCGGTAGCGATGCCAGCGATGAAATTCCGGCAAATTGTCCGCGCCGATGAAATAATACAATGGGCTTGCAGGAAAGGTGGTTTGAAAATACTCGATGGTATCGATGGAATACGAGACGCCGCCCTTTTTGATTTCATAATCGCACACCTCAAATTGTGCAAACGGCTGCAAAGCCAAATTTAACATGTGCAGACGTTTCTCCGGAGAGGTAATATTTTTTCGTTTGCCAAAAGGATGCATATAATTGGGGATAAAAAAAACCTTGTGCAAATTCAGAGCATCCTGCACCCATTCGGCCACAATCAAATGCCCGATATGCACCGGATCAAACGTTCCGCCAAACAAGCCTATTTTGTCGGTTTCAGGTTTGTTCATAAAATTTTTGGGGAATCTTTTTTGCTAATTTTTCCACTTTTTTCATCAGTTCACTGTTGGGAAACTGTGCTTTAAATTTTTCGACTTCTTTGGCGGCAGAAGCGTAATCGTCCATTTGCAAGTAGGTTTCAATTTTACCCAATTGGGCGTCATCGGCCCAACTGGTGTCGTAATATTTCTGCAAAACCTGATCGTAGTAAATAATAGCCGCACGAAATTCGTGCATTTTACGATAAATGTCGGCGTTTTTAAACTCTTTTTCCGCCAGTTTGTCGCGTAGTTCGGCGATTTTTTTCAATGCATCTTCTTTTAAGGGATGCGTGGGATTTTCTTCAATAAAATACTGAAACTGACGAATCGCCTTCAGGGTGTATTCCTGATCCAGTTCGGGGCGGGGAGAAAGCTTGTAATACGAAAGGGCCAGCTTGTACTGCGCCAGAGGTACCAACTTACTGTGAGGCATGTTGTTAATCAATTTCTCGAATTCGGCAGCGGCAATCAAATACTCTTTCATTTTAAAATGCGCTTCGGCCAAATAATATTGCGCACTGTCGGCAATGGTACTTCCCGGATAACGCAAAGTCACCACGGTAAGCTGATCGGCTGCCTCGTAATAATCTTCATCATCAAACAGTTTTTTGGCATAATGAAAATACTGCTCGGCGGTCCAATCCGGCTGGGGCCGCGTGCCCGCACAAGCCATGATTAAAATTGCAATCAGTAAAAGTAGTCCTTTTCTAATCAATCTTTGCTCCTCCATCTGTGGCATAATTGCAATTTAACGACGATAATTGCAACAAGTTCAAGATTTTTTATTAAATCGCGAAATTATGTTCGCAAAGTGTAAAACAAATAAATCAAAGCACTTAACGAGCCGAATAAAATAGCTGGCTGTAAAAATCGTGTCCAGCGCGAAAAACTTACCCATTTGCCCCGCACAAAAACATAAGGGCTCTCTTCCAATCGGGGAATTTGAGCCTTGCTTACCGTGTCGGAGTGCCGGCGGCTCCCTTGCAAATAAATTTGTTTGCCGGTGCCATTGCGCTGCACCCAGCCTTTTATCGTCAGGGAAATACGCCGGTTAACCTTTGCACGCAAACCCAGAACGGCCGTAGGCGTTTCTCCGTAAGTTACCCGCACCCGCATTTCCTCGATGGCCAGTATTCCTTTTGCGCCGTGCTGAAGCACAGGAATTTCGTGCTTTGTCAAATAGGCCAGCAAGCGCGTTTTGCAATAGGCCTGTTTTTCGGGATTCAAATGCTCCAGTTGCAGCATAACCCCGGCAGAATCGAAGGCATTTGCCACCCGCAACGAATCTAACATGCGGTTAAACAGTGTGTCCACCACCGCCTCATTGCCCGGCAGTGAATCCTGTGCCGCAGCAAAAGCTACCAGGATCAGCCCGATTAATAAATGACTTATTCGTTTCACAGTAGCCAAAGTTAGGGATCAGAGAGATTGGATGCAACTACAAACGCAGCGAATTCATCGGCGCAGCGAAACCCGCAAGAGAATGTCTGCAAAATATGTGCTTATTTTCCGTAATTTGCAACCGATTCTAAAATAATGTAAGTTTTATGCATAAAAATACGGAATTAAACTACATGAAAAATAGAGAAAAAGAACTTCGAGAAATACTTTCCCGGCGCATCCTGCTCATGGATGGCGCCATGGGCACCATGATTCAGCGCTACCGGCTAAGCGAGGAACAGTTCCGGGGCGAACGCTTCAAAAACTGGGAAAAAGACGTGCGGGGCAACAATGATTTGCTCAACCTGACCCAACCGCAAATCATCCGGGAAATTCATCGCGAATATTTGAACGCCGGAGCCGACATTATTGAGACCAACACTTTTAACGCCAATGCCATTTCGCAAAAAGACTACGAAATGCAGGCTTTGGCTTACGAGATGAACTTACAGGCTGCCCGGCTGGCCCGCGAAGAAGCCGACCGCAAAACTGCCGAGACACCCGATCGCCCGCGCTTTGTGGCCGGTTCGATGGGACCAACTAACCGCACCCTTTCCATTTCTCCCAAGGTCGAAGATCCCGGCTACCGGGAAGTTACCTTCGATCAGGTGGCGGCCGCCTATTACGAGCAGGCCAAGGGTTTGATCGAAGGCGGGGTGGATTTGCTTCTTATCGAGACTATTTTCGACACGCTCAATGCCAAGGCCGCCTTGTACGGCATTCAGCAGTGCTTTGACGAATTGGGAGAAACACGCCCCATTATGATTTCGGTAACCATTGTGGACAAAAGCGGACGCACCCTTTCCGGACAAACTCTGGAAGCTTTCTGGATTTCCGTAAAATCGTATCCCTTGTTCAGCATCGGGCTAAACTGCGCCATGGGACCGGAAGAAATGCGTCCGTTCATTGAAGAATTAAGCGGCATGGCACCTATTTACACGACCCTTTACCCCAATGCCGGTTTCCCCAATCAATTCGGAGAATACGAAGCCACTCCCGAACAAATGGCGCCGGTACTGCAAGATTACGCCCGTTCCGGGTGGGTCAATATTGTGGGCGGATGCTGCGGTACCACTCCGCAACATATTCGGGCGTTTGCCGAGGCCATCCAGGGCTTGCCGCCGCGTTCCCTTCCCAAAATTCCGCGGCGCACGCAGTTTAGCGGTCTGGAGCCTTTGACCATTTTGCCAACCAGCAATTTTATTAACATCGGCGAACGCTGCAACGTGGCCGGTTCCCGTAAATTTGGACGCATTGTGCGGGAAGGCAAATTCGAAGAAGGCATCGAAATTGCCCGCAAACAAGTGGAAAACGGTGCCCAAATTCTGGACATAAATATGGATGAAGGACTCATCGATTCGGTTGCCGCCATGACCCGCTTTCTGAACTTGCTGGCTGCCGAACCGGATATCGCCCGCGTGCCCGTTATGGTGGATTCTTCCCGCTGGGATGTAATCGTGGCCGGGTTAAAAAGTTTGCAAGGGAAATCCATTATTAATTCCCTCAGCTTAAAAGAAGGTGAGGAAGTTTTTCTGGAACATGCCCGGGAGGCCCTGCGTTTTGGCGCCGCTGTTTTAGTGATGGCATTCGATGAACAGGGACAGGCCGACACCCTGGAACGACGCATCGAAGTGTGTACGCGTGCCTACAAACTTCTTACCGAAGTGGTTCACTTCCCCCCCGAAGACATCATTCTTGACCCTAACATTTTCGCCATCGGTACGGGCATTAAAGAGCACAACACCTATGCCATCGATTACCTGGAGGCCGTCAAATACATTAAAACCCATTTGCCTTACGCCAAGGTAAGCGGCGGAGTGAGCAATCTTTCGTTTTCTTTCCGCGGGAACAACGTCATCCGTCAGGCCATTCATTCCGTATTTTTGTACCATGCCATTCAGGCCGGAATGGATATGGGTATTGTGAATGCCGGACAAATCACTTTGTACGAAGACATCCCCGAAGATTTGCGCGAACTGGTAGAAGATGTGCTGTTCAACCGCCGTGAAGATGCCACCGAACGCTTGATCGCCTTTGCCCAAACCGTTGCCGACAAAAAGCTTGACGCCGAAAAAGAACAAAAATGGCGTTCCGAACCGGTGGAAGAACGCCTGAAATACGCTCTGGTCAAAGGCATCGTCGAATTTATTGAGGACGATACCGAAGAAGCGCGGCAGAAACTGGGCGATCCGTTAAAAGTAATCGAAGGTCCGCTTATGGATGGCATGCGACTGGTGGGAGATTTGTTTGGCTCGGGAAAGATGTTCCTGCCTCAGGTAGTCAAAAGTGCCCGCGTCATGAAAAAAGCTGTGGCCTATTTGACGCCCTATCTGGATGCCTTAAAACTGGACGCGGTCAATTCCAGCAATGGAAAAATCCTTTTGGCCACGGTTAAGGGTGATGTGCACGACATCGGCAAAAACATTGTGGGCGTGGTTCTTGGCTGTAACAATTACGAGATTATCGATCTCGGCGTTATGGTTCCCGCAGAAAAAATTTTGGAAACCGCCCGAGAAAAACAAGTGGACATTATTGGTCTGAGCGGATTAATTACTCCCTCTCTGGATGAGATGGTACACGTGGCCCGGGAAATGGATCGTCTTGATTTTCGTGTACCGTTGCTCATTGGCGGAGCGACCACATCACGTAAACACACGGCCGTAAAAATCGGATCGGCTTACCACAAAGGCGTTAGCGTGTACGTTCCCGATGCATCTCAGGCCGTTTCGGTAGTAAGTGCCCTGCTCAATCCCAAAACACGGGAATCGTACATTCGAAAAATCAACAGAGAATACGAACGCATTCGCAAAGAATTCGAGAAGGCTTCGGCCGCACGTACGCTAACTTCCATTGAAGAAGCCCGTCGCAATCGTTTAAAACTTTCTTTTTCGCCGGAGGAAGTAGCTTCTCCCAGGCAACCCGGTCTTCACGTGTTAAGCAATTTCCCTCTGGATGAATTGCGCGATCGCATCGACTGGACCCCGTTTTTTGCGGCCTGGGAATTGAAGGGCACCTATCCGGCCATTTTCGACGATCCGACGTACGGTAAAGAAGCCCGGCAACTGTTCCGGGATGCCAATCGTTTGCTCGATCGAGTCATTAAGGAACGCTGGCTAAAGGCCCGGGCTGTGTTCGGCATTTTCCCTGCCAATAGCGAAGGCGACGACATCGAGATTTATGCGGACGAGAAACGGCGTTCTCTGCTGGCTACGGTGCACACCCTGCGCCAGCAAATGCGACGTAACGGCCAACGGCCCAATCTGGCTCTGGCCGACTACATTGCGCCAAAGGAAAGTGGCGTGGCCGATTATCTGGGCTTTTTTGTGGTGACGGCCGGCCTGGGATTGGAAGAAGCTTTGCAAAAAGTACAGGCCGATCAAAACGATTTTCAGGGAATTTTGCTCAAGGCCCTGGCCGATCGCCTGGCCGAGGCGTTTGCCGAACGCCTGCACGAACTGGTGCGCAAACAATATTGGGGCTACGCACCGGATGAAAACCTGAGCAATGAAGAGATTATCGCCGAAAAATATCGTGGCATTCGCCCGGCTCCCGGCTATCCGGCCTGCCCTGACC
This sequence comes from uncultured Caldithrix sp., assembly GCA_964468415.1. GTDB lineage: Bacteria > Calditrichota > Calditrichia > Calditrichales > Calditrichaceae > Caldithrix. The sequence continues at coordinate 6,085 of CAYXUS010000208.1, forward strand.
ACACTGAGAAAGAAACCATCTTTAAATTACTTGACGCCACCGAAAACATTGGCGTGCGTTTGACCGAATCGATGGCCATGCATCCCACAGCATCGGTATCCGGGTATTATTTCGCTCATCCCAAAGCCCGCTATTTTGGCGTGGGCAAAATCGGCATCGATCAATTGACCGACTACGCCCGACGCAAAGGGAAAGACGTGCAAAGTGTTTTGCGTTGGTTGTCTTCCATTGTCATTTCCGACTCGAACTAATCCCCGTCCGTTTTTTACCGAATATTGAGGTGAAGAAAAACCGGTTTTTCAAAACCAATGGATACAAACACGAAACAAAAAGAGACTGGCATTTATGGATCCTGAAAGCCCTTTCATCCAATACATCTATCGGTTTTTATTTAATGATGGCCGTACGCTAAACTTTACCATCAAATTGGATGCGGAGACGTTAACTTTATTGCCCGAAAATCACTTTACACCGGGGCAGATATCACGGCTTACATTCCACCAATGCCCCAACTGTCCGTTTACCGAGAAAGATCATCTTTACTGCCCCGTGGCTAAAAATTTAGAAAAAATTCTGGTAAAGTTTAAAGATATTGTCTCGTACGAACGTGTTACCGTGATTGTCGAAAATTCCAACCGCACCTATTCTTCACAAACGTCGGTGCAACACGGGCTTAGTTCGATGATGGGGATCTTCATGGCTACCAGCGGTTGTCCTATTCTGGGACGATTAAAGCCTATGGTGCGTTTCCATTTGCCGTTTTCTGACCTCACGGAAACTATTTTCCGTTCGGCCAGCATGTATTTGATTAAGCAATTTATACTTTTCCGAAAAGGTAAAACGCCGGATTGGAACATGGAAGGCTTAAAAAAACTGTATCAGGAAATTGAATTGGTCAATGCTTCGTTGGCCAACCGCGTCCGCTCTTTAGTAGGCAAAGATGCCCACATCAATGCCCTGATTGCTCTGGATATTTTCGCCAAAGAAATGCCCCAAACCATCCGTGAGAGTCTCCAGGAATTTGAATATTTATTTCAAGAAGATCTGGCGGAGCAAACACTCTGATTATTTTTAATAACCATTTGTTTTTGTTTTCCAGAAATTTTCACCAAAGTAGCCACTTTGGCAGCACTTCATTAAACACAGCGTTTCATTCGGAATAACGTTGCGGCTAAGCTGCCGTGCCATGCTTGAAAAAACTTACACCAACCGATTCATGCCACGCGTGGCATGGTCAGCTTGAACCGAATGCTGAACGCAGCTCATTTTGAGATTTTGGCTAGAACGAAAACATTTTCTGAAGGATTTGAATTACTTCATATTGAAACTGCTCATCTATTACACCAAGTTTTTTTATTAACCTGGCCTTTTCAATTTTTCAATTGTCTCACTTTTGATGGGTCCAATATAATAGGTCTCAGAATGATTCGGTCACGCTCTACTTCTAAATCTACTTCATCAGTAATCCCGATTTGATGCAGAATAACCTTTGCTAAACGAATACCACGCGAATTTCCGATTTTTATTACTTTTATTTTCATGGTCTTAATGTAATTACATTGTGATTATTTGGCGAATATTTTATCAATTTACTATGATGAATAGTACAAAATTTACAGGATTTTAACAATCCGATGGGGAATAATGAAAGCAAAAGTTTGCCCGCTTTGCGTACAAATTCAGGTTCCGGCAGCTCTTAACGCCTATTTTCTGAGGCCGAACCGCCACCAGAAAAGCAGATCGAAAAAACTATATTTGTGCACCATTTTGATGGAGTAGGGGGTGCCGTTCAAAACGGCACGAGCGGCCAGCAGGCCGCTCTGGATGGCCGGTGCAATGCCCTCGCCCATGTCCAGTGTGCCAACGCCCGCAGCATCGCCGACGAGAAAAACATTGCCTTTTTGTACGATATGGCTGTCATCATGCAGATAATAGTTGTAGCCGGGAACATCTTGCGGGACATTGCGGAGCAGGCCAAGGCTTTCAAGCCTTTCCGTAAACCACTGCCAGTGCTGTCGAATGGTTTGCTGTTTTACACGCAAATCTCCGAAACGGCCGCCAATGCCAATATTCACGTAACCGTCGCTTTTGGGTACGTACCAGGAATACCCCGAAAGGTCATGATCGAAAAACCAGAGAAGACAACGGGAATCGTGGTAGTCGGTTTGGTACTCCAGTTCCATGGCCGCGATCCGTTTAAACGGATCGCGCACGTTGTCATCTTCGAAAAATGTTCGGTACACGGGACAATTGGTGCCTCCCGCACCAATAAGGTAGGTGCAACGAAAAGCATCGTCAATCACAAATCGGCCGTCCTCTTCACGGCGAATATGGTGCACCCGGTGCTGACGAACTTCGGCACCGGAGCGCTGCAGCAGCCAATAATCAAATTCATAGCGGCGTACAGAATACTGGCGTGTGGGCAAGGGAATGTGCCGCTTGCCGATAAAGTAATGGAGCTTGTTTAGCTTGATTAAACCGTGAGGATATTCCTGTGGCTTAACCTGCAGGTAGTGCCAAACCCGTGGGGTAAGCCAACCGGCGCAAAGTTTAACACGGGGAAATTGCGCTTTGTCCAAAATAAGCACGTCCCGGCCGGCTTGTTTTAAACGCCAGGCGGCTGCCGATCCGGCCGGCCCTCCGCCCACAATGATGATTTCGTGTTCGATCATCGCTGCAGTTCCTTTTACTATGTCCCTCCAAGCGATATTACAATCTTTTCAATAGCTCCGAATTATTCCGGCAACCCAGATGTAATTTCCTAATCATCTGGTTTCCAATGTTTCGGAGTTAAACGAATACGGCCCCCGTTTTTTCAATAAATTAACACCCGAAATTTGGCACGAAGAAAAGTCAGCTAATGCGGCAATCCGGTTGCGGTTGCCCCGGTTTGGTCATAACCACCTGCCACAACTGTGTTTGCCGTGCGCGAAAGCCCCCGGCAGAACTGAGCAAGTAGTAATTCCACATGCGACGGAAACGTTCCCCGTACTTGTCCTTCAATTCCGGCCAGGCCGCCTCGAAATTGCGATGCCAGGCCATTAATGTGGGATCGTAATGCGGGCCAATGTTGTGCCAGTCTTCCATAACAAACAATCCTTCCATAGCCTTACCCAATTGGGCAATGGAAGGAAGCATACCATTGGGGAAGATGTATTTATCGGTCCAGGCATTTACCGCTGTTACACTGCGATTGCTGCCAATTGTGTGGAAAAAGGCAATGCCATCATCCTTTAGTGTGCGGTCAACTACCTCCATATAAGTGCGGTAGTTTTTGTACCCCACGTGTTCCAGAATGCCAATGGAAATAACCCGATCGAATTTGCCTTCGACGTCGCGGTAATCCATCAATTTTAGCTCGACCGGTAACCCTTTTGCCCGTTCCATTCCCAGTTCAACCTGCGCTTTGGAAACCGTTACGCCGGTTACGTGTGCGCCGTATTTTTCGGCGGCATAAATGGCAAAGGCACCCCAGCCACAGCCTAACTCCAGAACCGTCATTCCGGGCTGCAGACCAATTTTTTTACACACCAACTCCAGCTTGGCCTCTTGCGCTTCGTCCAAAGTTTTGGCGTTTTTCCAATAGGCGCAGGTGTAATTCAATCGTTTGTCCAGCATGCGCAGGTACAAATCGTTTCCCACATCATAGTGCTGTTCACCCACTTGAAAAGCACGACGTTTAGATTGGCGGTTAAATAGTTTGGATCTAAGAACATGCCAGGCAATTTTTAAATTCCCTTTTACTTTTTCATCCAACCGGGCGCGTAAAATGCGATCAAAAAATTGATCCAGAGCCTCACAATCCCACCAACCGTCCATGTACGATTCCCCCAGGCCAAGGGCCTGATCGCTTAAAATACGTTCGTACAAATCGGGATTGTGTACCTGAATATCATAAGGTTGGCTACCGTTGACGGTGATGCCAGCCATTTCCAGAAGCTCGCGAACGGTGCGTTCTGCGGATTTGCTGGCCATAATAGTCCTTCCTTTCGTGTGGATTAAACACAAGGACGTTTTACCAAGTGAATTTTACGAATAAAATTTTTATTTTCAAAATATTAGATGGGGAAAAGTTTTTCTTGTTACGTTAAAACAAAAAACCGTCTCAAATGGAGACGGTTTAGAAGATGATGGTGGAAAAATATTAAAAAAAGTTGTAGGTCAAACCTACTGCCAGCACTTCTTGCAGCTGACGTTTGGGGCTTACATCGCGATCGTAGAATAATTTGACATTAAAGTTTACCGAAATGTATTTGGTGATTTTCGAAGCAAGCATGTTGTCCCAGTTAACGTCGATTTCATTAAATGCTTTTAAATTGGAGAAGAGTTCGATCTTTCCTGTGTACAGGATGTTTTGTGCCAACTTGAAATTGAGTTCGGTTACCGAATTAGCACCAAATTCAACACGTGTTTTCTCACCTTGTGCGTACAAATCGGAATATTTGCTGGTAAAGGTTTCTTTAACAGCGGCACCCAATCGGGTTTTAATATGATTGTTGGGTGCGTAGCCCAGACCGGCACTTTGCGTAAAATAGCCGGGATCCATAAATTCGGAAATGGCATAAGATGTGTCGGCTTCGTATTTGTAGCCTTTGGTAAATTGAGTACGTCCGGTTACGGAGACGTAAGGATTTACGTAAATTCCCATTTTGTAGGTGTACACACTGCTTACACTAATTTCGTCACTTGATTTTTTGGAAGAAGCATCGCCCACTTTGGTTTTTCCGTAGTTTATTTTTAAGGTGTTTCCCCAGGTGTAGTTTTTTTGGTCGTTTACCCATTTGCCGTTAATATTAAGCTGCCAGGCCCAGGAATCTTCACCACCTTGTTTCCAGTTGTCAAAAGTGTTCTGGGTAAAATTTAGATTACCCACCAGCTCTTTTTTCCAGCCATATTTAGGCGTGTCTTTTTTGGCCTCTTGCGCCCAAAGAGAAGAAATTAAAAAGAGGGTAAAGATTAAAATTAGAAAATAACGCATATCATCTCCTACTTATGATTTAATATTACTGGAACAATTTTCTCCTCAAAAAAAATCCGGACACATTGATGCGTCAGTTGAGTTGGATGGCCTGTTGCACTATGTAAGAACGTGGGAGAAAAGCAATTTTTCAGGCGAATGAATTATCCGGATCGTTTTCAAACGTTGCTAAACCATACTTGTAAAGTACAATATAAATAGCAAAATGAAGAGGTGCAAAATAAAAAATCAAAAAAGAATCACTTTTTTAATCGGGCGGGGATGGGAACAGAGATCCCTTTAATGGATGTTAATTCCGCCGTGATGTGTCCCACGATTACTTCGGTAGTCATTTGTACGGGAATCTTTAATGAATCATCAGTCAGCCAAATTCTGAGACGTCCTTTGTGCTTAAAAATGCCTTCACCGGCCAGGCGCGGTTCTATTTGAACACAGCGAAAGGTGCCGGCGCGTACGTGAATGGTTTCGCGTTTTAACACATCAATGCGCAGAGGGTACACCTTCTTTTTTTCGTGCGCGATAATGAAAACGGAGTCACCCGGAAGCAAAGAAAACGTGCGCACAAAGTACAGCGATGAAAGCGCGTCATGTACGCCGTAAGGAATTTTAACCCGATAGGTTTCCTTTTTCTTGATTTTCATATTGTCCGTGTAGCGAATAAAAGTGATTTCTGCCAGGGAGTCGTTTTGAAAATAGTCCACAAAGGTATCGGCCTTGTAGCCTCCTTCACGCAGGCGTTTCTCAAATCGTACAGGCAAAAGGGTAGAAGGGTTGACAAAACTGTTTACGACGTCCCGCACTTTGTAAAACCAGTCAAAAGTTCGCGAGCTGCGTGCCGTGGATTGAAATTGCAAGTGAGCATCGCCGTCTTTTTCTACCAATGGTAAAACTTTCATTTCAGCGGAACCGGCTGTAACAAAGCCGTAGCGCAACCGGAACGAAAGATGTTCTCCCACAGAAAAAGGCAGCGCTTGGGTTACAAGCGGGTGGGTAAGATGAGATGTTTGGGTGGAATCTTGGGCGTTTAGTGGGGAAAAAATCCCCAAAAGCGCAAACATTAGAGCAATTAAGAAAAAGCGTCCTTTCGACATGACGGTTCTCTCATTTCTTTGTGTTTTTTGTTTGACCGGCTAATAACTGGTTGTCGTACAACATGCGATAAATACGGCTTTTTTCGTAAAGTTCCTGATGGGGGCCTATATGATCCACCTGCCCGCCATCCATTACCACAATTTTGTGGGCATTGCGAATGGTAGACAGCCGGTGGGCAATCACCAGTACGGTACGGTTTTCCATTAGTTTTTCGATGGCTTCCTGAACCAGACGTTCCGATTCCGTATCGAGAGCAGACGTGGCTTCGTCTAAAATAAGGATCGGAGGGTTTTTCAGGATAGCACGTGCAATAGCCAGACGTTGTTTTTGTCCACCCGATAGCTTTACCCCATGTTCGCCAATGTGCGTATCCAATCCCAGATCGAATTGCTGGATAAACTGCCAGGCATTGGCGGCTTGTGCCGCACGAATAATTTCTTCTTCGCCGGCCGCCGGGTTACCGTAGGCAATGTTGGCACGGATCGTGTCATTAAATAGAATGGTTTCCTGGGTTACCAGCCCAATCATGCGGCGCAGCTCATGCAAACGTAACCGGCGGATATCATGGTTGTCGATGGTGATGCGTCCTTTGCTAACATCGTAAAATCGGGGGAGCAAGTCCACAACGGTGGTTTTACCTGCCCCGCTGTGTCCGACAAAAGCAACGGTTTCGCCTCGGCGAATGGTGATGTTAATATCTTCCAGAGCGAATTCGTCGTTTTCATTGTATTTGAAGTACACGTGTTCGTAACAAATTTGATCTTTAAATTCCTTAAAAGGGACGGCTTTGGGCGGTTCGTAAGTTTCCTCTTTTTCTTCCAGAATTGTAAAAATTCGTTCAGCGGCAGCCATGCCCGTTTGAATGGTGTTATTGACTCCGGAAAATTCCTGAATGGGCTTAAACATGGCAAACAAAAACACGAGAAATCGTACAAAATCTTCGGCTTGCAAACCACTGTGTGTGTAAACCATGCGTCCGCCAACCCAGAGCAACATAATGAGCGTGAGAACCAGCAAAATTTCATTGACCGGCGTGGTCGCAATTTTTAGACGCTGTGCCCGGAAAAGCTTTTTAAAATAAAGATGATTGGTTTGCCGGAACCGTTTTTCTTCCCGGTCTTCGCTGGTAAAAATTTTAACGATATTGATGGCCGAAATCGCTTCCTGAAAAGAAAGCATGACATCGGCAACCTGTTGAAATACCCGACGACTCCGACGACGAATGCTTTGCCCGATTTTGTAAATAATAAAAAAGCTAATGGGTAAAATGATGAAAGTGTACAAACTAAGTTTAATGCTGATCATCAATAGAATGACTACATTGGCCAGAATTTGCAACGGCGACAGGATGATTTTTCCAAAACTTTGATTCAGTACGTTTTGAATGGCATTCACATCATTAAAAACAATGGAAGTCAGGGTGCCGCTATGGTGCCGGTGAAAAAACGATAGGGGCAGGCGTAACAACTTGCTGTGCAATTGATTGCGAATATCCACAACCACTTTTATTTGAATGTAGGTAAGCAGCATCTTGCGCAAATATTGAGAAACGTTTTTTAGCAGAAAGGCAAGGAAAATGACCAGGCAAACCAGTTTTAGAGTTTGGAAACGATCTTTCTTTAGAATGAACGATTTAATACCCCGATTTAGTTTTTGATAAAGGTTGTTTCCCGTATTTTGGAGTTTTGAAATTTCGTCCAGCGATGTAGACGGCTTGGGCGTTCGAGTGGTGTCTTTTTCTGCGGAAGTGTGCGGGCCCTGCTGTACATAGGCCGGGCTGAACAATTCCCGTACAAAATCAACAGAGACCCAGATGGAAAGGTTGTTAAAAATTACGTACGAAACGGTGAAAAACAGAATAAGAATGAGCCCTTTCCAATAAGGCTTGATGAAATTTAAGATTTTAAAGTAAAGTTTCATGTACGGTCTCATTTAAGTTTTGCACAAAATACAATTTACGTTTTGCGCGGAATGAACGCCAACTTTTTATTTGCTCACATTCTACTGTGTTTGCGCCTTTTTAATTTACGGCGCACAAATTTGAATTTAAACGATATTTAACACAAATTGATGTTTTCGGCAAGTTCGGCGAATGTTTGCACAGGGAATTCCGCATGCACATGTTACTCATTCAACCTCCGATCGAAGATTTTTACCAAACCGGGATACGTTTGCAGCCCGTTGGATTGGCTTATCTAAAAGCGACGATTAAAAAGTTTTTTCCGCAGGTAAAAGTTACCCTGCGTGATTACCACCTGGGGTATGGCAAACGGACTGTGGCCCGCCCCGGAGAGCTTGCCTTTTTAAATGATTATTACAGGGTGCCCGACCGTAGCCCTTTTTCTACCTTTCACCACTATTATCGTTTTGGTGCAAATATCGAAACCATTGTTCGGGACGTGGCTCGCCTCAATCCCGATCTGGTGGGAATTTCTTCTTTGTTTACGGCCTACCTTCCCCAGGCTCTGCAGGTGGCAAAAGCGATTCGCGAGCGCTTAAAAATTCCTGTTCTTCTGGGCGGCTCTCATGTCTCTGCGGATCCCCTGAGGGTTTTAGCCGAACCGTTTGTGGATTTTGTGATTCGGGGTGAGGGAGAAAAAGCGGTTACGTTCTTTATTGAAGAATGGCTGGGTAAAAAACAATGGCACAAAGTTCCCAATCTGGGCTTCAAAGATCAGGCAGGAGCGTTACGATTGAATCCGCTTGAGCCCAATTTTGCGATTGACGAATTGCCTTTTCCGGATTTGTCCGATTTTGACCCTCATGCCTACCGCCTTGGCCGTGATCCGTTAAGCTTTATTATCTCATCGCGAAGTTGTCCGTACCATTGCCAGTTCTGCTCGGTGCACCAAACCTTTGGCAGAACATTCCGGCTTCGTTCCGTAGAGAATATTTTGCAGGAATTGCAACTGCGCGTTGCGCAAGGGTACCGTGTTTTTGATTTTGAAGATGACAATTTTACGTTTAATCTGGAACGGATCCGGGCCTTGAATTCTGCCCTGCGTCGCGAGCTGCCTGTTGAGTCGGTTCGCTTGATGGCCATGAATGGGGTAGCCTATTTCCGTCTGGATGCCGAGATATTGTCGGGCATGTTCGAAGCCGGTTTTAGAGATCTGAATTTGAGCCTGGTGAGTACCAATCAAAAATTAATGCGCCAATTAAAACGTCCGCTGCATTTGCAACGCTTTTTAGATGTGGTTGAGCACGCTTTCAAATTAGGAATGCGCGTTACCGCCTACCAAATTTTGGGGCTTCCCGGTGAATCATCGGAATCCATGATCGAGACACTGCAATTTTTGTCAGCCCTTCCGGTAGTGATTGGCGTGTCTCCCTTTTATTTGACACCGGGCATGCCTGTTTCTTCCCGAGTGAAATCGCCGTTACCCGCCTGGGTAGCCGGACGCCTGACCTCGCTGGGCGCCACAAGCTCTCCGGAAGAAAGGGAGATTATTTACACCTTATTTATCATTGCGCGAATTGTCAATTTTTTGAAAAGCATCAAGATTACCGAACAAAAGGTAACTTTAAATGAACTGCTGGAAGAAAAAGAAATGTGGAAAGGGCGCGATGCGATTGGCCGGGAAATTTTGGTGCGCCTGATAAAAGGCAAGGGCATGTTCGGCTTTGACGGATATGATTTTGTGCCTTTACCCAGGTTCCGCCGGGATGTGTTCGGGCATTTTCACAACAACGTACAGTTTATTCGAAGAATGGACGGCGGACGGATCTATTTTTGATGTTCTTTTTGCGGAACATTGGGCAAATATTGGCGGATAATGTATCCGGCCTCCGGGCCAAACTGCATTAAAAAGGTAAGTATTGAACCTGGTGCATGGCTGTTTAACAGGTGAGACGAAGGCATTCCCTGAAAGTAAACACAGCGAATTTTGTTTTTTTGAAGAATCTCTTGATTAATCCAACCCTTTTCTATGGCTTCTTTTTCTGTAATGTAATGGGAAATTTTTAATTGATTTGACCAACTTACGATTTGGAGTGTGCTCTCGGGAGCCGTTGGCAATTCCGAAGCCCGTACAATTTGTACGGGTAAATGCAACCACTCCAGAAGGCATTGGTGCAAACTCCAGAGAAAATCCCCCAGAGAAGAATAATCCTTCCGGAATACCTCATCAAGCAATGGCAGATAGTAGTAACCAAAGGGCCATTGGTGAAAAAGGTGGTGCAGTGTGCGCAGATGTTTCTGACGCCAATCGGAATGGGAGTCTGTTTGGGTTGTGGCAATGTGGGCGCGTTTGTCATTATGCAGAATGGGGATGCGCAGAACAGACAGGGTATTGGCCAATGGAGCGGAACGATTGATTGTGCTGCCCTTGCTAAAACGCAGATGATCCGCAAAAACGCAAATATCGCATTGTGCAAGTTTCCAATAGTAATTTAATGTAGGAAAATAGGCCGGTTGCAGGGCGCCTAATCGCATGCGTACTCCGTGAAAAATTTGTGTTCAAGGCATTTAATTTAAAATAAATCGCCTGTTCCTTCCAAAAATAAAAAAATCATGGAAGATGAATTTGTTATCTTAACAATTTGTTTTTCAACAAAATAGGCAGTGCTAAATTGTTTTTCAGGAAAAGATGTTTTAGCAAAACCTCAAAAAATTTTTTTAAAAAACGTAAAACCCAACGAACAATGCATTAGGAAGGTGATAGGATTTAAAACAGAACATTAATTTACTTGATAGGAGGTAAAAACAATGGGTGCAGATTTAACACGTATCAACGCTAACATTCCGGCCTTGCAGAATGTGAACATTCTGGCCAAAATAAGTGACCGGATTGCCACTCACCAATTGCGTTTAGCCACGGGTAAACGCATCAATTCCCCGGCAGAAGATCCCGCCGGCTACATGCTGGCCCGCGGATTGGAAGCCAGAAAACGCGGCCTGCAGGTTGCCCTTGACAACGTTTCCAACGCACAAAATATCCTTGATGTGGCCGAAGGGGCCTACTCGAACATCATGGACATTCTGCAAACGCTGAAAGAAAAAGCGACCCAGGCCGCAGACGGTAGCTTAAACAGTACACAGCGCAACGCCATTGACGGTCAGGTTTCGGCTTTGATTGATGAAATCGAAGACATGGTTGAGAATACCACCTTTAACGACCAGAATTTGATTGACGGTTCGTTCGATGCGGTGTTTCAGGTTGGTGAAAATAGCGACGAGCAACTGACCGTTTCATTGAGTGCTGCCGACAGCGCGTCTCTGGGAATTGACGGACTGGATTTGACGACGGCCAACGGAGCCAGCACGGCTATTACGACCATTAGTTCGGCTATTGATACTCTGGGGCAGGCAATGAGGAATCTGGGGGAATACAAAGTACGTTTGCAGTCCAAGGAATCGAATCTCAGTGTGGCGGTGACGAATACCGAAGCGGTGCGGAGTACATTGGAAGATGCGGATTTTGCCAAGGAGCAAATGGAAGTGATGAAGCTGCAAATTCTGCAACAGACCTCGCTGTCGTCTTTAACACAAGCGAATTCGGCGCCACAGTTGGTCTTGAGCATGTTCCGTCAATAGGCCAATTTCGGAATCGGAATGCACGAAAGGGAAAGGGCTGCGCTCTTTCCCTTTTCTTTTTGAAAAAGTTAACCTGCCAGTGTGGCGGTAGCAATGCCCACCAAAGCACCCAATATCGCCGACATGATGGCAATGGGAATAGCGGATTTCGGATCATCTTTGGTAACTAATATCATGATTGGCAATGCGGATAATTCAGCGAAGACAAGACCTTTAAGCCAGCCGGCCCAAGGGATATCGAGATAAGAGATGATGATGGTCAGGACAATCCAGTGCACAAAAGCCGACCAGTTCGCATATTTGTCCAATTTTTGCAAGATCATCGGAATCACATCGATAATACCTGCCACGATGCCGATAATGACTGTGATGAGCAGCCTGGACATGCAAAGCCCCCTTTCCCTTCTGGTGGTTGGTTTGGCTTCTCTGCCATTCTTCACTTTCCGTGTGTAAAAAAATTACAAATTTAAGACGAAAAGAGCAGGATTACGGATTCTTGATCTTATCTTTAAGCAATTCGATAATTTCCTGATTGGTTGGGAAGCGGAACGTTTCTGCCTTGGAATAAATTTTTTCTCCGTTGAGATAAACTTCGAAGCGTCCGCCCGAGCTCTTTTCTTTCTTTATTTCCAGATTAAAATGTTTACGAATTTCATCTGCCAGACCGACAGCCTTATCGTAATAGTTTCAGGCAACGCAATATTCAATGACAACGCGGTTCATGATCACTCCGATGTTAGGTAAGTTGAATTCGTTTCTGATAGTGTAGAAACGCTTGCTTTATGTCGTCCACCGTGTCACTACCGAATTTTTCCAGAAAGGCATTTGCAATAACCGGGGCCACAACGGCTTCGGCAATTACCGAGCAGGCAGGAACGGCCGTGACATCGCTGCGTTCTTTGTGCGCTTCGAACGGCTTTTTGGTTTTTACATCGACTGAGTGTAAAGGTTTCATTAATGTGGGGATGGGCTTCATGAAAATTTGCAGAACAATATCTTCGCCGTTGCTCATGCCGCCTTCGATGCCGCCTGCGTGATTACGGTTTCGCTGTACACGGGAGCCTTCGATAAATATCTCATCGTGAAATTCAGAGCCCGGCAGTGCCGCACCTCTAAATCCCAGCCCTACTTCCACGGCTTTTACTGCCTGAATGGACATGAGTGCAGCGGCTAATTGGGCGTCTAATTTGCGATCCCAATGCACATAGCTGCCAAGGCCCGGTGGTACGCCACGAATGATGATTTGAATAATGCCTCCGATGGTGTCTCCTTGTTGTTTTATTTCGCGGATGTGCTCGATCATGCGTTTTTCGGCTTTGGCATCCAGGCAGCGTACCGGCGATTGATCGGCTTTGATGTTAATATCGTCACTTTGCAGAACAGGTACGATGTTTTGCAAATCGACACGTATTTTGCCCATTTGCAGAACGTGAGAGAAGATGCGTATGTTAAAATGCTTCAGCAACTGTTTAACAAAGCCTCCTACGGCAACGCGCATGGCGGTCTCTCTGGCGCTGGAACGTTCCAGTACGTTGCGCATGTCGTCAAAATGGTATTTGAACGCACCGGAAAGGTCGGCGTGTCCGGGTCGGGGGCGGGTAATCTC
>CAYXUS010000209.1:0-36504 GCA_964468415.1 uncultured Caldithrix sp.
CTCAGCTTGGAAGGCTGACGCTCTAGCCAACTGAGCTATTCCCGCCTATATCTTCAAAGGGCCTACTGAATATAGTATATTACACGGAAGACCCTTTTCTTGGAGTTCCTTAAAACGATACTATTGTGCATAAATAAGGGGAACCTTGATACCAATAACGACTAATGGTGGAGAGGGGAGGATTCGAACCTCCGAAGGCTGAGCCGGCAGATTTACAGTCTGCTGCGTTTGACCGCTCCGCAACCTCCCCATTTCAATCGAGACGTCAAATATAAGAAAGAAAATAGTATGGTGTCAAAATTTTTTTTGACTTTTTGCTGTTTTAATTATCAGTAGCCTACCGGCAGTTTTTTTGTTTTATTTAACGATGACTGAGGCACAAAGGTTCGCTTGATTTTCAACCAATACGCCTTTAAATAAAATTTGGGAATCTCCACGTATCTTAGTTGTACGTAAAGAACTTTTTGCTTGGACAACATAGAGACACTCCTTGATCAAAATGGTTAACTATTGTATTCGTCGGCACAAAATTGAAAAGTTTTACAAGGAAAGATGGCTTTGGTAATTTTCTGGTTTTGTAAGGGGAAGAATGGCAGGGAAACCGTTTAAACGGTTTCACGCTTTTCTCACTCACTTCCGACCAATAAAAAAGCCCGAAAACATTTCACATGTTTTCGGGCTAATTCTACGTGAGCCAGCGGAGATTCGAACTCCGGACCAACGGCTTAAAGGGCCGCTGCTCTACCGGCTGAGCTACTGGCTCATCCATAAATGCAAGACTGCAAATATAAATATTTCCAAAAGTCGTGTCAAATTATTTTTTCATCTTTTTCCTTAAAATAATCCCTGGTTACCTTTGCCACAACGCCCGAAAGTCCGATCAAGCCCACCAAATTCGGATAGGCCATTAACCCGTTAAACACATCGGCCATCAACCATACCAATTCCAGTTGGGCAACCGTACCAATCAGCACGTACACCCCAAAAGCACCCCGGTACAAAGTTACGATGGTGGACTGATCGGGATTTGCAATTTTTTTCCGAACACGCAGATAAATCCACACATACACAACAATTAAAAAAGTACCCAAAAGCATCGAGTTATGCCCGCTTTTTTGGACAATAAGAAACGGAGCCAACAAAATAATCACCAAAACAAATGCAATAAACTTACGCACCCCGGCCCCGATTTCCGTCAGATATTCCACCGACTTTTCACCGTAGTAGCTCCAGCCCAAAATTGTCGAATAGGCAAAAAGCACCAATCCGATGGCTACGATTAGCCCACCGTAATTAGCTGGCAGCCAGCTAATAGCAGGCAAGGTAGCACTAAACGCTTTTGAAGTCAACTTTGCTCCGGTCACCAGAGGTTCGGCGGTCCACAAGCCCGAAAGAATGATGACCAGACCGGTCATGGTACAAATCACCAATGTATCGATAAAAGTTTGCGTCATTGAGACCAAGGCCTGAGTAACCGGATGTTTTGTAATAGCTGCAGCCGCAGCAATCGGAGAGCTTCCCAGACCCGATTCGTTCGAGAAAACGCCCCGGCTTACCCCCCAGCGAATGGTAAGCATTACCGTGGCCCCTAAAAAACCACCCTGTGCCGCATGACCGGTAAACGCACTTTTGAAAATAAGAGCAAATGCCGCAGGAAGCTTATCAATTTGCACGATAAGAATCGTCAGAGCACTCACAAAATAAAACAGAATCATCACAGGAACCAACCATCCCGTCACCCGCCCGATACTCTTAATTCCACCGATAATGACCAAAATGGTTAAAACCATTAAAACCAATCCCGTGTAAACATTCGGGATATTAAAGCTCAAATTCAGAGCCTCCGCCACAGAATTGGACTGCACCATATTCCCAATCCCAAAGGCAGCTACCGCGGCAAAAATCGCAAACAGAATGCCCAGCCAGCGCAAATTAAGGCCTTTGGTAATGTAATACATCGGCCCGCCGCTCATGGTACCATTTTCATCAACTTCGCGGTATTTAACCGCCAGCACGGCCTCACTGTATTTGGTCGCCATACCAAACAAGCCCGTAATCCACATCCAGAAAAGCGCACCCGGGCCTCCCACCGTAATGGCCGTGGCCACACCCGCGATATTACCGGTACCTACGGTTGCGGAAAGTGCCGTCATTAAAGCCTGAAAATGACTAATATCACCCGGTTCATCGGAATCTTCTTTACGCTTGATTAACGCCAAATACAAAGAATGAAACAGCTTGGTAACCTGAACACCCTTTAACAACACGGTCAGATAAATACCCGTTCCGACCAGCAAAATCAACAGCGGAACTCCCCACACAAAATCCCGTGCTTGTGCAAAAAGTTGAATCAACTGTTCCGACATCTACGCACTACCTCCCTAAGGCAAGCTTATTGTTACGATTTTATTTATTAAAGCGTCTCAAAACCCGCTTAAAAAATGCACACCTTAAATTTTACACATTCTTCCGATTCCAATCAAACAGAATAGCCTCCAGCGCTCCGCCAGCCAGCGAAAAAGCTTCCGGAGGCAACACCCGCGCATTGCCCGCAATTTTGGGAGAACTTATTTCTGCAATTGCCTGCCCGCGCTCCACAATAAGTCCGCTATTCAAAATCCCGCTCACCACGCCCCTGTGCGGAGCAAAGATGGCTATCTCGTTTATTTTCCCCAATTCTTCTTTTTCGTAAATCTTTTGCCCGATTTCTACCGTAGCCTCAAACATCCCTTCAATTGGGGCACGTACAATTGAAGCGGACGAAGGATCCGATTCGGAAAAATTGCTCGCAAAATCTTCTTCCTCATCAAAAGGATAAATCACTTCTCCCCAGAATTCCGGTTTTGTACAAAGCCGGTAATGCGCATCCGCTGCCTCACCCGGAGCAATGGTTGTTTCATTCCCGTTGAGGTGTTCCCGAAGCGCTTCGTAAAGTTCTTCATCAAAGCGCAGCACGTAGTCCACCGCAAATTTTTCGTGCTCTTTTAAATCCTGCAGTAGAACCAGTGGAATTTCCTGATCTTTGATCGTAAACGAAATAAACTGTTGTAAAGACGCCCCCATAGGAAGCATGTTTCTGCTTATTGCATCGCTGAATGTACGCGCGGTTACCCCGCGAATTTTCCGAAATCCCTGAAAAATCGCTCGGGTAAACGTGCGGTTTTGGTGGAGGTCGTAATACGGAGACTGCCCCAGAAGAAGAAGTTTAAAACCAGCACGGAATAAACGGATGGCAGACGCAGTCGCATAATCACCGGTGCCGCAGATGAGTACGGTGGGAAATTCCATCAAACTTCCTTTAGTTTGTATTCATTGATATCGCCAATAAATACCCGATCGTAAAAATCATTCAGCGTGCGCACAATGGGAATAACCTGATTTTCATCGATCAATGATTTGATTTGATTAAAAAATAAAATACGGGCAAAAGGCTGGAAGGCTGCTCCCGTTTGTGGACAAAATTCGGCGACCCACTTTTTCCAGATGTTTTTCAGGCTCTCCGTAAAATTTTCGTTTTTTCTCCCGTTTAACTCATTGAAAAAATCATTAAGCTGGGTTGTAAAATTCCCGTAACCAAAGGTATTAATAAAACCGTATCCGCTTTTCTCAATAACCTTATGCACGGTTTGGGGCAACTGCCCTTTCAATAAAAACAGCAAACGGGAATTCTCCGGCAAAAGAGGAATAAAACGGGTCAAAAACAAAGGTTCCAAGGGGAAAAGCCGATCATCTTTCAATTCTTTGCAAAGGTGCCATATTTGTCCATTTTGCGAGACAATTTTTTGGGCCAAAAGTTCCGGTTCAATATCCACCAAGACCTGCCCCTCCACCGGATAAGCCATGGGAACATCAGAAAAAATCAGGGCATTCTGGTTCTGTCCTGAAATTTCGCGGGCCAAAGTACTCCCCACTAATTCCGCCGTATCGTCACCACACAAAATAACAATGGGAACAGTGCCTATGTTAAAGGTATTGTAAAATAAATGATTCATGGTTTAATTAACCTGCGACATGACCGGAATACCAAATTCCGCCAGTCTCTGATCAAATGAAAAGATAATATCCACTTTTTTGCGTTTGATCGTTTCTTTAATGTAAAAATGGTACAACGTTAATTCACTGTGTGTCGAACGCAAAAAATTATTGATTGCCGTGCGGCGAATCCTTTTCGAAATCCAATCCAACCGCAAGTTAATGGTAATAACGGCTTCTTCGATAATTTTCATGAATTTCGCCGCCATATCTTCGTCAAAGCGATTTTTCAGTTCATCAAGCGTTTTGTCAATCACGTAATTGTTAGACACTAGCTTAATATCCCGTTCCAACAAATATTCAAAAAAAGTACGGGCCCGCGCATGATTTTCATCATTGCGATCCACAATGGCCAGCCAGGCATCGGCATCAATAAAGCAGGTCATTATTTTCATTTTTCTCTGCTCTCCTCTGCCAGCTCAAGAAGCTTGGTAAGGGGATTCTTGGAAATGCGTATTTCCAATCGTCCCATACGGATCCGTTTTACCGAAACCTCAATTTTGTCTCCTTCCTTTAAATCCAAACGTGAAACAATTTCGGAAGGAATCTCGATTAAATTTTTATCTTTTAATTGTGCAACAAAACTACCGGATAGCATGGTTTACTCCGCTAAATACCAATTGATAAATTCTTTCATTTCAAAAATTCCATCTTCACACACAACTTTGTACACCAAATGATAGGGGACGACCTCATGGTAAATATTGTGTACCTGAATATTTTCATTTTGGGGACGATAAATCTGCTCTGCATCTTGCTCATGAAATTTGATGGAACGCTCTTTTTCTAACAAAATCGCTTTGGTATCGGCCAGAAGGTACACAGGAATGCTGAAATGTTTGGCCGTCAAACACAAAGGCAAGGTACCGGAACGGTGCACAAACCCTCTTTCGAACAAGCGATCGCCTCCTACCAGCACAAGATTGATTTGCGGTAAAAAACTCCCGATTTGAGCATCATCGATCACCGTCGTCCTAATACCCTGGGCGGCCAAAAATTCGGCCAGTTCCAGCCCCTCACGCAAGGGCTCATTCTTTACCACAAATACTTCAAAACGTCGTTTTTGCTTTTCCGCTTCGATTAAGGTGCTGCGTACAAGATAATCGTTACCAAGCGTCATTATTTTATTGGTTTGCGCAATGGCGCGTGAAGCCATACCGGCAATTTTTTGTGCGGAAACTTCCAGTTCTTCGCGTGTGTGGTTAATTTTTTCCCGGAGTGTCTCTAAAATCTCATTTTTGTCCCGATCCGATTTTAAAATTCGTTTGCAATGATTCAAAAGATAGTTGAGTGTTCGACGAATAAGCACCTTATTGGGCTCTCTTTTAATCGCAAAACGCGTAAGAGTGTGCAATTCTTCGAAAAGGGCATCGCAGGTAAACGTTTTTTTGGCAAACGTCGCGATAATTTCTTCGAACTGCCGAAGGCAATTAAAAGTCATCGAATAACTGTCGAATCGGGGATCTAATATTTTTTCAACGTCTTGCATTGTCCACCACCTGATGCAACCAATTTATGTAATCGTGGCTCCCTTGTTTAATCTTCAGGGCGATAATCTCCGGAACTTCGTAGGTGTGCAATTCTTTGATGCGTCGTTCTACTTCCTCAAACTTTTCCGCGCTGGTTTTAATGAGCATTAAATGTTCCGAATCGTGTTGAATTTCGTCTCGCCACAAATAAATCGAATTAACTCCGGGAATAATATTGCAGCATGCCGCTAATTTATCCCGAACCAAAGATTCGGCAATTTCCCGGGCAAGATTAGCATTTGGCGTTGTACAAAAAACGACCAATTCTCCACTCATAAACGAACCAATTGTTTTTATTGATGTTTTGCGGATTTGCTCTCGTAACGCTATGGAAGATTACAAATTTAAAATTTTTGATGCAAGTTCTATCAAAAATTTCACAGGCAAGTAAAGGCAGGCATTCTCAAATTTTTATTTTTTTGCCCGAGAGTGCATATTATCACAATATGGCGTATTTTTATTCTTTAATCTGTAACAACTTTTACTAAATTTGAAGGAGATCAAGTCATGGAACGATTAAAATCCGCGCTTATTTACGACCGATCCATCCATCCGGAACGCACCAATGCCACGCCGGAACGCGTTTTCGAAGTTCTGGAGAATGTGTTGGGAAGCTCTGCTCAATCGATTATCCGGCATTTGCAAACCTTCTTTCCCACACAACACAATTTTCGTCAACCGCTGGATGATTCTCAGGCACAGCCTATTATTGACTATCTGGATTCCCTAAAACTCGAGCGAACAATTCTGGACGAAATAACCGAGCAGCTGGAACTCTCGGAAATTTCCACCGCCGAGGCCATCGACTTGCACCATGCGTACAAAATTCCGGTCTCCCATCCTGAGGAGGACATTATTCCCATCAAGGGCGACGGCTGCTGGATTATGGACACCAAAGGCAAGTGGTATCTGGACACCGATAGTAATTACAGCGCCACGAATCTCGGAATGGCCAACGAAGAAATCGCTCGCGGATTGTACAATCAGGCACGTACACTTATTTCCATGAAGGAAGATCGCATTCAAATCGCGCGTAGCCGGTTTTTAAAGGAAATTCACAGCATGATGCCCCCGGGACTCACCCAGTTTTACTGGCAAAACTCCGGTGGCGAAGCCGTCGACAAGGCTCTGAAAATCGCCAAGGCTTTTACGGGCACGACCAAAGTTATTGCCTTTAAAAACGGATTCCACGGACGCACCCACGGTGCCGTGGCCGTAACCTGGAACGAAAAATACCGCAAGCCTTTCGGTCTGCACAACCTGGATTGGGTTTCTTTTGCCGAATTTAACAACATCGAAAGTGTCAAAAACCTGGTCGAAGAGACCGGCGCAAAAATCATCATCTTGGAAATGGTACAGGGAGAAGAAGCAGGCAATCGCCCGGCGGATCAGGAATTTGTAGATCAACTCTGGGCATTGGCCAAAGAAAAGGGTCTGGTCATTATTGACGACGAGGTCCAGGCCGGCTTTGGGCGCACCGCCGTAAAACGCGGTGACTGGTTCGCCTGCATGAGCTACAACGTTGTCCCGGACATCATGGTCATCGGCAAATCGTTTGGCGGAGGCTACCCGGTGACGGCTGTGGTAACCAAAAAAGAAATCAGCCAGGCCATGCACTACGGGTATGATGGTTCTACCTTCGGAGGCAATCCCATGGCTATGACGGCGGCGCTCATTGCCACACGCCAGATGCGCGAGCGGGACGTAACCGGGAATGTGGTGGAACGCAGCAAACAAATGATGGAAGGCTTCAAAAAGCTGGAAGAAAAATACGCCGTGGTCAGCGATGCACACGGACGCGGTTTGATGGTTGCCCTTAGTTTGGAATCGCCCGAAAACGTGGCCAAAGTGCAAAAATATCTGGCGGAACTGGGAGTCAAGGCCAGCCTCTCTACCGGAAAATACTTGCGCTTTTTGCCGCCCACGGTCATCAGTGCCGGAGAGGTAGATTTCTTACTGGAAAAGCTGGATGCAGCTATTGCCCGGCTGGAAAATTAAGGCAGGGCGGCTCAAAAATTAAAACATGCTTTCGCAAGTTGTGAACAGCACCAAAAAAGGCCATCCGCGGGATGGCCTTTCAATTATTCTCCGATTCTTTCGATAAAATAGCGATGGACGCGGAAGTCTTCGGTAAGTTCGGGATGGAAGGTAGCCACCAAAACATGGTCATTGGCTGCCAACACAATGTCTTCCTGCCACCGGCCCAAAACACGCACATTCTTGCCCACCGCGGTAATTTTCGGCGCGCGAATAAACACCCCTTCGATGGTGCTCTCCTGCCCGTCCAGATTTAGTTTTACCGTATCGATGAACGAATCGACCTGCCGGCCGTAGGCGTTGCGTTTCACCTGAATATCGATCAATTTCAATGGCTCGGAAGGCAAGTGTTCGCGTGTGGTGCCCAACAAAATCAACCCCGCACAGGTTCCCATGATGGCTTTGCTTTTGCCGAATGCCAGCAAAGCATCGCGAAGTCCCAATTTGTCAATAAGCAACAATTGCGTGGTCGATTCTCCGCCGGGAATAATCAATTTATCGCATTGACTCAGTGTTTCCGTGTCTTTTACCAGCAGGGCCTGATGTCCCAGCGCTTCGATGGCTTCTTTGTGCTTGCTAAAATCGCCCTGCAAAGCCAGAATGCCGATCTTTTTTGCCAATTACCAACCTCGCTTGTTCAACTGTTGATCTTCCGGAATCGAACTCATTTCCAGGCCCGGCATGGCTTCGCCCAGACCTTCACTGGCCCGCGCCACCACGTCCGGATCGTCGTAATGGGTCGTTGCCATGACAATCGCCTTGGCCCGTGCTTCGGGATCTTCCGACTTAAAAATTCCCGATCCCACAAAAACCGACTCGGCTCCCAATTGCATCATCAAAGCGGCGTCGGCCGGTGTGGCAATGCCCCCTGCGGAAAAATTCGGCACCGGCAATTTGCCATTCTCTTTAATGTAAAGAACAATTTCCAGCGGCGCTCCGATGTTTTTGGCATAACTGGTCAATTCGTCGTACGACATGCGCGTAATGCGGCGAATTTCCCCCATTACCGTGCGCATGTGACGTACCGCTTCCACAATGTTCCCCGACCCGGCTTCGCCTTTGGTGCGAATCATGGCAGCACCTTCGGCAATGCGGCGTAAAGCTTCGCCCAAATCACGGCAACCGCAGACAAAGGGCACTTTAAAATCGTGTTTCCAGATGTGGTTTTTGTCGTCAGCCGGGGTAAGCACTTCGCTTTCGTCCACAAAATCCACGCCGATGGATTGCAAAACCTGTGCTTCGGCAAAATGACCGATACGGCACTTGGCCATTACCGGAATGGAAACCGCCTTCATGATTTCTTTGATCATTTTGGGATTGGACATACGTGCCACCCCGCCCTGGGCACGAATATCGGCCGGAATGCGTTCCAGGGCCATCACAGCTACCGCACCGGCATCTTCGGCAATTTTGGCCTGCTCGGCATTGGTCACATCCATGATCACACCGCCTTTGAGCATTTCGGCCAACCCGACTTTCAGTTTGTAGTCTTTATTATCCAAAAACATTTCATCACCTCTTTTCTTGGTAAAAGGTTTGTATTAACATAGAAAAGTAATTTATTTTTTTGTTGAGTATGAGTCAAGTGGAGCATTGGCCCACCGGTCGCCGCGTAATAGCTGCTCAACTTTGTCCATTGTGCGTGGAATTTGCTTTAAAAAACCGTGAATCAAATTACTGGACATCCCCTGAAAAGCCAACGGTCCGATAAAAAACAAGCGCGGATACTGAATGCTCTCTCCGCTCTCGGTTATTTCCGGGTAATTTTTACGATTAACGCGTAAATCAAAATTTTTCAGCACGCTTAAATCTCCGTGGTAGCCCGTGGCAAAAATTACTTTATCCACCTTCATTTCCCAATCTTTAAAGTGCACCACGTTTCCTTCCATGCCCACCACTTCCTGAAACGCCTTGTAGCGAATAATTTCCATGCGGATGAGCTCTTTCAAATAGCTTTCGTAAACCCCTCGAATGTGGTACAGGCGATTTGTGTCCGAGAAGTACTGAAGTTCCTCCTGCGAAACCAGATAAACAAGGGAATATCCGACCAGATCGATAGCCGTTTCGGCCGCACTGTTTCCGGCACCCACCACCAACACCCGCTGATTACGAAAGTCGAACTTGCTGCGATAAAAATGCGAATGCATCACATGTGGATTGTTCTTAACACCGGGAACATCGGGAAGGTACGGATTGCCAAAGATGCCTGTTCCCACCAACAGGATGGGCGCCCGGTAGTGCATTCCCCGGGTACTTTGCACCAAAAAACCGTTGGACTCTCGCGTAACTTCCACCACTTGCTCTCTTTGATTAATAACCAGATTAAAATGATCGCAGTATTTTTCCAGGTACAGGGCAAATTCCCGTGCGCTGCAATAAGGACGCTTCACATTCAGTTTCCAGATGGGGAATTTGTGTGAAAGGCTGGTCCAATCGCGTTGGGGCAAATCGGGTGAAAGCATCAGCAAATCGGGACGGATCTCCCGCCAGGCCTGGCCTACGGTTCCCTTTTCCAGAACCACGTAATCAATTTTTTTGCTTTGTGCCAATTCCGCGGCTTTCAGACCGGCCGGCCCGCCGCCAATGATGATTACTTCTTTGGAAATTACACGGTTACTCATGGCGAACTCTGTTTCTCAAACAAATTTCATGCCCAAAATGTTTTACGGAAATTTAGACGACTGGTTCGTTTTTGCGATGGTTGATTTTGAGGTACGACGGTTACAGTTCTCCGCCGGATTCCTGTCGGTGCTTTGCCTCGTCCATAATGCGGCATGCTTCCATAATGACATTCATGGTGGAATTTTGAATATTGCGTTCGATCTCAAATTCCTGCGAACTAAACTGGAAGGTGCCTTTGTCCAGAGCGACCAATTCGTACATGGCATTTTCACCTTCGGCATGATCGCTAACGGCATGCCACAATTGGCCATTTTTTATGTACACGGTTCCGTTGACCCGGCTGTTTACTTTTAAAATTCCGGTCTTCTTGTTCAAATTCAACATCTGCACCACTTCAACCAGCGAGAGGTCCTGCAAATCTCCGGTAAAGCCCTTCTGCTTTTCTTCGGTATCTTCCATCTTTTTGATATTTCTGGTACGGGCTAATAATTCTTCGACACGCTGCAACAGTAACTTGCGGTTAATGGGTTTACTCAAATACTCATCGGCACCGGCACGAAAACCACGAATTTCCATTTCCGGGTCATCAAACGAAGTCAAAAAGATAAAAGGCACCATGGGGATTTCCGAATTTTCCCGAATCATCCAGCAAAATTCGATGCCATCCATCTGCGGCATCATCACATCCGAAATAATCAAATCCGGTTTTTCCTTGTTGGCCAGTTCAAAGGCCTTTTGCCCGTTTTCCGCCTCAAGAATTTGATAATTTTTGCCTGCTTTGGTAAGCGTAATATTCAAAAGACGCAAAACATTCGGGTTGTCGTCCACAATTAGAATTTTGGCTCCCATGCCAAACTCCGGCTTAATCAACTGTCATTGTTTGTAATAATTAATGTTCAAATTTTTCACGGCAGCCGCTTCGTCCAGACGACGAACCGGGGTATTGTGCGGTGCTTCGGTTACCAATTGCACATTCTCGTCAATTTCCCGATCAATCTGAAGCATAATTTGCGCAAAGTAATCCAGCATCTCTTTGCTTTCGCTTTCCGTAGGTTCAATCATCATCGCTTCTTTAACGATAAGCGGGAAATAAATCGTAGGCGGATGAACGCCAAAATCCAGCAAACGCTTGGCAATATCCAGCGCCTTAGCGCCCCGTGCCTTCTGACGTTCGGCCGAAAGCACAAACTCGTGCATGGTTTGCCCCGTAAAAGGAATTTCGTACGTATCTTTAAGCAGGGCTTTCAGATAATTGGCATTTACCAGTGCATGACGGGTGACCTGGGGTAAACCGTCTTTGCCCAATATGCGCAAATACGTGTAGGCCCGCACAAAAATCGAAAAATTTCCGTAGAACGAATGCATTTTGCCAATGGAATGGGGCAAATTATTCTCGAATCGGTAGTTTTCTCCTTCTTTAACCACAAGGGGAATGGGTAAATAATCTTTTAACTTATCATTTACTGCCACCGGCCCGGAGCCCGGCCCACCGCCTCCGTGCGGGGTAGAAAAACTTTTGTGCAGGTTCAAATGCATCACGTCAAAACCGGTGTCTGCAGGGCGCACCACCCCGAACAAGGCATTCATGTTCGCGCCATCCATGTACATCAAGCCATCCACAGAATCCATGATTTCACGAATCTCTTTAAGCTGTGTTTCAAAGATTCCCAGCGTACTGGGATTGGTAAGCATAATACCTGCCACCGTCTCGTCGGTTTTGGCTTTTAAATCTTGCAAATCGACCAACCCTTCCGGAGTGGACTGCACAGACTTAATTTGAAAGCCCGCCAGATGAGCCGAAGCCGGATTGGTGCCGTGGGCGGAATCGGGGACTAAAATGGTGGTACGTTTGCGACCCTTCATTTGATGGTACTTTTGCATGAGCAAAAGGCCGGTCAATTCGCCGTGCGCCCCGGCCGCCGGTTGCAAAGTGATGGCACTGAATCCGGTAATCTCAAGCAGCATTTCCTGAAGTTCGTACATGAGCTGCAAGGCCCCCTGCACGTTTTCCGCCGGAACTTCGGGATGCAGGCGCGCAAATCCCGGTAAATTGGAGACCTGCTCGTTGATCTTCGGGTTGTATTTCATGGTGCAAGAGCCCAAAGGGTAAAACGCCTTGTCCACATGATGGTTTAATGTGGAGAGTTCCACAAAATGGCGCACGACCTCGTTTTCGGGTAATTGGGGCAAATCGGCCGGGGTTTCGCGTAAAAATGTTTGCGGAATCAATTCATCCAGTGCTTTTTCGGGGACATCTATTTTGGGGAGCGAATGTGCCTCGCGTCCTTCTTTACTCAATTCGAAAACTAATTTCCGGTACATTTAATTCTCCTTCTTCATTTTGCTGTCGGCAATGGTCACGCTGTAATTCTTTTCTCTGGCGATTTCCATGTATTGGTGCACACGTTGGAGAACGGAATCGGCATCCTGTTTTTTGAGTTCTTCCGGGGAAAAGGTGGCCACCCCCACTTTGACGACCAGATTCTGCAATTCGTAAATTTTGCGTTTTCCGGGGTGCAAGGTTTCCAGAATATCTTCATCCAGATAGTCCGTAGTCGAAAGCACCACCCGAATGCGTTCGGCTTCGATGTACGCCCCTTCCTGATCGGTGTGAGGCATCAAAATGTAAAACAAGCCCTCGGACGAACGTGCTAAAATATCGGCTTTACGGGTTTTTGTCAACAAGAAATTGGCCATTTTCATCAAAATGTAATTGCCCAACTGGTGTCCCAGCATTTCATTGAGTTTGTCGAACTTCTCCACGGAAATCACAGCCAGCGACAATTCGTGTCCGTACCTGCTGGAAATTTGTATTTCTTCTTTCAAACGAATTTTAAAAAAATTATAATTGTAAAGACCGGTCAAGCGATCAATCATGGGATTGTCGCTAACCGCCTGAGAATGTTCCAGAAAGGCTTTCAATTCTTTCTGAATTTTTTTGTTGGCCAACGCCAGACGGCGGTTTTCATCCTGCAGCATGCGTAAAATATCGTTGCGTTTAATGATGCTTTTGACGCGCGCCACCAATTCTTTGGAATTGAACGGTTTTAAGAGGTAATCGTCCGCACCAAGTTGCAATCCGGTTACTTTATCGGTCGGTTGAATGTAATTGGCCGTCAAAAAGACCACCGGAATATCGCGCGTACGGTGGTTTTCTTTGATAATTTTGCACGCTTCAAAGCCATCCATGACAGGCATTTTTGCATCGAGAATAATCAAATCGGGCTGTTCTTTTTCGGCCAGTTCCACGGCTTCCCGCCCGTTTTTGGCCTTAAAAACATCGAATTCGTAAATGGCAAAAATGCGTTCCAGCGTTTCCAGCATTTCTTCGTTGTCATCGGCAATTAAAATGGATGGCATGATTTCCTTCCCTTACGATAGAATGGTTCGCATCGTTTGCACGTAACGATCCAGTTGCTCTTTGGATCGCTTTTCGGTAACGGCAATTAACAAATAATTCGGTAACTGTTTCGGCGCCAGGTCAATTCCTGCCAGCATGCCTTGTTCGGCAAAGGCCGCAATGACCTCGTTGGCCGGTTTGGGTAATTTAACGGTAAATTCTTTAAAGAACGGCTGATCCGAGGCCATTTCTACCCCGGGAATTTGCGTAAGTTGATCGGCCAGATAATGGGCTTTTTGCAAGCTTAGCCGGCTTACCTTTTGCAATCCGCTTTTGCCCAGCGTCGTCAAATAAATGGCCGCGCGGGTAACCAGCAAGCCGGAATTGGTGCAAATGTTGGAGGTGGCTTTTTCCCGCCGAATGTGCTGTTCCCGTGTTTGAAGCGTAAGCACATAGCCTCGCTTACCGTCCACATCCACCGTTTCACCCGAAAGCCGACCGGGAATTTTACGCACCAAATTTTGCTTAGCCGAAAAAAGTCCCACGTACGGCCCGCCAAAGTTCAAATGATTTCCCAAAGGCTGGCCCTCGGCAACGGCGATGTCGGCGTCGTAAGCGGCCGGAGGTTTAAGCACGCCCAGCGAGATAGGATCGTAGACGTAAATGAGCAGCGTCTTTTTCCCTTGACGCAAGGTATTAATTTTTTCTACATCTTCCAGAAATCCGAAATAATTGGGACTTTGCACCACAATGCAGGCTACGCTCTCGTCCAGTTCTTTTTCCAGACTCTCGGGGTCGATGGTAAAATTTTGGGCAGGTAGCGTTACGATTTGCGCCTCGGTATTGTTCAAATAGGTGTGCACGATCGAACGGTAGCGTTCGTTCAAAGTATCGGGAAGCAAAACTTTGTTCAGACGCGTATGGCCCATGGCCAGCAAAATTGCTTCGGCAACCGCCGAGCCCGCTTCGTACATCGAGGCATTCGTCACATCCATGCCCGTTAATGCGCAAATCATCGATTGGAACTCGTACATCACCTGCAAAGTGCCCTGACTTACTTCCGGCTGATAGGGCGTGTAAGCCGTGTAAAATTCAGGCCGGGAAGACAAATCGTCCACCACCGCGGGAACGTAATGATCATAAGCACCGCCCCCGGCGAACGGGACAAGCGTGCGATTTTTTTCTGCCATTTCTTCCAGAAGCTGACGCGCTTCTAATTCCGAAATGCCATCCGGCAAATTGTACGCACCTTTAAAACGTAACTCTTCGGGAATATTTTTAATGAGAGCCTCGAAACTTTCCACGCCGATGGTTTCGAGCATCGCTTTTAAATCATCTTCCGAATTAGACCAGTAACTCATAGGATCACCTTTGACATTTTAATTTCCGGATTTTTTTATTATTGGTTGAATGTCGAATTTAATATTTTTCCCAGATAATAACAAAGTTTTCTACTGTTCTTAATAATTATTCACGGCATTGGCGTATTTTTACGATCTGAAAGATTTTACGACAATTTTTTGAATTTTATGCCTTCGGTTGTGTATTTTAATTCAAACTCAAATTCCGCAGGAAGCAACAACTTTTAAACGAGCAGGGCTTTGAGGAGGCATTATGCGTTACATTGGCTATTTTTTTGTTTTGATTTTTGCCAGTACAATTTTTGGCAGGAACATTCCCTACTTCCAACAGGAAGTGCATTATCGGATTAATGTGACCCTGCATCCGCAAAAAAAGACCTATTCCGGAGACGAAACCGTTATTTACGTAAATCATTCACCCGATACATTAATGTTTGTGCGCATGCACCTGTACCCGAACGCCTACAAAAACAACGAAACTCCTTTTGCAATGCAGCAGCGTGCCTTTGCCAGACGCGCTTTTTACTTTTCCAAGAAAGAAGAACGCGGATATTTAAACATCGCCAATGTGACGTGCAACGATCGGCCCGTCTCCTACACTTTTAACGGCAAGGCCATTGACGAAATTAAGATCATTCTTCCCGCCCCATTGCTGCCGGGCGATTCAATTAAACTGGCCATGAATTTCCAGGGGAAATTTCCCAAAGTATTCTCACGCATGGGCTACTTTGGCAAAGGCTATTTTGCCGTAACCCAATGGTATCCCAAAATGGTCGTTTACGACCGTTTCGGATGGCATCCCGATTCCTATTTGAATGAAGGCGAATTTTACGGAGAATTCGGCTCGTTCGACGTGCGTATTACCGTCCCCAAAAATTATGTGGTCGATGCGACCGGCATGTTGCAAGATTCTCCCCAGGAAGAAACTTTCCTTCAAAAACTTGCCGATACCACACGGTACGCCCTTCACTTGTGTCCATCGAAAAGAAAGAACTTTTTAAAGCAGTGGAAAAAAGACCGCCTGCGGGAGTTGCAAACCTGTAAAGAGACCAAAACACTGCATTTTGTGGCACACAATGTCCATAACTTTGCCTGGTTTGCCGGTGCCCAATATCTTTTGCTGCGTAAAATCCACAACAACGGAGTGCTGACCAACGTGCTCGTCACTCCGGAAAATTTAACAGGCTGGCAGGAGGTTCCCCGTTATGTGCAACGAACCATCTCGTTTTACAGCAAGATGGTCGGCCCCTATCTTTACCCCAAAGCTTCGGTAGTGGACGGTGCATTAAGTGCCGGCGGCGGCATGGAATATCCCATGATTACCATTATTTCCATTCCCAACATCCCTTTTACCCACATGCTGGAAGATGTGGTCATGCACGAGGTGGGGCACAATTGGTTTATGGGCATGCTGGGCTCGGACGAACGAGCTTCGACTTTTCTGGATGAAGGCATGAATAGCTTTTTGGAATACAAATACCTCACGCATTACTACGGCCGCTACAACCTGACCGAGCTAAAAAAACTGCCCTTGCTCGGGCATTGGCTCCGCGATATTGGGTACTGGGATCTGATCAATTTCTTTTACGGCAGCAAAATCAGTATGCGCACCGATCAGCCCCTTTCTTTGCGTGCCGAGGCTTATTCTCCCAGCAACTATAGCGCCATTAACTACCTCAAAGGTGTCGCCTTGCTCATGGCTCTGGAATGGTACCTGACCCCGCCTCTCTTCTGGAAGGGAATGCACGAATATTTTATCCGCTGGCAAGGTAAACATCCCACGGTAGACGACTTTTTTGCCACAATGGAAGAGGTTTCGGGCAGGGATCTGCAAGGATTTGTTAAAGCGTGGTATTATTCGACCGAATTCAATGATTTTGCGCTCAAAAAACAGGAAACCGTTCGGCAAGACTCCTTTTACGTCACAAAAGTATGGGTGGAAAACAAAGGAACGATGAAAAATTTCCCGGCACCGGTTACTTTGATCACCCAAAAAGACGACACACTCGAAAAGCGCTGGAGCAGTGATCCTCTCCGGCCGGTGGTCATTAAGCATTATGCGCCTTTGAAACATGTGGAGCTTAACTTGCAAAGGTCTATCATCGAAAGTAATTATCTAAACGATTCGCCCGGTTTCTTTTCCAAAATACGCTTTCATTTACTGCCGCAAATCCCTTCTTTCGAAGAATATTCCGTATCGATTTTCCCCTTTTATTGGTACGAAAGTTTTGTCGATCGGCATCGCATCGGCCTAAGCCTGAAAACCGGAAATCCACTGTTCAAGTACTATTTCTCAACCGCTCACGTTTACTACGCCACGCAAAGCAAGCAATGGAATTTCAACTTTAAACTGCAAAATCGCTTTCACTTTCCTTTTGCCAATTGCACCGATGTCCGACTGGAGATAATGAATCAAGACGGCATGGCGCGCCAGGCCGTCGGCTTTTTAAATTATTTTCAGAATCCGGCGGAT
Organism: uncultured Caldithrix sp.; assembly: GCA_964468415.1. Classification (GTDB taxonomy): domain Bacteria; phylum Calditrichota; class Calditrichia; order Calditrichales; family Calditrichaceae; genus Caldithrix. The sequence goes on from CAYXUS010000209.1 coordinate 17,395, forward strand.
GATTTTACGCACTACACGGTGGACGTCTCCTTTGCCCACATGGATCTGTACAACGTGAACTATTACGAAAAGCGCTATTTTCAACGTGCCCGCTACTACACACGCACGATAAAAGCCACCATGTTCAAGAAACGCATGCTTTACGAATGGCAGGCAGCCGTGTACGGAACTTCGGGGCAGGACGATCTGGACAGCAAACGCAATTTTACGCGCGTGGAACTATCCACAAATTACAAACGCTATTTTGGCCTGAACGATTATTTTTCCCTGCGCGGTTACATTGGCGGAGTAAACGGTAAGGGCATTCCTTTGCAGGAACATATTTTTGCCTTTGGCAACATCGATCCCCGCCACGAGGTGGTTATGCCCTACCGCCGGGGAAAATGGGGCGTTGGCCGCCGCTTTTCCACCCTGAATGGCATGAATATGGCGGGATACTACAATCCCTATCAGCGGTATTTCAAAGGCAAATATGGAATTTCCTTTTCGACGGAAATCAAATACGGTTTTCTTCCCGGCCTTTACTATTCGGCGGCATTGCTGAGTAATAGCGCAACCAATTGGACGACACGACACATTTTTAGCGAGGCCGGTGTAAAAAGTCATTTTTCCTTTGGCCTCGGAGAACTTCAGATGATTCTTCCGCTTTACGTCGAATATCCGGCTCCGGGCGAAAAGAAATGGCAATGGCGGTTTGTTATCGGCCTTAAGATTAGTTCTTTCGCAAACATGTTTTAAAACAAGGAGTCCAAATTCTGAAAAGGAAAATTCATTTTCTGCTCGCTCCTGCGCTTGCCATGTTTTTGCAAATTTCGGCATCGATTGCGGGAGATTTCTTTCTGAGCATGGACAATCGGCAACGGGCTGCAATCGACAGTGCTTTTTACGGCATCCAATATCACACCCACGTATTTGATGCGGAAGATGCCCGAAGAAAGCTGGCACCACTGCAGCTCAAATACGTGCGTATCTGGGCCCGTCCGGAGACATTTCATCCCGATTCGGCTACCTGGCAGTGGGCCGAACTGGACGCCCGCATCAACGAGGTTCGTCAGGCGGGTTACCGGCCTTTTGTCTGCCTGTACCAAAGTGAAGAATGGTGGGGCGCCACTGGGGATGATCCGTGGTGGAACCATTCGCGCTTCGTGGAAGAATGGCGGAAATCGGCCGCGCAATTGGCATTGCGTTACCGGGGGGAAGTCGCGGGGTTTATTATCTTTGATGAGATCAATATTTTGCATCCTGACAAGGGGTATTACATTTCGCCCAAGGGAGCGGCTGATTTGTACCTGCAGGCCGCCCGGCAAATCAAACAAATCGATTCCACCCTTTTGTGTGGCGGACCATCTAATTTTGGCGGTTGGGAAAACGGCTATTGGGCTAATTTGGTTCTGCAAGAACCCGACGGTGCCCAAATGCTGGATTTTGTTTCCAGTAATCTTTTCCTCTCCTGGAATGCGGACGATCCCGATTCGTTGCTTTTAGACCGCACTCTGTGGTACGAGGAGGCTCCGCAAAAAATTAAAGAAATGCTGGGTGAAAAAACGCCTTTGCTTATGCTGGATGCGTACAACGTAAGCGCTTTATGGCAAAAAGACGGGGTTTTGTGGACGGATCCGCGCAACACTAATTTCTTTGGCGGTATTTATCAGGCACTGGCTCTGCTTCACGCGGCACAGGGAGGCTTTGCCATTACCTTGCATTGGGAAACGCTCGGTGGTTACGGTATTTTCGATTGGTATCCCCAATTCAATCCATTGCCACCTTATTTTGCCTGGAATTTTGTGGAGCAGGTAGCCGGATTGCGATCCGGCGCGCGGGTGCTTTCTTTTGCCACCGACCAGCCTGTCAAACAAAACGTGCAGCACCACGGCGGTATGAACGCTCCATCGTACCGCGTACAGCCCTTTGTCGTCCGCGTGCCCGATGGCACGCTGCGCTGCAGCCTGATCAACAAAAGTAACACCCGCGTCGATACGGCTCACATCCTTACACCAGACTCCGTGAAAAGCGTTACCATTTACCGCTACGATTCTCTACATGCCGACGCGCAATCATACGAACCGCTTGCCACCATGCCCGCCGCAGACACCACATCGGTGCTCTGCCCGCCCATGAGCGTTACTGTGGTCTCTTTTTCCACACAGGAGCCGCACGGACTGTTCGCAAACAGTCCGCGCTTACTTCCCAGGGCAGAGGTGCACATCTGGCCCAATCCATTCAACGCACGTGCGCGTCTTGTGTACCGTTTACCGGAGGCTTCCCCGGTCGTTTTAAAAATTTTCGATGTCCACGGCAGGAGGGTGTCGCTAAAAACGGTTGATTGGCAAACAGCCGGGCTCCACAGCATAGTACTCAATGCCATGCACTGGGCCAGCGGCATTTATTTTGTCCGGCTGGACAGCCCAAAGGGCTGGTCTGCCCGCAGCAAATTTATCCTTTTAAAATAATTATTTATTGCCCTTTTCGGCAATAAAATCCCGAATACGCCTTTTCCACTCTTCCGTAAAAGACAGGTAGGCAAAATTCTCACTGGCGGTCAATCCGTATTGTTTGATGTGCACCAATAGTTCCTGATTGACCAGTTGTTTGGTCATGCTTAAAGCCTGATCACTGCCTTGCAGAATAGAACGTCCTAAATTCAATGCTCTCTCCATTAAGTGCTCACCAGACACAATTTCATTAATCAGGCCGATGCTACGGGCCTCTTGTGCATCGACCACACGACCGCTCAGCAGCAATTCCCGGCTTCTTCCGCTACCTATCAAAGCATTCAAACGCAAGGTGCATCCTACCGGCAAAATGGCACCAAGGCGCACGGCCGGAAAACCTATCTTAGCCTCGGGCACCATCAATCGGATATCCGCATTCGAGGCCAGTCCGTAGCCCCCGCCCAGGGCATGGCCGTTTAAGGCGGCAATCACCGGCTTCGGAAAGGCCAGTAAAGCTTCGTTGGTATTTTCCAGTTGAATGGCAAAGGTTCTGGCCTGTTCAATGGTTTCAAAACGAATCAATTCGTTCAAATCCACACCAGAAGAAAAAACCGTTTCTCCGGCGCCCGTCAAAATCAGTAACCGAACTTCCGAATCTGCTGCCAGGCTTCGGAAAGTTTTCTCCAGTTCTTGTAAAAACTCAAAATTAAAGGCATTGCGTTTTTCGGGACGATTCAGAGTAACAATAGCGATGTTGTCTTCAAGGCGTTCGATCAGGCAATAGCTCATAATCTTTCTCCGTTTGTTAGTCCGCGTTAATTTCAGGAAAAAATACATTTAAGGCAACCGCTCACACCTAAGGAAAGTTTGAAGAGTTCTTCTTTTTTGGCAAAGCGGAAACGCCGCTGTTTAACGGCAGAGACTTCCGGCAAAAAAATCGGGAGACTCATGCAATTTTTTCCGGCAATTGGCTCCATTCTGCCTTAAATTCCTTTGGAACTTTTACGCGCGGGATTCCGTTTCAGATAATTCAATAAAAATTGGCAAAATGCGATGCTTAACCGCAAAGTCTTAATTCTAAATCAAAACTTCGAGCCTTTGGCGATTTCCACGGTAAAACGGGCTATTATTTTACTGTATGCTCAAAAAGTCGAGTTAGTGGAACGCTACGAAAGCGAAATACATTCGGTTTCGACAGCCATCCCCTGCCCAAGCGTAATTCGTTTAAACACCTACATCTACAAACCCTATCGGCAGGTTCCTTTAAACCGCAAAAACATTTTTAAACGCGACCGGCACACCTGCCAATACTGTGGCAAAAACAGCCGCCCAATGACCATCGATCATGTGATTCCCAAAAGCTTTGGCGGAAAAGACACGTGGGAGAACTTAGTGTGTGCCTGTTTGAAATGTAATGCCAAAAAGGGAAATCGCACCCCGGAAATGGCGGGAATGAAATTATTACGTCCGCCTAAAAAGCCTACGCATCTGTTTTTGTTACAAATTTCGGCAGGGAATCCGCACCCTACATGGCGGCCCTATTTGTTCATCGATTAATATTTAACCGCAAAGGAAAAACATGGGAGAACTACGATTCGTCAAAAACTTTCCGAACCGCGCTTTTGCCGAACAGGCAAAGGATATTCTGGAAAAACAGAATATTGGGTGTGTGCTAAAATCGCCGGATATCGGCATTTTGGGCATAAGCTCTACGGCCACATTTAACGGAGTGGATCTGTACGTGGATGAAAGGGATTTCGAAAAGGCACAACAAGCGCTGAATGCCCTGTTCAACGGAATTTAAAAAATCTACCCGTCTCTCACATCAGACGGGTAGATTAAAAAGGAGGCGGTTATGCGTTCTTCTTTTCTTTTGCTTCTTCCTTTTCCAGTTCCGCCAATTCTTCTTCCATATTGTTCTTTTTAAGCCACTTTTTGTAAAGCTCTTTCTCCATTTGTTTCCGAAAAGCTACGGCCTGTTCAAACGCTTCTTCACGCGTGCGTTTTTTGTTTACATAAAATTTTTTGGAATGGAGTTTACCATCTTCACTCCAGGTGGCCTGAAAATAATGCACCAGTTTGCCCTTGGTCATGCTTTTAACTTCGTTGACTCCGGTAATTCCGGAAGTGGAATTTTTGGCTTTACGTTTGTAAAAAGGCTTGCGCTTGGTGCTTTTGTATTTGGCCCGTTCCAGCTGAGCCACCATCTGGTTGTGGTCGCGAAAGATGATCGCATTCTTTAATGCTTTTTGCTTCCCTCCGTACAGACGATCGCTAAAAAGTTTGGAAACAAAAACTCCTCCGTTAGCATAAACACGTACATACCATCCATGCGTATGTTTTGAGTCGATGCGGCTGATTCCCGGATATTTCGATTTCATAATACCCCGCAATTTTTGATTAAACAATTTGATTAAACGCCTAAAAAATCATGCGTCCAAAAATATAAAAAACTATGCCCATTTTCGCCAATTTTTTCCACCGAAATTCGAAAAAAAATGTCCCCCGAAGCCACACAATTTAAGATTTTTCCCGAAATCCGTTCTTTTAAATAGAAACGTTTTTCTTCCGAAAAACAAAAAATCTGCCTTTAACCCGATCTACCCCAAATTGGCGTTAAATAATGCTGAGCTTACCGTAAAAGTTCCGATTCATTTCTTGCCACTCTTCTCTGAATCGTCTCACGGCCTGTGGTAAATACCCAAGAATGTCCCCGGCAACCAATCCGTCCTGTCCTATTGCGGCCGCCGCCAGATCTCCTGCCAGGCCGTGCACAAAAACACCCATGCGTGTAGCCATCTCAGCATCGCGGTATCGGGCGAACATGGCCGCGATGGTCCCCGTGAGTACATCGCCACTACCGGCCGTAGCCATGCCGGGATTTCCGCTCAAATTGATAAAGACCCGTCCGTCCGGCAAACCGATAAGCGAATGTGCCCCTTTCAGCACAATAATAGCGTTTAACTTGTGAGACACTTCCTGCAAAATCTCGATACGATTTTCTTCGATCTCCCGAATGGAATAGCCACTCAGGCGCGCCATTTCCCCCGGATGCGGAGTCAAAATCGTAGGCTGGCTCCGTTCCTTAATGCAAGCCAAATCTTCGGCAATAGCCGTAATCCCGTCGCCGTCGATTAACACGGGCTTGTTCGACTTCCGGGCTAAGTTTCGAATCAAAGTTTGGGTTTCGGAATTCAACGAAGTTCCCGAGCCCGCAACCAACAGGAGCATCTCGTCGGAAAGCGCCAAAATTTTTTCTTCATTCGCAAGCGCAAGAGAACCTTGTTCGGTACCATCCATCGGTTGCAGCACAATTTCGGATCCCTTGTTTGCAATAAAGGGAGCTACTTCATGCGGCGTTGCCAGATACGAAAGCCCGCCGCCGGCCTTCAAAAAAGCCTGTGCCGCAAAGTATGGCGCACCCAGATAATTTGCCGCTCCGGCCACAAAAAGCACCTTACCCGCGCTTCCCTTGTGCATGTTTCCCGCACGGGGCGGCAAAGGTACCAGCATATTAAGCATCACTTTTACAGCTTCATTTTCGTAAATGTCCGGAGGAAATGAAATGTGGGTCACAAACAGTTCGCCCCCGTGCTCAAAACCGGGATAAAGTAAATTACCCCATTTGGCCAACCCAAAAGTAATCGTGTAGTGCGCACGTACCGCCACCCCCATTACCTGTCCGGTATTGCCGTTAATTCCCGAGGGAATGTCAATACTTACCACGATTTTATTCGCTTGATTGATCAACTGAATCAATTCACGATATTTCCCCTCGACCGAGCGCGCCAATCCGGTGCCAAAAATGGCATCGACTATCACATCACACTCTTCAATAAAAGGCACGGCCTGACGGGCGGTTTCCAGCAAAGTGAGAGGAATGCCAATTTTACGCACAATTTCGTAATTCAACTTGGCCGAGCCTCTGAATTTTTCCGGATTCCCGGCCAGTAAAATGTGCACATCGGCTCCATTGGAAAACAGTTTACGGGCCACAACCAGTCCATCGCCTCCGTTGTTTCCGCTGCCGCTAACAATCAAAAACTTTTTGTGAAACAAACCGATTTTACGACGGATGACCTCATACGAGGCATGTCCGGCATTTTCCATTAACAGTTCATCGGCAATGCCATATTTTTCAATGGCCGTGGCATCCATTGCCCGCATCTCTTCAACACGACTCACTCTCATTGCAGAATTCCCCTTTGTTAATTCTGTACTCGCGCTTTTTTCGAATATTAGCAAATTAATCCTTAACCGGCAAAAATTTGTAGCGTTTTTCACCCTAATCTCAAATAGACAAGAAACCTTTTCGCCCTAATATCGTATATTGTTTTTGACGCCAACCAGCAACGGGGAGAAAGCTATGAGTCGTAATCCTTTACTTTTGGTAGGCTTCCTTTTGATTTTTACCGTAGCCGGCCTGCAGGGAGCTTCGCCGCAAAAAACGCAAAAAATCGCCATCGAAAGTTTAAAAGCTCACCAAGAAAACCACAACTACCGCTTCGGCCTTTGGCTAAAAATGCCTTCTGCCGAGGTATTACAACGCTACCACTTAAAAGGTGGCGCCGAAGTAACGCATGTACTGGAGGGAAGCGATGCCCAAAAAGCGGGCATCCAAGAGGGAGATATTATCATCCAGTTTGACGGTACGCCTATTTCACGTCCCGAAGATTTAAAAAACCTGTTGGGCCGGATGGATGAAGAAAAAGACGTAGCCGTAGTGGTTAATCGTCAAGGCAAAGAACTGATTTTTACCGCTCACATTCATCCGCAGGATCAGGACGAAGAGGCGTGGATGTTCCAATTGCCGCCGCGCACCTGGAAGTTCTTCATGGACAGCCTGCCCCATTTTAACCTGCCCCGCTTCTGGCAGGAGATGGTGGAAAAAGGTGGATATCTGGGGGTGGAAGTCGAAGATTTGACCGACCAATTGTTGCAATACTTTAAAGCCGAATATGGCGTTCTGGTCAAAAAAGTGTACAAAAACTCCCCGGCCGATAAGGCAGGAATCCGCGCCGGAGACGTGATCTACAAAATTAACGACAAAAAGATCGAAGATACGGCCGATTTGCTCCGCACGCTACGCTATTACGATCCGGGCGACAAGGTGGATGTGTACATGGTACGAAACGGAAAAAAGAAAACCGTTACGGTGGAATTGGGCCAGCGAAAACCGTCCCGGGAATGGCACAACAATTTTCCGCCGTTTTTCCTTTACCCCGAGTTGTGGAGAATGAAACATTTTAAGGGACACATTCCCCCTCTTCCCGAACCCAAAACGTTGCCCCCTGCGCAACCCGAACCGCGCATTTACAAATTTTGAAGCCAAAACACTGCACATAAGAATGGCCCTCAAAGCGCAAAGCGCCCTTATCGGGACTTTGCGCTTTTTTGCTTTGTACCGCTTCAATTTCAGCACTCTCTTCGATTCATGACTTGCATCACAACCACAAAAACAAATATTTTCCAAACTACTGTTCGGAAATTCAAACAACCCATTAGACAGGGAGAAAAAAGTAATGAACACAGCCTTGCAAAATGCCATTACTTATTATCAAAACGGACAATTAAACGAAGCGCAGAACCTACTCGAGCAATTATTGGCCGAAGGACAAAAAGACGCCGACATTCACTACTATTTAGGGTGCATTGCCTTTCACAAAGACCTGTACGACGAAGCAATTACCCATCTGGAAAAAGCCATTGAGCAGGATGACAGCAAAGCCGAATACTACGAAATGCTCGGAGAAGCCCTGGGCTTAAAATCGCAAAATGCAGGCATGCTTAAAGGAGCCATGATGTTGGGCAAAGTAAAGGCTGCTTTTCAAAAAGCGCTGGAACTAAACCCGGAAAGCCTGTCGGCCCGGGAAGGTTTGTACATGATTTACCTTTTTGCTCCGGGCATGGCCGGAGGCGACGCCCAGAAAGCACGTCAAATGTTGGCGGAAATCGAAGAGCGCAATCCGGCACGCGGTCACATTGCCAGAGGCATGCTGCTCATGAAAGAGAAAAAAATCGGCGAAGTGGAAGACGAATTCGAAAAAGCCGCCGAGCTGGGAAAAGAAGATGCGGACATTCAATTGCGCGTGGGACGTTTTTTCATGGAACGCAAACAGTTTGACAAAGCCCGCCAGTGTCTGAATCGCTACATCGAATTGAAACCGCACGATCCTGCCGGTTACCTTGCTTTGGGAGAGCTCTTTGTAAAATTGGAGAACAATGACGAGGCCTTAAAAGCGTTTAACACCGCGGTAGAAAAAGGACCAAGCAATTTGCGGGCCCGCTATCAGCGTGCCCTGTTGTTCCATTCCTTGCGGCAGGACGATTCCGCCAAAGCAGACCTGGAATGGATTATGAACCAAAAAACGAAACATCCCTTTATCGACAAGGCCAAAAAATTACTGAAAGAATTAAAATAAGCCGAAGATTTGTACCGTAATCCCCATCATTCCCCGGTCGATGGGGATTTTTTGCTTCCACTTTTAGAGAAAAGAACCGGAGTGCCTGAGGTTTTACAACCAGCGGTAATTTTTCGAGGCCAGCATTTGTTTAAAAAAATAGATCCACAATCTTCCGATCAAAATTCCCAAGGCGGCTCCCACCAGTACATCAAAGGGATAGTGCACGCCGACGGCAATGCGCGAATAGGCTACCAGAGCGGCCAGCAGCCAAAAAACGATTTGGTATTTTTTGTAATAATAGGCAAACACCGTAGCCAACGTAAAAAAATTGGTCGCGTGCGAAGATGGCATGGAGAATGAAGATTTTTTGCCTAACAGCAAATGCGCATTTTCGACCACATTACAGGGCCGCACACGATGAAGCAACGGTTTGAGAAAACGGTTTACGGCAATGTCAGAAGTGGCCACGGCCAGCAGTGCGATCAACACAACCCACCGTCCTTTTCTGCCGCCTTTCCACATGAGTAAAACAACCGTAAGGGCCCACACCGGATACCAATTGTGCTTGTTCGTGACAAAGGGCATAAGCACATCAAAAAACGAATTCGCCAGATGCACATTAAAAAAAACAAAGAGCCAGGTATCTACGCGATTTAAAAAAGTCAAAACTTCGCTCATGGGCCGGGCCTACTCGTTAAAAGTGGTTCGTCAAAAAATGCCGCAACGCGGATTTACCCATAAAAAAAGCATCCCGAAAAAAACCAGGATGCTCATTCTTTTGTGCTGGAGGCGGGACTTGAACCCGCACGGGCGTCTCGCCCACTACCCCCTCAAGATAGCGTGTCTGCCTGTTCCACCACTCCAGCAACCCAAACTTTATTTTTTCGCAGGGGCGTTTTGTGTTTGATCACCCACCGGTGCCAGAGGCACATTAGGCGTGGGAACTTCTTTTTGCTTTTCCATGCGTTTTTCGATCAAACTTTTCTGCGCCGTCTGTGCTTCACTACGATAAATCACACTCAAAAGCAAAGCCAGCACCATGTAAATCCCGGCAATCCAGGCTGTCGCCTTTGTCAGAAAATCCGCCGCACCGCGTCCGCCAAAAACTGAAGAGCCTCCCATTCCACCGCCGATGGAACCGGCCAGACCCTGCCCTTTTCCGGATTGCAGCAGAATAACGACAACCATAACAATACTAACAAGAATAAACAAAACAACCAGTAATGTGTACATAACCTTTTATCCGCTCCTTATTTAATTCAAAATTTTAATTTAAAGAGATTTTTAGTATTTATCAATATTTTGACCGTTTTTTCCAATATTTTCTTTTACGTCTCCGTTTCGTATTTCCCCGCGTTTTTCCGTAAAAAACGTTTTACCTTCGCAAAGGCGCTCTGTCTTCTTCCCTTGGGTGCAGGAAGTCCCCAAAAATAAAACATGCGTTACAGAATATCAAATTTTTTCATCTCGGAACCTTTCGCGGCCGGCAGCCACGCCTCGGCAGAAAACCTGTGCCTCACATTTCGCCCCTGGCGCCGCTTGAATATTGCGATGCAAAATTCAGAAGAAAAATTTCCGGAAAGAATTTGAGTCGGGTTAAAAAAACGGCGCTCCCCAAAAAGAACGCCGTCTGGCAGGAGGTAAATACGGTTATTTTACAATGCCGGAAAATCCCACAAAGGCCATCGCTAAAATCCCCGCCACAATCATGGCAATGGGCGTTCCGGAAAATGCCCTGGGAATCTGGCGCGTTTCCAACACTTCGCGAATGCTGGAAAAAATGATCAAAGCCAGCCCGAAACCCAGCGCAGAACCAAACGAAAAAACGATCGTTTCGATCAGATCGTACTTATTTTGAACGGCCAGAATGGAAATGCCCAAAATGGCGCAGTTGGTAGTAATGAGCGGCAGAAAAATGCCCAGTGAACGGTAAAGCGCAGGAGCAACTTTTTTCATCACGATTTCCACCAGTTGCACCAGCGCGGCAATGACCAGAATAAAGGCAATGGTCTGCAAGTATTCGATGTGAAACGGAACGAGCAAATAAGTTTGTACCACGTAGGTAATGGTGCCGGCCAAAGTGAGCACAAAAACCACTGCCATCGACATACCGAGAGCCGTATCCAGTTTTTTGGATACTCCGAAATACGGGCAAAGCCCGAGAAATCTCGAAAAGATCACATTATTAACAAAAACGGTACTAACGATAATCAAGGCCAGTTCTGTCATCGTTTGTCTCCTTCAACCAGTTTGGAGATTTTATTCATGCCAATAAAAATAAAGGCCAATGTCAAAAAGGCGCCCGGAGCCAGAACAAAAACCAAAATTGTATTCCACGATTGGGGCACAAGCCGCATGCCCAGCCAGCTACCGGAGCCTAAAATTTCGCGCAGGCTCCCCAGAATAAACAAGCTAAACGTAAACCCCAGCCCCATGAACAGCCCGTCTAAAAAGGAATGCCACACCGGATTTTTTGAAGCAAAGGCCTCGGCACGTCCCAAAATGATGCAATTCACCACGATTAGCGGAATAAACAACCCCAACGTTTTGTGCAAATCGTAAAAGGTTGCTTCCATGCCCATATCGACCAGCGTAACGAAAGTGGCAATGATGACGATAAAAGCGGGAATTCGTACCCGATTGGGGATGAGATGACGCAGGGACGAAATAACCACATTGGAGGCCACCAGAACAAAGGTAGCGGCCAATCCCATGCCCAACCCGTTTTCCGCAGAGGTCGTAGTGGCCAGCGTAGGACACAATCCCAGCATCAACCCGGTTACGGGATTTTCGGAAAAAAGAGAGCTCAAAAATTTCTTTTTTGTATCCATATTTTTACCTTTCCCGAAGTTTTTTAAACGCCAGCAGGGCCCGTTCAACCCCATACGTAAATGCACGCGAAGTTATGGTCGCGGCGGTAAGCGCGTCAATGTCACCACCATCCTTTTTTACTTTCCAACGCGTGTTGGTTAAGGTGCGTCCCCGGAACTGCTTCTTAAAATCTTCTTTGCGCATGTTATCCCCGAGACCCGGGGTTTCCTTGTGATTCAATACATAGGTATCGGTCACCTTCCCGGACGAGTCCACACCGACCATCAAATCAAAATCACCGCCAAAGCCGTTCGGTGCCTTAACGATGAAGGCGTAGCCCACAATAACACTGTCGGGGCCAAAGGCCGGATAGTAACGTGCCGTAAAATCTTTGAGGCGAATCGTCTTGGCCGTAAAAGGATACGTAATGTTTCCCAACGGTTTTAAGACAATTTTAACGGCTTTTAACGTTTCGTTTCGTACATTGCGCGCAATGGGCTCCCGGGTAATCTTGTTAACATATGCCAGAAGCAACGCCGCCAGAAACGAAATAAGAACCAAAGTTACGATAACGCGAATTCCGCTTTCCTGCTTATCCATTTTTCACCATCCCAAATTTTTTCTCCGGAAAATAACGATCCAGCAAAGGAACAAAGGCATTCATAAACAAAATGGCAAACGAGACCCCTTCGGGATAGCTGCCAAACAATCGAATTAGCGCCGTAAAAAAGCCACACCCTATGCCAAAAATGATCTTTCCCTTTTTACTCAACGGTGAGGTTACCATGTCGGTGGCCATGTAAAACGCACCCAAAAACAATCCCCCGGCAAAAATGTGGAACAAAGGATTGGCATAGCGGGCAGGATTAATCACGTAAAAAATTCCGGTAAAGACAAACACCGTGGCAATAAACATGACGGGAATTTCCCAGGTAATGTATTTTTTGTAGAACAGATACGCCGCACCCAGTAAAATGGCCACAGCCGAAATTTCACCGAGAGAACCGCCCACGTAGCCCATAGCCAATTTTGCCACGGAAATGTTTTGAATGGCCCCCACACCCTCGGTTTTCAGAATTCCCAGAGGCGTTGCGGAGGTCGTTCCGTCAAAGGCAGCGGCACGCGGCCAGGAAGTCATTTGCACGGGAAATGAGATCAGAAGGAAAACCCGGGCGACCAGGGCCGGATTAAAAATATTCTGTCCCAATCCGCCAAACACTTGCTTCCCAGCCCAATGGCCACCAGCGCGCCAATGAGAAGCATCCACCAGGGTGCATTCGAAGGCACGTTCATCGCCAGCAAAATTCCGGTAAGCAATGCACTGCCATCCATAAAATCGATTTTGTGCGATGAGAACCGCGCAATGAGTGCTTCGCATCCCACCGCAAACACACAAGATAAAAGCAAAACACGCACGGCATCCCAGCCAAACATCCACACCGAAACCAAAAGGGCCGGGATTAACGTAACGCAAACCGTGTACATGATTTTTCGTGTCGAATCTTCCATCCTCCCCAGAGGGGATGAATCCATGATTAACAATTTTGCTTCCACAATCAATTCTCTCTCTTTATGATTGCCTTTCCCAAACGCATCCATTGCACCAAACGACGGTCTGCCGGGCAGGCGTAGGTGCAACTTCCGCATTCAATACAATCCATGATATGCTCTTTGGCCTGCGCACTTAGGGCATTGGCCTGAATCATTTGCACGTAAAGCGCCACATCCAGGCCCATTGGACAAACGCGGATGCAATTTCCGCAACGAATGCAGGGATTTTCAGCCCGCTCTTTGTAAACATTTTCATCGAAAAACAGCAAAGCCGAAGTGGTTTTCATAACCGGACTTTCGAGCGAGTGACAGGTGCGTCCCATCATGGGCCCGCCGGAAATCAGTAAGCGAATTTTTTCTGCATCAATGCCGAATTTTCGGATCACATAAGAGACAGGCGTACCCACAGGGAGTAAAATGTTCCCGGGCTCCCCGACCAGGTTTCCGGACACCGTAACCACCCGTTCCATTAACGGTCGTTTGCAAAACACCGCATCACGAATGGCCTTAACCGTCGCCACATTTTGCACCACCACACCCACATCCATCGGCAACCCTTTGGACGGAACTTCCCGGTTTAAAATTGCTTTGATGAGTTGTTTTTCGCCTCCCTGCGGATATTTGGTTTTTAAGGGAACGACAAAAATCCCGCCTTCGCGCGAGGCCAAAACATCCAGCGTTTTAATGGCCTCCGGTTTGTTGTTCTCGATGCCGATGTACACGGGCACATCATTGAACAGGCGTTTCAGAATTTTAATGCCCTGAATAATTTCCGGGCCGTGCTCCACCATCAGACGATGATCGGCAGTAATGTATGGCTCGCATTCCGCCCCGTTAATAATTAAGGTGTCGATTGGTTTTTCGGCAGGCGGGGAAAGCTTGACATGGGTGGGAAATCCCGCGCCTCCCATGCCGATAATTCCCGCATCCCGGACGATCTCCCGGATCTGCCCGGCAGAAAGCCGCCCGATTTCAACCGTTTCCTGCTTGTCCGCACGCAGCACTTGCCCGTAGTCCAGGCCGGGTTCATTCGGCACCAGTTGAATCACTTCACGGATTTGTCCGCCCAGCAAAGGGAAACGGAAAATCTTCAGAATTTTCCCATCGACCGGGGCATGCACCACCGACGAGACAAATCCGGTGGCTTCGGCCAGCACCTGTCCCCTTTGCACCACATCCCCTTTTTTGACCACAATTTTGAGCGGTTTGCCGATGTGCTGATTTACGGGAATAAACAAATTTTCCGGAATCTCCCCCGTCACAATGGGCGCATTGGCCGAATGTTTTTCATGGGGAGGATGAATGCCTCCTCTGGGAAACGTTTTAAGCTGTAGCATAAACTTCTTGCCCCCGCATTTCAATGGCATTGGTCGGACAAACGGCAACACAGTCACCGCAAGCCGTACATTTTTCGTAATCAATTATTGCCAAAAAATTCTGCACATGAATGGCATCGTGCTCGCAGGTTTTTTCACATTTCATACACCCGATACAGGCCACTTTGCACGCTTTGCGCGCATCGGCTCCGCGATCGGTATTGTGGCAGGTTACCACAACAAATTTGGAAACCGGCCGTAGTTGCAAAAGATTTTTCGGACACGCTTCTACACACAAACCGCAGCCGGTACATTTTTCTTCATCAATGTGCACAATCCCGTCTTTTATGCGCATTGCGTCAAAATTACAAACCGCCAGGCAAGAGCCCAACCCTAAACATGAAAAGGCACAAGCCTTCAAACTGTCGGCAACCAGCATCGCGGCCCAACAATCCGTAATTCCGTGATATTCCATCGTTAAACGCGTGTTCTGGTGGGTACCTTTGCACAACAGGGCGGCTACTTTCTTTTCCGCAACAGTTGCCTCAATTCCCAAAAGCCTGGCAATAGCCTGCATGGTTTCGGCATTGGCCACGGGACAGGGCGGATCGACAGAGCGATTCTTCACCGCATTTTCAGCCCAGGCCCTGCAGCCGGCATATCCGCATCCGCCGCAGTTCGCGCCGGGAAGCATTGCTTCGATCTCATCGATGCGCGGATCTTCGTACACGTAAAACTTCTTGGAAGCAACGTACAACCCGGAAGCCGAAACAAGGGCTAAACCGGACAGGATGACACAAGGCATTACGAGTTCGTACATGAATCTTTCTCCGAATTTATTCACAAAGGAACAATTTTTATCTTGTACTCCGGCCGGGTCGACAAACGATTGTTGAACCACTTAATGATGCCCAGAGAAAGAATCAAAGCCCCAATCCCAATGCCAAAAAGGAAAAGTTCGTTTGCAACGAGCAACAGATACCTTGCGCCTAAAATGGCTGCCATAAAAAACAGCAATGGAAACAAGTACAATAAAAAGGAAGTCTGGATGATTTTTTCGAAACGGATCTCAACTTTTTGGTTGGGTTGCAAAGATCGGGGAATTTCTTCTCTGGGAATTTTAATCGATGTTTGTCCGGCCATGGAACACCAATTGGAAAGCGGACAGCGATGACACTCTTCTTGTGTAGTGTCCACGGCAATTTCCACAAATTGCGGATTTATTTTGACAACATGACCGGTCTCGCAATTGGCTTCCATTTCTGTCCTTTCCTTGGACGTTCAGGCAACCAATTCAGCAAATTACGTACCAGAGCGCAGGAAGATAACCGGGTGGGTGCAAAGCCTTGCGTGAAGGGGAATTCCCTTTTAGGGTTGCAAACTTGCAAAGGAATTTTTTCTCAAACTTTCACAAAGAAAAGCTATTTTTTCTTAGAATTGGGAATGCGTCGCTTTTGTTGCCAACATCTTCGGATGCCCAATTTTTTCGGCGGGTCACGATAAAAAGACCAAACAAAAAGGGAGCAGTCGCAATGCGCCCTGCTCCCTTTCGAAATTTTAATCGAACATGCCGGCTATTTGTTCAGTTCCTCGGCAATGTGAATAATGGCCGAAAACGAATCGGCTTTTAGGCAGGCTCCGCCAACCAGTGCGCCGTCAATATCGTCTTGGCTGAGCAACGACTGGGCATTTTCGGGTTTAACGCTGCCGCCGTATTGGATGATCAGCGCCTCGGCCGTGGCCGAATCGAACAATTCGGCAACCATCTTGCGGATTTCGGCGTGTACTTCCTGCGCCTGGTCGGGTGTGGCGGTTTTACCGGTGCCAATGGCCCAAATCGGTTCGTAGGCCACAATAATATGAGCCATGTCTTCTGCCTTAATGCCTGCAAACGCACCGCGAATTTGTTTGCCCACCACTCGCAGGGTAATGTTTTCTTCGCGTTGTTGCAGCGTTTCGCCCACACAAACGATGGGCTTTAAGCCGTTTTCCAGCGCAGCCTTGATTTTTTTGTTCACAGTTTCGTCGGTTTCGCCAAAGTACTGACGGCGTTCCGAATGACCGATAATCACGTAGTCGGCGCCGGTGCTTTTTAGCATGCCTGCACTAATTTCCCCGGTGTAGGCACCTTCTTTTTCCCAGAACATGTTTTGAGCGCCCAAATGGATGGAGGTGTCTTTAATCACCTCGTACACCGGTGCCAGGGCGGTAAACGGCGGGCAAATGATCATGCGCGTTTTCTGGATATCGGTTGTTTTCTTGCGAATTTGGTTGGCAAGCTGGAGCGCTTCGCTGTTGGTTTTGTGCATTTTCCAGTTGCCGGCAATAACAATGGATCGTTTCATCCTGTATTCTCCTAAATTTTAAACTTCGGTCAATGCGGCAATGCCCGGTAATTCTTTACCTTCCAAAAATTCCAGTGAAGCGCCGCCTCCGGTGGAAACGTGGGTAAAGCGATCGTCCATGCCAAACTGGCTGATGGCCGCTGCCGAATCGCCCCCGCCGATGACGCTAATTGCGCCCTGCTCCGTGGCTTCGGCAATGGCTTCGGCAATTTTACGGGTGCCTGTGGCAAAGTTAGGCATTTCGAACACGCCTACCGGTCCGTTCCAGATGATGGTTTTGGATTTTTTGATTTCCTTTCCGAACAGCTCGATGCTTTCCGGGCCGATGTCCAGGCCCATGTAGTCTGCCGGAATTTCCGTCACCTTGACTACCTTGCGCCGGGCTTCGTTGTCAAATTTGTCGGCCACCACCACATCCACAGGCAGCAAAAAGTTGACGTTCTTTTCTTTGGCCTGCTGCAAAATTTCTTTGGCCATTTCAATGCGGTCTTCTTCCAGCAAAGATTTGCCGATTTCGTAACCCTGGGCTTTGAAAAAAGTGTAGGCCATGCCGCCACCGATGATCAACGTGTCCACTTTGTCGAACAAATTTTTAATGACATCGATTTTGCCCGAAATTTTGGCGCCGCCCAAAACGGCCAAAAAGGGCCGTTGCGGATTTTCCACAGCTTGCCCCAAATATTTCAATTCTTTTTCGATCAAATATCCGGCGGCACACTGCTTAAAATACTGCGTTACGCCCACTGTGGAAGCATGCGCGCGATGGGCCGTACCAAAGGCATCGTTGACGAACAAATCGCAACCTTCGGCCAACTGCCGGGCAAATTCGGGATCGTTCTCCGTTTCTTCTTTGTGAAAACGCAGGTTCTCCAGCAAAAGGGCCTGCCCCGGTTGAAGTTCTGCCTTCATCTTTTGCACTTCCGGCCCGATGCAATCGGGTGCCATTTTTACTTCGATGCCCAAAAGCTCGCTCAAACGTTTGGCTACGGGTTTCAAACTCAACTCTTCTTTGACCTGACCTTTGGGGCGTCCCAGATGACTGCACAAAACAGCCGCGCCGCCGTCATTCAAAATCTTTTTGATGGTTGGCAGCGAAGCGCGAATGCGCCGGTCATCGGTAATTTCCCGATTTTCATTCAGAGGTACGTTAAAATCACAACGTACCAAAACTTTTTTACCTTTCAAATCCAGTTGATCTATGGTTAGCTTTGCCATGATTCTCTCTCCTCGTTTTAAAGGCTCCGACTCACTCGTTCCGTTCGTTTGGAAGTTGACCGAATGCGCCCTTCAATTCGGCACATCGTTGTAAACAAAAAAGAGAGGCCGCATCGACCTCTCTTTAAAGTGTTTTACATGCTGGCCATTTTCTTCAGCAAGTCCACGCAACGGTTGGAATAGCCCCATTCATTGTCGTACCAGCTCAGCACCTTCACAAAGTTGCCGTCCACAACAAAGGTGGAAAGGCTGTCGAAAATGCTGGAGTGCGGATTGCCGATAATGTCCACCGAAACGACCGGGTCTTCGCAATATTGCAAAATACCTTTCATCGGACCTTCGGCGGCTTTTTTCATGGCTTCGTTTACTTCTTCGATGGTAACATCGCGTTTTAATTCGGCCACCAAATCCACCAGCGAACCATCCGGAGTCGGTACGCGTACGGACATGCCGTCGAGTTTGCCGTTAAGCTCGGGAATCACCTTACCGATGGCACGAGCGGCACCGGTGGTAGTCGGAATCATGCTCACCGCGGCGGAACGCGCACGACGCAAATCGCTGTGCGGCAAATCCAGAATGCGTTGGTCATTGGTGTAGGAATGGACGGTGGTCATCAAACCGCGTTTCATGCCGAACGTATCGTGCAATACCTTTACAATGGGCCCCAGACAGTTGGTCGTACAGGAAGCATTGGAAACGATTTTGTCCGTGGGACGCAATTGTTCGTCATTAACACCCAGAACGATGGTGTTGTCGATTTCGTCTTTGGCCGGAACGGTCAGCAACACCTTTTTGGCACCGGCTTCGAGATGTTTGGCAATTTGGTCGCGTTTGCGGAAAACGCCGGTCGATTCGACCACGTATTCCACGCCCAATTCTTTCCAGGGCAACGTGGCAGGGTCTTTAATAGCCAAAACCTTCAAACGGCGGTCGCCAAGCACAATCGTTTCGGCTTCGGCATGAACCTCTGCCTGAAATTTTCAGTGAACGGATTCGTATTTCAAAAGATGGGCTAAGGTTTTGGCATCGGTTATGT
>CAYXUS010000210.1:0-20235 GCA_964468415.1 uncultured Caldithrix sp.
AATGGCCTCGCGGGCGGCTTGCAGGCTGACCATTTTGTGTTCTTTGCGCCCGATGCGCGCCAGGCGTTCGGCATGAGCGAACGGATCGTCAAACAGCCCCAACTTAAATTTTACCCGTAAAATCCGGCGCACCGAGGCATCGATGCGGCTTTCGGGAATGGTTCCTTCCTGCACCAATTGCAGCAAATAATCGGCAAAGGAATAGTCAAAAGGCACCATGCTCATATCCAGCCCGGCTTCTACCGCCAGACGCACCGCCTCTTTGGGCGATTCCGCCACATGATCCCGTTTGTACAAATTGACCACGTCCGCCCAATCGCTTACCACAAGCCCCGCAAATTTCCATTCGTTACGCAAAACCGCTTTCAGCAAAAAAACGTTGGCGTGTGTCGGAATGCCGTTCACTTCCCCGGAATTGACCATGGCCGTCAGCACACCGGCCTGCACGGCGGCATGGAAAGGCGGCAAAAACAATTCCCGCATAATGCGCTCCGGAATCCAGGCCGGGGTGCGGTCATGACCGGAAAGCGGCACACTGTAACCGGCGTAATGTTTCATGCAGGCGGCCACCCGATCGTCCCGGGCCACGTTGCCATCTTTGCCCTGCAAGCCCCAAATGTACTCCCGGCCGAATTGTGCCGCTGCGTACGAATCTTCCCCGTAGGTTTCCCAAATCCGCGACCACAGCGGCTGACGCCCCAGGCCCAACACCGGATTAAAATTCCAGGGAATGCCAACCGCCCGCGTTTCCAGAGCAGTAATTTCTCCTTCTTTGCGCACCAGCTCGCGATTCCAGGTGGCTGCCATGGCAATACTTTGGGGGAAAAGCGTGGCTTCTTTGATGTAATTGGAACCGTGAATGGCATCAATGCCGTAAATAATGGGAATGCCCAGGCGGGTTTCCTGCGTGGCGATCTTTTGCATGGTATTAATCATCTCTTGCCAGTTTTTTGCCGTATTGGCCGCACCGCCCGTATTTAAAATGGAACCTACCCCGTGATCCACAATGGCTTCGCGCAATTTTTTCAAATCCAGTTTGTTTTCGAAACTTCCGTCCGGCCGTTTTTGCGAGACCACCGACAGCGTTATTTGCGTCATCTGCCCCACTTTTTCCTTAAGCGTCATGCGCTTTAATAAGGCGTCCACCTTTTTATCGATATTCTGCCCCGACGCCCGGGCCGGCGTTCCCGCAAAAATCAATCCGATAAAAAGGCCGAAAAGAGCGACCAAGTGTTTCGCTTTCATCAATGTCCTGTCTCCTTGTTCCATGATGTTTATTTTATCTGCATTGTGAGCGAAGAACGAGCAAAGCAATCTCAAAGGGGCTCCTTTCCCGAAGGGATCACTTCCATGACGGAGCCAGTTCTCCCGAAGGGACTCCTTTCCCAAAGGGATCACTCCGTGACGGAGCCAATTCCCCCAAAGGGGCTCCTATCCCAAAGGGATCACTCCGTGACGGAGCCAGTTCTCCCGAAGGGACTCCTTTCCCAAAGGGATCACTCCGTGACGGAGCCAGTTCCAAGTTCCCAGTTCCAAGTTCCAAGTCTCCAGCCCCAGCCTTCCCTTCACGCCGTTTCCATGACCAGATCTTTTTCCACCCGCAGGTTGTCGATAATAAATTCCTGCCGATCCTGCGTATTCTTGCCCATGTAATAGGCCAACAGCCGCTGCACCTGCGTTTTGTTGTCCAACAATAGTGGCGCCAGGCGAATGTCTTCGCGGATGAACTGGCGAAATTCTTCGGGAGAAATTTCGCCCAAGCCTTTAAAGCGGGTAATTTCCACGCCTTTGCCCAGCTCGTCCACGGCTTTTTGGCGTTCTTCTTCGCTGTAGCAATAAATGGTTTTTTGCTTGTTGCGTACACGGAAAAGCGGCGTTTCCAGAATGTACACATGGCCCGAACGCACCAGCTCCGGGAAAAATTGCAGGAAAAACGTCATCAAAAGCAAACGGATGTGCATGCCGTCCACATCGGCATCGGTAGCGATGACCACATTGTTGTAGCGCAGGCCGTCCAGACCGTTTTCGATGTTCAACGCGTGCTGCAACAGATTAAATTCTTCGTTTTGGTAAACCACCTTTTTGGAAAGGCCAAAACAGTTAAGCGGTTTGCCGCGCAGGCTAAAAACGGCTTGCGTTTGCACGTCACGCGCCTTGGTAATGGAGCCGCTGGCCGAATCGCCCTCGGTAATAAACAGGGTCGATTCGAACCGCCGTTCGTTTTTGACATCGGTGTAGTGGATGCGGCAATCGCGTAGTTTTTTGTTGTGCAGGTTGGCCTTTTTGGCGCGTTGGTTGGCCAGCTTTTTAATACCGGCCATCTCTTTGCGTTCGCGCTCGGATTGCTGAATTTTTTTCAGCAAGAGCTCGGCGGTTTCCGAATTACGATGCAAATAGTTGTCCAGTTGGGTTTTAATGAAGTCCAGCACAAAATTGCGCACCGTGGGGCCTTCGCCGTTGGGGGCGATGTGCGTGGAGCCCAGCTTGGTTTTGGTTTGCGATTCGAACACCGGTTCCTGAATGCGGATGCTGATGGCTCCCACGATGGAAGCGCGAATATCGGCTGCGTCGAAATTCTTCTTGTAAAATTCGCGAATGGTTTTGATGATGCCTTCGCGAAAGGCCGCCTGGTGGGTTCCGCCCTGCGGCGTGTACTGGCCGTTGACAAAGGAATAGTAGTCTTCGCCGTATTGATTGGTGTGGGTAAAAGCCACCTCGATATCTTTGCCTTTAAAGTGAATAATGGGGTAGCGCAGCGTTTCCGGGTCGGTTTTGTCCGTGAGCAAATCGAGCAGGCCGTTTTTGGACTGGTAACGCTTGCCGTTTAACACAATGGTCAAACCGGCATTCAAATACACGTAATTTTTAATCTGATTTTCGATGAATTCCAGACGGAACTGGAAATTTTTGAATACTTCGGGATCGGGCTCAAAATAGATGAGCGTCCCGTTTTTTTCATCTGTTTTTTTGATTTTGTGATCGTGTTTCAAAATGCCGTACTCAAATTCCTGAATTTTGGTTTTGCCGTCACGAACGGACTGTACTTTAAAGTATCTGGAAAGAGCGTTCACGGCCTTGGAACCGATGCCGTTGAGTCCGATGGATTTTTGGAAGACTTCGCTGTCGTATTTGCCGCCGGTGTTAATCTGCGCCACACAGGCGTACACTTTGCCTAAAGGAATGCCGCGTCCGTAATCGCGCACCTGCGCCGAATGTTTGCTAATTTGCACTTCAATCACCCGGCCAAAGCCCATCATGAACTCATCGATGGCATTATCGATGGTTTCTTTGAGCAACACGTAAATACCGTCATCGGGTGACGAGCCGTCGCCTAATTTTCCGATGTACATGCCCGGGCGCAGGCGGATGTGCTCGCGCCAGTCCAGCGATTTAATGGAAGCTTCGTTGTATTCCGCAATGTTGACTGCCATACCTATTTCCTGAATTTCTTGCGTAAAAAACGTAAATTAAAAAAATGTAAGATAATAAGTCCATCTTTATTTCGCAAAACAGTAGTACAAATGTACAAGATTTTTTTCGCTAAAACAAGAGCGAAAAGCTGCCGAATTATTTGTTTCCTTTAAAAAAAGAATGCATCTTATGAATAAAATTTACGTACATAGGTATCATTCACAAAAACATTCGAAAGCTAAAACGTGAACGGAATGTCCAATACCCTTTCGGAAATCAGCGTTGTTCCCCGGTTCCGACATTTTGTGGAACAGTTAAAAAAGTCCTCGGTAAACAAAACGGCCTTTGCCGTTTATTCCCTTGGTTTTATTCTTCTGTTTTTTGGGGTGGTTGGCGGCCCTCTCGCTTCCGCCGATGCTCAATGGTTTTTTCTGTTTTTACTCTTGTTTTTCTGGATCACAGTAAACCGATTGATACTCACCCATTTTTCTCCTCCGGAAGAGCTTTATTTGCTCATCTTTCTGCTGAGCGGCTTGCTCGAATGGTCGTTATTGAATCATGTGCATT
The DNA here is from genome assembly GCA_964468415.1 of uncultured Caldithrix sp. Classification (GTDB taxonomy): domain Bacteria; phylum Calditrichota; class Calditrichia; order Calditrichales; family Calditrichaceae; genus Caldithrix. The sequence goes on from CAYXUS010000210.1 coordinate 3,979, forward strand.
TCGGCAGTTCCGGTCTTCCCCGGCTCTCTTATCCGGTTCTGTTCTTCCATCAACTTAACTTCCTGTTAATGAGCTGGTCTTTCAGCCTATTGTTGAGTGCGGAGGGGAAAAACAAAGCATCGGGCTTTTTGGCCTATCTTATTCTTTTTCTCATGGGATTTTACCTGAGTTTTTACACATCTTCTTTTAATAAGCAGTTCCTTTTCCTTTTTCTTTTTTTGGGCTTGCAAAAACGCACGCATTGGCTGGAACGTTTGGGACGAATTGAGTTGGCATTTTATCTGATAATTCTTTTCATTTTTTACGCCAATTTTCACTACCCGGTATATCTTGACCGGGCTTTACCCGCTTTTGAACGCTCCCATTTAAGCATGTTGTACGCGTTGCCTTTTTTTCTCTACTATCTGGGCAAAATTTACCTGATCGTCTTGATGATTCGTATTCCGCTTGTCTTGGTTTACAATTATGCCCCTCTCTCCCGCAAGTTGTGGATTGCCACCCTTTTTCAATCGACCATTCCCCAGTTTATTCAATTGGTGCTTTTGCTGTTTATTTTTTACCTGTTTATCGCCGGATGGCAGGCAAACAATTTACGGGAAGCCCTCCACCAATTGGCCCGTGCGCCGCAAGGGGAAGCGGTTTCGGCACTTGACATCCGACGGGTAAGCGATCAGGATTTGTTTGAAAAATCGCATGTCACCCAAATTTTTACCCAAAACATGGGCCCGGTTTTTTTGAAACAAAAGGCCGGCGAACAAGAAGATTTTTTCCTTTTTTTCAAGCCTCAATCCAAACGTTTTCATGCTTCCGATTCGCTTTATTTGGTAAAAATTGACAGTGCCTTTCTTAGCTACCTGTTCAACCACACCCATTTTATCGTTGGCAGCGGAGTTGCCGCCTATCGTTACAAGCCGAATAGTTTTATGGCCTATCTGTATCGCCTTAAATTTTGGCAGGCCGAACCTTTTCGCATTAACCCCATCGGCATCATTAATCCTTTTATGACGCGCCCCAATTCAAAGGCCATCATTTGGGCCCATTCCAGGGGACTCATACCGCCGGAAACGTTTTTCACTTTTCACAATTTCAAATTAATTCCCATCGTTGTGGGGCGCTTGTTTTTGCCCACCGGCAACAAAGACGAGTATTTTACGTTCGACATCTTTTACAATGCCCGCGAGCTGTACGAATGGAACTTCTTAACGCAAATTCTCCTTATCCTTATTCTCCTGTTTTTCTTTTTGAACTCATTGGTCATTCGGCGTATGGCACGCTTTGGCAAACAAATCAATCGAACCATTGTCGAAAAATTCGGAATACTCCGCAAAGGCGTTCGGGCAATCGCGAACGGAAATTTGAACTATCGGGTAAAAATTCATGGCGATGACGAATTCAGCGAATTTGCCGATCACTTTAATCAAATGTCCCGGGAATTAAAACGGTTCATGGAAGAGGCCCGCGAAAAGGAACGCATGGATCAGGAACTTCGCATCGCCCACGAAGTGCAACTAAAAATGCTTCCGGAAAGATTACCCGAAATTCCGGGCTTTCGCATTGCCGCCGATTTGACCACAGCCAATGAAGTCGGTGGCGATTTTTACGATGTTTTCCCGCTGGACGCCCAACGCTTTTTGATTGCCATTGGCGATGTTTCGGGCAAGGGCATGTCCGCCGCCTTTTACATGGCACAAATCATCAGCCTTTTGCGTTTTTCCACAAAATTTACCACCGATTTGTACGACTTAATCATTCGGCTAAACGAATATTTGATTAAAAATGTTCTGGATCCCAACATATTTGTCACCGCCATTATCGGAGTGCTGGATACCAAAACCAGCCAGTTTGAATTTCTACGTGCCGGACACAATTTGCCATTCGTCGTTCACACCGAACGCAAGCCTGTTATTCGGGAAATTAAATGCCCGGGCATGGCCTTGGGCATGACCCCCTCTCAGAACACCCTCAAAAAGAATCTGCGCCGTGTAAAACTTGTGTTTGAACCCGGGGACAGCCTTATCCTTTATACCGATGGTTTTACCGAAGCAGCAAAAAAACCAGATGGCCAGAATATACTTTACGGTGAAGATCGTTTTAAGCAGCAATTGGTTGAATGTGCCACGCTTCCGCCTCAGGAATATATTGAATGCGTAAAAAAGGATCTGCAACGTTTTTACGAGGGGACCTCCCGGTTTGATGATGAAACAATTATTGTCCTGCAAAAACCCGTTTAGCATTTATATTTGACTTTTGGCAATCCGGAAGCGTATTTTAAAACAAATATTTAATGACTATTTTTGGTATTCTGTTTGATTTTTAGCTTCATTCTCTTTATTTCGAACCCGCTAATTGTTTGTTTGCATTAGTCATACCAATTATATCCAAATTTTAAAGAGGAGAGCCTCACTAAGGAGTTTATTATCTTCCGGAGATTTAAAGTGAGAAAGAGCCTTATTTTGCTTGTTATTTTAACAATTGTTCTGCCATTATTAGCCTTGAGTATTTCTGCCTATCTTGTTAACGAAAATTTGAACAAATCTGCTAATAATTATAGCTGGGCCGAACACTCCTATGAAATATTATACCTTGCGGAAAAACTTGGCAATGCCTATGATGAATTAAATTTTTCTTTGTATACCTATCTTCACACCAAAGAGAAAGCTGCTTTAGACGCTTATTTAAGAGAGAAGGAACTCCTTTCCAGGCACCTTGATAAGTTAATGCATTTAACGCGTGATAATAAACAGCAGCAAAAACGTGTTGCTATTTTAGCTCCTTTGCTTTCGTCTCAAATTAAAACAATGGATCACGCCATTCACAATTTCTCGGCGAGGGAATTACTTGCAGAAGACTTTAAGCTTAAACAAAAGAAGATCAAAAAATTTCTTAAAAATTTTGAAAACGGGGAATCTGCCTTATTGAAGAACCGCTCACTGGGCTCCGATGCATCTATCCAGCAGACCAAAGTAAAACTTTTTGTTGCTTTTTCAATTTCACTGTTAATCTTGTTTTTTGCTAATGTTGCTATTTTTTATCTGCTAATCAAGCAACGAAAAACCTACTACGAAAAAGAAAAACTCTACGCCCTGCACAATGCGATTATAAACAAAGCCAACGAAGCCATAATTACCATCAATCAAAGCGGACACATTTTGTCTTTTAACCCGGCTGCTCAGGTTGTATTCGGCTATAGCGAAAAAGAAGTGCTCGGCAAACCGTTTACGATCCTTTTAAGCGAAGAACTCCACAAAGAATGCCTGCGTGCTGGATATGAAGAGTTCCTTTCGGAGTATCCGGAATTTAACGGGAAAAGAAAGGACGGCACTATTGTGCCATTATTGGCCTCATCCGCTAAAATAGCTATTAAAAAATCACCCCCTATCTTTTCGATTATTATGCATGACCTTTCAAAATATAAGGCTCAAGAGAACAAAATCGTTCAACTCTCCAACCGTTTAAGTTTAGCTACCGATCTTGCCGGTTTAAGTGTTTGGGATTGGGATCTTAAATCCAATACCTTTTATTTCGAAAAATTTTTATACGATGATCTTCCCTTGGAAAGAAAAAGTCAGGATATTTTTAATACCCTAAAATCATATTTTTTCCCCGAAGAGCTCGAAGGACTACATCAATATCTGTCAAAAATGTTTGCCAAAAAAGAAGCGTTTATCGAAGCCGAACTCCGGTTTATCAAAGGGCCCGACAATATTCGCTATCTAAAATCACGAGCTTACGTCCAATACGACGAGCATAACAAGCCAACTTTTTTAAATGGCGTCACTTGGGATATTACGGAGTTAAAAGCCGCAACTGAAATTCAATTAAAAGCCCGGGAGGCCGCCGAAGAAGCCAACAGGGCCAAAAGCCAATTTTTAGCCAACATGAGTCATGAAATCCGTACTCCGCTAAATGCTATTATCGGGTTGAATCTTTTATTACGGCATACTGCGTTAGATGCTAAACAAAAAGACTATGTGGCAAAAATCCATTTTTCGGCTACCAGTCTTTTAAATATCATTGATGAACTTTTAAACTTCTCCAAAATTGAAGCGGGGAAACTGCGTCTTGAAAACACAAAATTTAATATGGATTTAGTTCTCAACCGCCTGTCCAAAACAATCTATCTAAACGCCCGCGACAAAGACCTGGAATTAATCTTTAACCAAAACCCCAACATTCCGCCGACGTTATTTGGGGACCCTTTACGAATTTCACAAATTCTGAATAATTTAATTAGCAATGCCATTAAATTTACCGAACAAGGACAAATTATTGTGGCTGTGGATTTGATAAAAAAAGATTCCCAATTTGTCACCTTGCGTTTTTCGGTAAAAGATACCGGAATTGGCATTCCCGAAGAAAAACTACCCAATTTGTTCAATTCCTTCACTCAAGCCGATATCTCAATTTCCCGAAAATATGGCGGGACCGGATTGGGGCTCAGCATTTGCAAGCAACTGGTCGAAATGATGGGCGGTCGAATTTGGGCCCGAAGTACCCTGGGGCAAGGCAGCACTTTTTTCTTTGAACTCACCTTTCCTTATGAAAAAACTAAAGACCATGAATTTTATCAGCCTCCCATTGAATTACGCAATTTGCGTATTCTGATCGTAGATGACGTTGCTGAGATTCGCGCCACCTTAAAAGAACAAATGAAAATTTTTACTCCCGATACCACCACTGTTTCCACGGGAAAAGAAGCGTTGGATGAATTACGCAATGCCTTGATTACGGGCAGCAAATATTACGATTTGGTCATTCTTGATTGGAAGCTGGGCAATGATGATGGGCTTGAAATTGCCAAATCCATTCATAACGATGAAAAAATTCCTATCAAGCCCAAAATTATTATGATTAGTGCCTATGTGGATGGTGAATATTTGTTGAAAGAGAAAACCTATTTTAACGCATTCCTTACCAAGCCGTTTACGCTTTCCGTACTTTTTAACACGGTACTCGAAGTTTTTGGCAAAGAAGTTCAACACGAATTTGAAACGTACGGAATGTTGAATGTTTATCCCAAAGGTTTCAATCAAATCCGTGGTGCCCGTATTTTAGTGGCTGAAGACAATGAATTAAATCAGCAAGTAATTAAAGAACTATTGGATAACGAAGGTTTCTTCGTCACAATCGTCAAAGATGGTGAAGAGGCCGTAAAGCATGTGCTCAATAGCGACCAGCCCTACGACCTTGTGCTAATGGATTTGCACATGCCCGGCATGGACGGTTTTGAAGCCAGCAAAATCATTCATCAAAACCAAACCATTAATGCCCCCCCTACTATAGCTTTAACGGCCGATTTGGCCGGGGGCATACAACAAAAAATAAAAGATGTGGGTATGGTTGATTTTATTGCCAAACCTATTAATCCGGATGATTTGTTTGCTACCATCGCACGCTGGATTAAACCATCCAATCGGGCCGTTTTCAGCCGTAACATTGTTTCCAACCAAAAAGACGGAACCTTGCGTTCTATTTTTGCTTCTATTCCACACTTGGAACACATTGAAGGGCTTCGACGCTTAAATTTCAATTATCGGCTATATGCAGAACTGCTCATAAAATTCAGGCATAACAACCTAAATCTTGCCGAACGGCTACGTTCTTTATTAAAAAATGGACAAATCAAAGAATTCCACCGGCAGGTTCACACCCTGAAAAGTACCGCCGGAAATATGGGCTTCAAAACCATCCAACAGCTTGCCGGTCAGCTTGAAGCCGCCACTACAAGCCTAAATGCCGAACGTATTCAAGATTTGCTTAAAAAAGTCGAGAACGAATTACGAATGATCTTAAATCATTTGTCGCCTTTTGAAACAGAGCTCAAAAAAAATCTTCATGAAGAAGAGACCCTCTCATTGTCCAGGGATGAACTAATAAGCGGGTTAAAGGAAGCGTTACAATTTTTGCTCAGGTCTGATGCAAAAGCCAAAAAGAAAGTGCATCAATTAATATTTTCTTTGAAAAATTCCGGCGTGTCCGAACAAGCGGACATGCTTTGGCAGGCTGTCGAAAACTACCAATTTGACGAGGCGGCAAATATCATTGAAAACCTGATTCCCAAATTTGAAAAAGGAACCGATAAGATGGGATGAAAACCGATACACAAACCGTTATGTTGGTGGATGACTCCAGCGACAACCTTGGTTTACTCAATGACATATTAAGTCCATACTACAATATTTTGATTGCAAGTGATGGAATTAAAGCCTTAGAATTTCTTCAGTCTTCTCCACATAAACCGGATCTTATTTTGCTTGATATCGTCATGCCCGGCCTGGATGGATTTGAAGTTTGCCGCCGCCTTAAAGCCAATCCATCAACAGCTGAAATTCCCATTATTTTTATCACCGGGCTTGTTGAAAGGGAGCAAATAATCCACGGCTTTCAGGCCGGTGCCCAGGACTACGTCACCAAACCTTTTTATCCCAAAGAACTTCTTGCCCGCGTTAAAACCCATATCGATCTAAAGCGACGGAATGAAGAACTCAAGGTGCTTAATGCCACACTTGAACAACGCGTCGAATTAAAGACCAAACAAATTCGAAAAACCAACAAAAAATTAAAAGAATTGAATAAGGCCCTGGATAAAGCCAACAAACAATTGTTAACTTTAGACAAAGCCAAATCCCGCTTTATTCAGATCATTAGTCACGAAATTCGAACCCCGCTCACCGGTATTCTGGGATTCACCGAGTTACTCCAAAAATCATTAAAAGACGACCAGTACACTCAATATCTGAATGCCTTAAAAGAATCCGTTTTGCGTCTTGAGGAATTTTCGGAAAAGGCATTATTTATTTCCAATTTAATGACTGGATTGGTCAAACCCGTTCTTACCAACTTACCCCTGAAAAATTTAATCGAAACCACCTTGGAACATTTCCGCGAAACCATCGCTCAAAAACGCTTAAAAACGATAAATTCCATCTCCCCTTCTTTTAATGTTAAAGGCGATACGGATCTCACACAACTTTCCTTGTACAATGTGTTGGACAACGCCGTTAAATTCTCTGAACCGGATCAAAAAATTATTATTCGCCCGTTTAAAAAACAGAGTATCGAAATTATCAATACCGGATCTCGTTTTAGCGACGAAGCTTTACAAAATATTTTTGAATTATTCTCGTATGGTTATGAGCCGATTGATCAAAATTTTGGCCTGGGCTTGTCGATCACCAAAATGGTTGTAGAACTACAAGGTGGCCAGGTAGAAGCACTAAACTTACCCGCCGGCCATGCCTGCCTTAGGTTACACTTCCAACCGGCTGATTAAGAAACCTGATATCAACGGCTTGTAACTTGGAGCCAAATGAAAATCTTCCTTAACGGGAATCCTGTTTTTTTATCAATGTGGAGTCTTTTGGGATTTACCATGAATGAAAAAAATAAATTTTTATGGACCCTTTTAGTTGTGGATGATTCGCCGGACAATTTGAATTTTTTAACGCAAATTCTGCAAGACAGCTATCAGATTAAAATTGCTACCAATGGGCTTAAGGCTTTGGAAATTGCCAATACCACTCCGCCGCCCGACTTGATTTTACTCGACATAATCATGCCGGGAATCGATGGCTACGAAGTTTGCCACAAATTGAAATCTAACCCCAAAACCGCCGAAATTCCCGTAATTTTTATTACGGCCCGCGATGAAATTGTGGACGAGGCTTTGGGCTTTAAACTCGGTGCCGTTGATTACATAACAAAACCTTTTAGCCCGTACATATTGAAGGCCCGCATTAAAACACATATCATGTTACATCATCAAAACAAAATTCTTGAACAAAGGGTCGCAGAGCGCACGCGGGAGGTATATGAAACGCGCCTCGAAATTATTCAGAAATTAGGTATTGCTGCCGAATATCGAGATCACGAGACCGGTGCTCATATTATGCGGATGAGCCACTTTTGCAAAATAATTGCCGATGAATACGGTTTTAGCAAAGAAAAAAGCAACTTGTTGTTCCAGACTGCCCCCATGCACGATATAGGAAAAATCGGCATCCCCGATCATATTCTGCTAAAGAAAGGAAGGTTAACATTTCAGGAATTTAAAACAATGCAACAGCACACAATTATTGGTGCCAAAATTCTTGGCGATCATGACTCTGATATTTTAAAAGAGGCAAGAACGATTGCGCTTTCGCATCACGAAAAATGGGATGGAAGTGGCTATCCGCACCAACTGATTGGCGAACAAATTCCCATCGAAGCACGCATCGTAGGAATTGCCGATGTTTTCGACGCCTTGATTAGTGTACGCCCTTATAAAAAGCCCTGGACTTTAGACGAGGCTTTTGAATTTATCTTGTCCAATAAAGGTCGCCTTTTTGATCCGGAATTGGTCTCTATCTTTTACCATAGTCGTAATAAAGCCAAAGCGGTTTTGGCTAAATTCAAAAAATAAACTTTGGTTTTAAGCGCAAAACTCGTTTTTAGTACTCACTTAAAGGTTTTAAGGAATTCAATGGAAGATTTATTGGTAAACAACGCAAAAATTCTCATTGTTGACGACTCGCCTCAGATTGTGGACATACTTGCCGATTCACTTTCTCAATACACATGCCGCATTGCGCTAAATGGTAAAAATGCATTGAAAATCGCCCAATCCGACTTTAAGCCCGATTTAATTTTATTGGATATTAACCTGCCTGATATGTCCGGATTTGACATCATAAAAAAACTAAAACAAGATTTCCGAACCAAAGATATCCCTGTTATTTTTCTTACGGGCTATTCCAATATTGCCAATCAAATTAAATGCTTTGAGTTAGGTGGAGTCGATTATATTACCAAGCCTATAAGCATCCCCGTCCTTTTGGCCCGGGTAAAAAACCATCTTGAGCTGTACTTTTCGAAAGAAAAGCTGAAACAACAAAACAAACAGTTAAAGCTAATGGGGCAACTTCGTGAAGAAATTGAAAAAATTACTCAACACGATATGAAGTCACCCTTAACCGCCATAACCGGTTTCTCTAAAATGTTAATCGATTGGGGAAATTTGGATGAACGCAATTTAAAAATGGCTAAAAGCATTTGGAACGCCGGCGAACGCCTTATTAAGATGATTAATAATTCTCTTGATTTATACAAGCTTGAAACAGGCGATTTTGATAAGGCACTGAAAAAAATCAACATAATTCCCATCCTTTTTTCTGCAATCAATGAATTTGAAACGCTTTACAACAGCAAACATCTCAAGTTCACTTTGCTTTTTAACAACCAGCTGGTAACGGAAAACGATACTTTATTTGTTTACGGTGAAGAAAATTTATTGTACATGCTTTTTTCCAACCTGATAAAAAATGCCATCGAAGCTTCACCCCCTGATGAAGAAGTTGTTATTAAAATGTTCGATTCCAATCCTGTAGCTATTTCCATCCAAAACAAAGGCGCCGTGCCGGTAGAAATCCGCGATCGTTTTTTTGACAAACACATTACCAAAGGAAAGTTGGGCGGCACTGGCCTGGGTACCTACTCTGCCAAACTGATAACCATCAATTTGATGGGACAAATCGATATGACCACATCCGATAAGGATGGAACCGTTATTCGTTTGAATTTCCCCAAAAGGGAATAAATTTTCCCTTCTATGTTTTGTTGCGTCACTCACTCGTTATTTTTGGCCATTATTATCTTATTATTTTTTGCCTTTAACAAAAGAGAATAATAAAATAGCCGTAAAGAATTAGGTCGTGTTAAAATGTCAAAATTAGTATTAATTACTCAAAACAACCATTCAAAAAACAATCCGTTGCTATCTCAATTCCATCGAGATATGGGTTCTTTAATGCGCATCCGTGGATTTCAGCTTTTGAAATATTTTGACGATCTGGGCCATTTAGTTGCTTTGGATTGGTTCTCCTTCTCCAGAAACCAAAAACTTTTTAAAATTCAATTCGACCGCCCCGATTTATCCGTATTCCTTCAAATAGAACCCTTTCTTGAGCAAATTTTAAGTGAATTGAGTATTTTCCAACTGGTTGACATTTTTGTATTTGATGAATTAGGTATTATTGAGCCATACATTGTGCAAATTAAGCAGCAAATTATCACCATTTTTTCTTCCAAATATCCGGCCATCGCCACTGTAAATCAAAGCCGGATTAAGGAACTTGATTACCTAAAATCACTGAAAAACATCCAATATCAATTTATTGACGATCCGAATAATGAACAATTATACCTGGACCTAATCGGAGAGCTATATGACCACTAAAACAGACAGGAAGTCTGGCAAGATGCTTAGTAAAACACAAATTAAAGAAGTCTTACGTATTCTGGAAGATGTTTACGGCCACACCAAAACCGCCCTTACCTACAAAACGCCTTTTCAGCTTTTGGTGGCTACCATGTTAGCCGCTCAAAGCACCGATAAGCGGGTAAACATGATTACCCCCCAACTTTTTGCCAAGCATCCAACGGCACATTCCATGAGCCAACTGAGCGAAGAAGAACTCCGAGAATACATCAAATCGGTAGGGCTTTACAAATCGAAAGCCAAAAACATTCTACAAACCAGCAAAATTTTGGCCGAAAAATACGATGGCGACATCCCTTCTACACGGGAGGAATTGGTAAAACTGCCGGGCGTGGGACGCAAAACGGCCAACGTGGTTCTGAGTATCGCTAAAAATGTTCCGGCCATTGCTGTTGACACCCACGTCTTTCGGGTTAGCAACCGCATCGGGCTGGCCAATGCCGACAATGTGCTGGAAACCGAAAAGCAATTGATGGAAAATATTCCCAGAGAAAAATGGTCACAGGCGCACCACTGGCTAATCTGGCACGGCCGGAAGATTTGCCGCGCACGCAATCCTTTGTGCGACCAGTGCCCCATTGCACACCTGTGTGCGGACAACAAACGGAGAAAAAAGACACTGGCTCCTTCCCGAAAATAGCCACGTAACATTTTTTCCCCTGAAATGAAATTTTGATTAGCGTTGTACTAATTTTCTTTTTATCTTTGGGCATTCGGAAATTTTTTTGAGAAAAATTTCATTATTAAGGAATATTTGAATAAATATTCCTTATTTGGTAAATAAAAACGTGAGAATTTTCGTTATTTTTTGACATTTTCATCAAGTAAAGGGGAAACGATTGCAAAGCGGAACAACACCCATGTGGCCACTGGTGGTTTATACTTTCGGCGTGTTGGCCCTGGTGGGCATTATGATCGGGCTCTCCTACATTTTGGGCCAGCGCCATAAAGAACGGGCAACCGGTGAATATTACGAATCCGGTATTCTGCACACCGGTACTTCACAAATTCGTTTTACTGCCCATTATTATCTTATCGCGCTCTTTTTCATTATTTTCGACTTAGAAGCAGCCTTTATCATTGCCTGGGCCATTGCCTTCAAAGATTTAGGCTGGCTTGGCTTTTGGGGCATTTTTGTCTTTATCGCCGTGTTAATGGTTGTGCTTGTGTACGAATGGCGCATTGGTGCGCTTAATTACGCGGCCAACGGAAAAGAAATTATCAAACGAATGAAAAATTTTAAGTAAGGTTAAGAATACATTATGAAGTGGTGGTTAAGTAAACCGAACGATCCGGCTGCAAGCCTTAAAGGCACGGGATCGATGGAAGATGTCGTCAAAGAGACCATTCTGTTTAGCCGCTTGCAGGATTTGATTTCCTGGGGGCGAAAAAATTCGGTCTGGCCCTTCAACTTCGGCCTTTCTTGCTGTTACGTAGAAATGGCCACCAGTATTACCAGTAAATACGACTTAGCCCGTTTCGGCGCGGAAGTGATTCGCGGAACGCCTCGCGAAGCCGATCTAATGATCATTGCCGGTACCATGTTCATCAAAATGGCACCCATCGTAAAACGCCTGTACGAACAGCTTATGGAGCCGCGCTGGGTCATCTCAATGGGAGCCTGTGCCAACTCCGGCGGCATGTACGACATTTACTCCGTGGTGCAGGGCGTAGACAAATTTTTGCCTGTCGATGTTTATGTTCCCGGTTGCCCGCCGCGTCCCGATGCGTTTCTGGACGGCCTGCTGCTGCTCAGAGAAGCCATCGGTAAAGAAAAACGCCCTTTAAGCTGGGTCATCGGGCCGCAGGGTGTGGTACGCCCCAAGAAAAAATCGGTAAAAATAGAACGCTGGGTAGAAAAGCCCAAACCCACGTTCCTGCGTCCGCCGGATGAAATTTAGTGCCCCCGGCCAAGGGGCCATTGCTTGTTAACTATGATTGTACCAATAAAAACAGTAAAGATCTTATGACATACGATCAAAGTGTTCTGGAAAATCTAAAAGAAAAATTCGGGGAATCGGCGCTCACCGTTCAAAAAACTCAGGACGGCTTGCCCACGGTTTACGTTCCGCAAGAAAAAATTCGGGACGTACTCGCTTACCTCAAAAACGAAATCCCCAAGCCGTACAAAATGCTGTACGATTTAACCGCGATTGACGAACGCTCACGGCAGCATCGGGAAAACCTGCCCGATGCCGATTTTACCGTTGTCTATCATCTCCTCTCTTTCGATCGCAACTCCGACGTACGCATTAAGGTGGCACTGAAAGGGGAATATCCGGAAGTAGATTCCGTAACGTCGGTGTGGGCCAACGCCAACTGGTACGAACGGGAAGCCTACGACTTTTTCGGCATTAAGTTTAAAGGTCACCCCCACTTAAAACGGTTGCTAATGCCCCCTACCTGGCAAGGCCATCCCCTGCGCAAAGAGCACCCCGCCCGCGCTACCGAAATGGGGCCTTTCCAGTTGCCGGACGACAAGCAAGACCGCGAGCAGGAAGCATTGCAGTTTAAACCCGAAGAATGGGGCTTAAAGCGGGCCAGCGATGACACGGACTTTATGTTATTGAATTTGGGTCCACAGCATCCGGGCACGCACGGAGTTTTGCGCATCATTTTGCAATTAGACGGCGAAGAAATTGTTGACGCCGTTCCGGATATCGGCTTTCACCATCGCGGTGCGGAAAAAATGGCCGAACGGCAAAGCTGGCACACCTTTATTCCCTACACCGACCGCATTGACTATCTGGGCGGTGTGATGAACAACTTTGCCTACGTGCAAGCTGTGGAAACCCTGGCTGGTATTGAAGTGCCCGACCGGGCCAAAGTAATTCGCATCATGTTGTCCGAATTGTTCCGCCTTTCCAGCCATCTGGTCTGGTTTGGAACTTTCGCTCAGGATGTGGGGCAAATGTCCCCCGTTTTCTACGCCTTCAACGATCGTGAACGCATTTTCGATATTATCAGTGCCATTACCGGCGACCGCATGCACCCCAACTGGTTCCGCATCGGTGGCGTGGCACAAGACTTACCCAAAGGTTGGGAAAAATTAGTACGCGATTTTATCAAACATTTTCCCAAGCAGCTTAAAACCTACGACAAACTCGTCATGAAAAACAGCATCATCAAGGCCCGCACCGTAGGCATTGGCGCCTACACCACCGAAGAGGCCATTGAATGGGGCGTTACCGGGCCGGGCTTGCGTGCCACGGGGCTGGAATGGGATTTCCGCAAAAAACGTCCTTACTCCGGTTACGAGCAGTTCGAGTTCGACATCCCGATCGCTCAAAACGGCGATGCCTACGACCGTGCTCTGGTGCGCATGGAAGAGATGAATCAAAGTTTACGCATTATCGAGCAATGCCTGAACAATATGCCGGATGGGCCTTACAAGTCGGACAACCCCATCACAACGCCGCCACGCAAAGAACGCACCATGCACGATATCGAGACATTAATCAACCATTTTCTGAATGTAAGCTGGGGGCCGGTCATTCCGCCCGGCGAAGCATTCTTTGGTATTGAAGCCACCAAAGGGAACAACGGCTACTATCTGATCAGCGACGGCAGCACCATGTCGTACCGAACGCGCATCCGCACGCCGTCGTTTCCGCACATTCAAATGGTGCCCTACATTAGTCGCGGGCACACCATTGCCGATTTGCTGGCCATTTTAGCCAGCATCGATTACGTGTTAGCAGATGTTGACAAATAACTTTTTACGGATCGAACCATGCTATCAGAAAAAGAAGTTTTGGAAATAAAAGAACATTTCAAACACTATCCGCGCAAACAGGCCGCCGTTATCGAGGCCTTAAAAGTAGTGCAGGAACACCGCGGATACGTGTCAGACGAAAATGTGAAGGACATTGCCACATTACTGGAAATGACGCCCGATGAGGTGGACAGTGTGGCCACCTTTTACAACCTGATTTTTCGTAAGCCGGTAGGCGAACACGTTATTTTAATGTGTGACAGCATTAGCTGCTGGATTATGGGTTACGAAAATCTGCGCGACCACTTAAACCAAAAATTAGGAATCGACATCGGCCAGACCACACAGGATGGCAAGTTCACCCTGCTGACCATCCCGTGTTTGGGGGCCTGCGATCGGGCTCCGGCTATGATGATCGATAACGAATTGTACGGGAACCTAACCCCGGAAAAAATTGACGAAATTTTGGAAAAATACAAATAACGAATTGAATGCACATGGAAAGACCACTTACGCAACACATTCGACCCGGCGGGCCTCCTTTAAGCCTATCCGAATATCAAAAGGTCGGCGGTTACGAAGGAGCCAAAAAAGCACTCAAGCTTACGCCCAAAGAAGTTCAGGAAATTGTCAAACGCTCCGGCTTGCGCGGCCGCGGCGGTGCGGGTTTCCCCACCGGACTTAAATGGAGCTTTGTCCCACTGGGCGACGATGCCCCGCGCCCCAAATATTTGGTTGCCAACGGCGATGAAATGGAGCCGGGCACCTTTAAAGATCGCCTGCTCATCGAGGGCAATCCCCATCAACTCATCGAAGGCATGCTTATCAGCGCCTTTGCCATTCAGGCCGAAATCGGCTACATCTTTTTGCGCTGGGCTTACAAAAAAGGCGCCCAGGCTGTGGAAAAGGCCCTGGCCGAAGCTTACGAGGCCGGCTTGCTGGGCAAAAACATTCTGGGAAGCGGCTACAACTTCGATTTGTACCTGCATACCAGCGCCGGGCGTTACATTTGCGGCGAAGAAACCGCGCTCTTGAATTCGCTGGAGGGCAAACGCGCCAACCCGCGCGCCAAACCCCCTTTTCCGCAAACCAGCGGCTTGTTTGGCAAGCCGACCATTGTCAATAATATCGAAACCTTGTGCAACATTCCGCCCATTTTAAAGAATGGTGCCGACTGGTACAAAAGCATCAGCCTGAGTGAAGATGGCGGTACCAAGCTTTACGGCGTAAGCGGAAAGGTAAAAAACCCGGGGTTGTGGGAACTTCCGCTGGGCGTTACCCTGCGCGAAGTATTGGAAGAACACGCCGGTGGCATGCGTGACGGCCTAAAATTCAAAGGCCTGCTGCCCGGTGGAGCTTCGACCGACTTCCTTACCCAAGAGCATCTGGATGTCAAGCTGGATTACAGCGGGGTGCAAAACGCCGGAAGCCGACTGGGGACCGGTACGATGATTGTATTGGATGATCACACTTGTGTGGTAGGCATGGTACACAATCTTATTCACTTCTTTGCTCAGGAATCGTGCGGTTGGTGTACCCCCTGCCGCGAAGGTTTGCCCTGGACGGAAAAAATTCTCTGGTCCATCGAAAACGGCCAGGGGAAAATGGAAGACTTAGACATTTTGCAGGGGATGACCAAAACCCTTGCTCCGGGCAATACATTTTGTGCTTTGGCCCCCGGCGCCATGGAGCCGTTACAAAGTGCCCTGAAATATTTTAGAGAAGACTTTGAGCGTCACATTAAAGAGAAACGCTGCCCCTGGAGGTCTTAAAACATGGTAAAAATCAACATAGATGGCAAAGACTACGAAGTTGAGCCAAAAAATAATCTTTTGCAAACTCTGCTTTCTCTGGGATTCGACATCCCCTATTTTTGCTGGCATCCGGCCATGGGATCCGTCGGCTCGTGTCGCCAGTGCGCGGTAAAAAAGTTTAACGATGAAAACGACACCAAGGGCCGCATTGTCATGTCGTGCATGGAACCGGTAGTCGACGGCATGCGCATTTCTGTGGACGACCCCGAAGTCAAACAGTTCCGTGCAAACCTAATCGAACTTACCATGACCAACCACCCGCACGATTGCCCGGTGTGTGACGAAGGCGGAGAATGCCACCTGCAGGACGTGGTACTCATGTCCGGCCACAACTACCGCCGCTACGAATACAACAAACGCACTCACAACAATCAATACCTCGGGCCATTCATCAATCACGAAATGAACCGCTGCATTGCCTGCTATCGTTGTGTGCGTTACTATCGTGACTATGCCGGCGGCCGTGATTT
>CAYXUS010000211.1:0-4962 GCA_964468415.1 uncultured Caldithrix sp.
ACCGGCCCACCAGCGTTTTTTAAAGTAGGTGTAGGTAGCCAGTCCCAGAACGGCCAAAAGCGCCAAAGGCAAATTGACCGGCGCGGCCAGCGTTAAAATCAGTCCGCACAAGCCCAGCCCCGCCAAACTGACCGCCATCACCTGTGACTTGCCAATAACTCCCCGTACCAGAGGCCGGTAAGGAGACGAAAGCGCGTCGGTGTCGGTCTGGAAACAGTCCGTCAGCGCCTGACCAAAACCGTAAGAAAGAAAAAAGGCAACGAACAAAATCAGCGTTTTTAGCAGGGGCATTTCGGGAGCAAAGGACAGGCCGAGCAAACCGGTAATGCCCGAGACAAACAGCAAATACGGCCGCATGGTAATCAGGTAATATTTCCGGAAATCACGACTTAAAAGCGAAACGGTGTGCATTTGGGTTCCCTCGTTTTTTGTCTTCCGTTCCCAAAATGCGATTTTTAGCGGGAAAAGTTGTCAGGACGGTGTAAAAAGAAAGTCAAAAAATTGTCAAGATCGGCGTATTAAAATGCGGAGGCCACGGATGGAGGCAAGGGGAAGCAAACCAATCCGCGGCCCCCGTACGGTTCGTACCCGGGTGCCCCCGTTACATGGGCCCGAGATCCATATTGGGCACCAGCCCCTCGCGCGATATTTGCGTAATGGTAAAGACGGCCAGGGCCACATCGATTCCCGCGCCGATTAAAAAGCCGGTAAGTTTTCCGTTCTTGCGCGGCAAAAGATGCACCTGCGCGATTGCCTCGGCCGGGAACTTTTGCAGGTTGTTGCCCGTCATAAGAACCAACGTTGCCTGCCGGTCGAGGTAAGTCTCGCTAAAAAGGGGAAAATCTGCCCGGGCCACCACGGCCCGAATCGTTTGCAGGGAAAATGTTCGCCTGCCCGTTCCCCGAAGTTGCCGCAGCCTGGCCAGCTCCGGACGCTTCTCCGTTTGATCGGTGCTCAATAAAAACAGATTTTGCTTGTCCAATCCGAGGAATTGTCCTTTAAGCCACAACGTATCTCCGGAAAGGACGGACACCTTTTCGAAAAGGCGCGGCATCGCGTTTTCCAGACGGTGATTCTTAACGAAGAAATAATAGCGGGTGGCGTAATCGCGCTGCACACCACGCCGGTAGCGAATGAATTTGCCCTTGAGACGGCGACCGTCTTTTAAGGCCACGGCAATGTTCTCGCCGTTCTTTACCGCTGCCAGGCGCGCCACAGGCACAAAAACCGAATCTTTCTTATGCGCGTCGCTGATCGCCCCGATGCCCAGACCAATCAGGCAACAGCTCTGCAAATAAAGAACGGGAAAAAGAATCAGCGTGCCAATGATCCATCGTTTAATTCTCATCGTGCCCTCCGTTCTTAAAAATTTCACGCCAAAGGGGAAACACCGGCCTGCGCTTCCTGCCGGTTCAATCGAAGGTACGAGCTGCGTCGGGCGAATTTGTCATCGGCTTGCAAAAGAAATGTCAAAAAATTGTCAACGCTACTGCCCCGGTTCAGCGGACAAAACGGTAGCCCAGTTTGTGCACGGTTAGCAGATGCCTGGGACGGGACGGATCGGCTTCGATTTTTTTACGCAGGTTCAGAACAAAGGTGTCGATGGTGCGGGTGGTGGGAAAAGAATCGTAGCCCCAAACTTCGTCCAGCAGTTGGTCTCTGGAAACAACTTCGCCGGTGTGCTCTGCAAAATATTTGAGCAGCTCGAATTCGCGGGCCGTCAGCTTTAACGGTCGGCCGTTTTTGCGGGCAATCATCCTGTCGAAATCGATTTCCACATTTCCCAGACGCAACATGCGGGGTTGCGCGGGCCGCGCCTGCACGCGCCGCAACACGGCCTTAATGCGCGCCAGTAATTCATGCAGGCCAAACGGCTTGGTGATGTAATCGTCCGCACCCAGTTCCAGCCCCAGCACTTTGTCGATCTCTTCCTTTTTGCTGGTTAACATGATAATTGGCGTTTGATCGCCCGCCTGACGCAGTTCCCGGCAAATATCCCGACCGTCTTTGCCGGGCAGCATCAAATCGAGAATAATCAAATCGTACGATCCGTTTTGCGCCCTGTCAAATCCGCTCAGGCCGTCTTCGGCCAGATCCACTTTGTACGCGGCTTCCTGCAAAGCGATGCGCAATCCCTTGCCAATGGCCGGATCGTCTTCGATGATCAGAATGCGTGGCATGTGTGTTCCCCCTATTGCGCTAACGGGAAGCGCAAGGTAAACGTGCTGCCCTTGCCCGGAGCACTGTGCACGTTTACCTGCCCGTTGTGCGCCTCCATGATTTGTTTTACCAAACTCAAACCCAGCCCCGCGCCGCCCATAGCCTGCACCTGCGGATCGTTTGCCCGATAGTACGTTTCGAAAATGCGCTGTTGCTCCTGCGGAGCAATTCCGATGCCCTTGTCCCGCACGGCCACTTCGGCGTATTGTCCGTTGCGCCGCAGCGTCAGGTACAGTTCCTTTTTCCCGGAAGAATATTTGACCGCATTGGAGATCAGGTTTTCCAGCGCCTCGATGACGGCGTCGCCATCGGCGTGAATGACCAATGGCGCGTCGGGCAACTCCACGTGCGTTTCGAAGCGGTGCTGCCGCAACAGGTAGTCCATGGAACGCAGCACGGAACGCACGATTTCCGCCAAATCCTGCGGCTTGAAATCGTAGGTCTTTGCCCCGCGTTCCATGCGGGAAAAATCGAGCAGATTGCGAATCAGGCGGGAGAGACGTTCGCTTTCGCCGCAAATAATATCAAGATATTCGTCGCGTTTGCGGGCGGACAAATTCCGCTTTGTGCGCAGTAGCTCGGCAAACATGCGGATGGAGGTCAAAGGCGTTTGCAAATCGTGCGATACGCTGGAGACAAAAAAGGATTTTAGCCGATTAAGTTCGTTCAGGCGCTGGGCTTCGGCATGCTGCAAGATCAAATCGTTTTGCAGGCGAATGCGTTCGATGGTGGCCGCGCTTTGCTGGGCAACGGTCTTCAGCAAATCGATATCTTCGTGGCCGTAAAGCGCACCCGATTTTTTGGGGCCCAAAGCCAAAAAACCGACCGTGCGGGCGTTTGGCATGCGTAATGCCACCGTTAGCGCCAGACCGTTCGCGCGGAAAATCTCTTCGTCGGCCGGAACAAAGGAAATGCCCGGTTCCACAAAACGTGCTTCGGCCACGAGCGGATTTAAGGTTTGGCGGGCGGTTTCCCGCAAAAATTTCAACAACGTCGATTCGGCGGAGGTCAGCCTGCCCGCATCGGCGGTTTTTTGCCAGCGTTTGCGCGGGCCTTCTTTGCGCAAATAAAGTTCCGTACGCCCGGGCTGCAGCAATTCGTCCAGTCTGGTAAGCAGCAAACGGGCCAAAGCCTGCACGTCCACACACTGCCCCATTTGCCGGCTGAATTCGCGCTGGGCCAGGCGGTAATCGTAGCGCACATGAAAAAAGCGGCGATCCACGAATTTTTGCACCGCTTTGCGGAGCGGCTCGAACAAAACCGCCACCACCACCGCGGCAAAAGCCGATACCAGCAGCGAAATTTTTACCGTTACCAGTTGAACTACCAGGGCAATGGCACCCACCACGGCGGCGTACACCAAAAGCAGCAAACCGATAACCAGAACGTACACCGTGCTGCGGTTAAAAATAAAATCGATGTTTAGCAGATGGTAGCGCACAATGGAAATGGCAAAGGTTAGCGGAGTTAGGGTGGCGATGAGCAGCATCAATTCTTCGGGCAAAAGCGGCCGCAGGGCAAAGGTTTGCGGCAATTGCCAGAACAGGACAAAGCTTAACGGGCCGACAACCAGTCCCAGAATAACCCAGCGCAGTTTGCGCCGCTCCGCCTCTTGCGCGGCGGTTAAATAGGAATGCACAAAATTACCGACCGCCCAGAAAAAGGCCAGCGCAAACAGCCAGCGACCGGCATTGTAGGCCGGCATCAAACGATGGAATACTTCCATCGAAGGCCCCTGCGCCGCACGCACAAACAAAAACGACAGATAAAGAAAAAAAAGCAGGGACAAACCGTACAACGGAAGCAGAAATTTGAGACGGGCATGTTTTCTTTTGGGAAACAAAAAGCTGAAGTGCACGAACAGCACCGGAGTTAAAGCCGAGGCTCCGAAAAAGACGAAGCGCAAAAGGTAGCCCAGATGATCGGGCCCCACGGTGTACCGTCCGAAGGTGGTTAAAATGTGCAGGGCCACCGTAAGCGAAAGCCAGTGGAAAACCAAGGCGACTTCATCGCCTTCTGCACGTTTGGCCAGCACCAGAATGCCCAGCCCCAAAAAGATCAGTCCGGCAAGGGCCAGAACAAACAGGTAAAAGGGCGTATTGGCCGGTTGCAATAGCACGCTTTGTTTTAGGATATGGCCTTCGCGTTTTAGGGTAAGGGTTACCCGTTGCCCGATGGCCAGACCGTCCAGAATAAATTCCACATCATCCGCGGAATTTACCCGAATGCCGTTAACGGCCAACAGGGAATCGCCCGCGCGCAGAAGGCCGTTTGCCGCTTTTGCCTGCTCCCGCAGCACAACTTGTCCGCGGCGCGTTTCCAGTTCTGCCGGTAAGGCGGCCTTTTGCGCGGACTGGTACAGCCCGGCCAAACCCAACAGCAATGCCAGAAAATCCAGCTTAAGGATGACGGATTTTCGCTTGAGCGCTTTTAGCATGTACTAAAGATGGGCATGAAAAGAGGGAATTTCAAGAAAAAATGGGCAGGGCCCCGCCAATTGAAAATTCTGTCTGTTTCAATTTGACTTTTTAGCAAAATTTGTTTTTATTTGGTGTAGCACCCTTGAGACATGAGTAAAAAAGAAATAGACATCTACAGGAAATTAAAAGATGCCAAAATTTAAAACAGAAGATCAAGAAAGATAATTTTGGGCTTCTCATAATTCAACGGAGTACATTGATTGGTAGCGATAAATTATATCAATCTTTTTTAGAAAAGAAAAAATCAAAACGACTAATTAAG
>CAYXUS010000212.1:0-7615 GCA_964468415.1 uncultured Caldithrix sp.
CTCATGCTCTGCGTCCAGCCCGCCGCCGGCGAACTTACGATCATCGGAATTGCGGTAGCCGATAAAGAGGTGAATACGTTCGGTCGTAATACCGGGACTGACGAAAATGGTGCCGATCGGTTCGAAATGTTCGATTGCGTACCCGGCTTCTTCGATGCATTCGCGCCGTGCACACTCCACGGGCGATTCGCCCTCTTTGTCCAACACACCGGCCACAATTTCTTCGATCCAGCCGTCCCGGCCTGCCTCGTAAACCGCAAAACGGAACTGGCGGATTAAGACAAACGAATCTTTGTCCTTAAGATAAATGAGTACGGCGACGGCTTCTCCCCGCTCCAAATTTAAACGACGTACGGGAACGCTCCATGAACCGTCAAATTTTTCGAACTGCAATTCGGCGGCATCTACCTTAAAAAAATCATTGAGTAGCCGCTCTTTCTTCAATAGTTTTACGCGCATGGTACCTCCTGACAAAAACAAAATATACGGAAAATCCGGAACAATTTAAACGCTTGTCCCGTGGGAATAATTTTTTGCTTTGGTGAAAATTACTTAAATTACCCAACTAAACGAATTGAAAAGGATGAAACTATGGAAAAACTCTTCTGGGTTGAAGAATTTAAAGTAAGGGCCTACGAAATCGGGCCGAATGGGCAGGCAAGCATGCAAACAGTTTTCAATTATTTACAGGAAGCGGCTTCCAATCATGCGGCAGCCTTCAAGGCGGACAAGCAAAATCTCGAGCATTTGAATTTAACCTGGGTGCTCTCCCGGGTGCATGTGCAAATGGAGCGCTTTCCCTTTTGGCACCAGGTGGTTCGCGTGGAAACCTGGCCGTCCAAAAAGGAGTTGTATTACGGCCTGCGGGATTTTTTGATTTTGGACGAAAAGCGGCAAGTATTGGGGCGTGCCACCACCTCGTGGATGATGATCGATTTTAGCAAGCGCCGTCCGGTAAAACTGCCGGACTTTCTGAATTCAATTGAAAACAAAGAAAAGGGGCGTGCTCTGGATGATCCCTTTGACCGGCTTCCGGTGCTGAAAACGGTGGAAAACGAACGAAAATTTATTGTGCGCTACAGCGATCTGGATGTGAACAATCACGTCAATAGCGGGCACTACATTACCTGGGCTCTGGAAGCACTCCCTGTGGCAATCCGGGAAAAATATCAGGTAAAAGACATTCAGATTAATTACCGGGCTGAGGCAGTGTACGGCGATCGCGTTTTGTCGCAAATCGAAGCCTTCAGGAAGAAAGATGGTTTTGAGGTGCTGCACCGTTTGCTTCGGGAAAAAGATGGCAAGGAATTATGCCGCGCCGTGAGCCAATGGACGGCACTTCAAAGTTGATTTAATGCTAAAAAGAAAGTAAATTACTTTACTCGATGCGAGGATGGCGGAATTGGCAGACGCGCCAGACTTAGGATCTGGTGCCCGCAAGGGCGTGGGGGTTCAAGTCCCCCTTCTCGCACTTTTTGCCTCTTTACTTCCTTATTATTTGTTTCTAAAACAGCTTTCCGGCCATTGCCTAAAAACGGTGCATCACTCACGTTCCGGAGATGTTTGTGCTTTATTGCCAGGCGCAATAAAGCGGGAGTGAATTAGGCGTACGGTTTCGTCGATGTCCGCCTCGTCAATAATGAACATCAGGCTGATTTGTTTGCTGAATTGGGAAATTAGCTCGATTTTGATGCCATGCTCATGCAGCAGGCGGATAATTTGCCAGCTCAGTTCGGGATTTCCCTTCATGCGTTCGCCAACCACACTCACCACCACCTTGTGCGGTTCCAGCAAAACCGTGCCAAAAGGTTTTAACTCTTCCACAAAAGCATCGGAAGTGCTATTATTTTGAATGGTTACCGAAAGTTTGGTGGCTGCCTTGTTTACGGCGTACACTTTTTTCCCGTGCCGGGTGAGGATCTCGAAAATGGCTTCGATTAATTTGGGAGAGAGCAACAGCTTGGACGATTCGATCGTGACCAACGTGATATTTTCTTTGTAGGCAATGGAACGAATGGCCCGCTGATCTTTATTGGAATAATCGGCCACAATCAAGGTGCCCTGCTCCTGCGGATAATGCGAATTGAGCACGCGGACGGGAATGCCGTGACTAACCGCCGGTTGAATGGTTGCCGGATGCAATACGCGCGCTCCAAAGTAGGCCAGTTCACAAGCCTCGTCAAAGGTCATAAACGACAAAGGCCGGGCATCTTTAATGATGGTGGGATCGGCGCTCAAAATGCCGTCCACATCCGACCAAATTTGAATTTCTTCCGCTTGTAAGGCCGCACCCAAAATCGATGCCGTGTAATCAGAGCCATCCCTGCCCAGTGTGGCCGGCGCGCCGTTTTTGGTAGTTGCCAAAAAACCCTGAGTAATTACGATTTGGCCTTTTTGAAGCGGAGGAAGAAGATGTAAACGCGAAAGTTTGGCAATGGCCTCCATATCGGGTTCGATTTCGCCGTGGACCAGGTCGATTTTCATGACGGGACGCACGTCCACACATACGCTGGAAATCTGCAGCGCATGCAGATAAGCGTCGAAAATGTGCGTGGAAAGCAATTCCCCCAGTCCAATTAAACTGCTGTACACTTCGGGACTGTGTACCTTAATGGAGTGCACCACATGCAGAAATGTGTGCAATTTCTGAAATTCCGCTTCAAGGTAGCGTAAAATTTTTTCGCGTACCGCCCCTTGCGGAATGAGCGCCTGTACCATTTCATTGTGACGTTCCCGAAGTTGCCGTGCGATGGCAATAGCCCCCGTTAAATCCTGCTCCAGTGCCCGGGTGTGGGCGGAAATGAGCGCATCGGTTACGCCGCCCAGCGCCGAAAGCACCACCAATGGCTTTTGCGCCTTCCGTTCCTGTACGATGGATGCCACGCGACGCATGGCCGGAACATCTTTGATGGAGCTGCCTCCGAATTTCATCACAATCATTTGCCAAATCCTTTTCGCAAAGTTTGTAAAAAATTACCGACTTTTTCATTGAGTTGATCGTATTCGATCAAAAACGCGTCGTGCCCGTTGGATGAGTGAATCTCTTCGTAACGCGCATTGGGAATGTGACGCGCAATTTCTTTCTGTTCGGCCGCCGGGTACAGAATATCGCTATCGATTCCCAAACACAACGCCGGGGCCTTAATTTGCGCCAAAGCGTTTTCCGTACCGCCTCTGTTTCGCCCCACGTCGTGGGCATCCATTGCCCGGGTAAGCGTGATGAGTGTATTGGCATCGAAACGTCGCACCAGTTTCTCTCCCTGATACGAAAGGTAGCTTTCTACCTGAAAACGTTTGTCATCTTCGGACGGCTGAACTTTCCGTCCAAAGCGTTGCTGGAAAGAGATGTCGGTGCGGTACGAAATCATACCGATTTGCCGCGCCAGCGAGAGCCCCTGCGCCGGCTGTGCCGTGTAAAATCCATTATTCCATTGGGGATCGTTCATCACCGCTTGCCGCGCCAGATGGTCAAATCCGATGGCCCAGGCCGAATGCCGGGCTGCCGTGGCGATGGGAATGAGCGATTGTACCATCCCGGGGAATAGCAGCGCCCATTCAAGTACCTGCATGCCTCCCAGAGAACCACCGATAATCGTGACCAATTGCCGAACGCCCAGAGCATCGAGAAGAGCCTTTTGTACTTTTACCATGTCGCGTACGGAAACCTGGGGGAATTTCGGACCGTAGGGTTTTCCCGTTTCTGGATCGGGTGCGGTCGGGCCGGTACTTCCGTAACAACTGCCTAAAATGTTGCTGGAAATCACGAAATATCGTTCGGTATCCAGCGCCTTTCCCGGGCCAATTAAACCATCCCACCAACCGGGCTGCCCGGGTTTTTTAGCGGCGTACAGAGGAATTTTTTGCAGAAGCGCAGCATCGATTTCCGTTATTCCGGCCGCGTGGGCATCGCCGGTTAAGGCGTGGCAAACCAAAATTGCATTGCTTCCGTCGGCCTGTAACCGACCATACGTTTCGTAAGCCACCTGAACATGCGATAGCCGCTGTCCGTTTTCCAGTTCAAACGGCTTGTGCGCGTTAAACAGTTCCAATATTTGTGTTCGGCTTTGTAGCATAATTTCCCTTTGTCGTTATTCCGGTAATGTACGCCTTACTTTACCTTTTTTAATGCCTGATCAAAATCTTCTTTAATGTCCTCAATGTGCTCCAATCCGACGGAAACACGAATCATATCGGGCAATACGCCTGCGGCAATTTGTTCTTCTTCTGTTAGTTGCTGGTGTGTGGTGGATGCCGGATGAATGACCAGCGTTTTTGCATCGCCCACATTAGCCAGCAAACTGGCCAAACGCACGTTGTTCACAAAGGCTTTTCCGGCCTGAACCCCTCCTTTTACGCCAAAGGCCAGCATAGAGCCAAACAGCCCCGGACGCAGGTATTGTTTGGCCCGTGCATGAGAAGGATGCGATTCAAGTCCGGGATACCAGACCCAGGCTACTTTCGGATGCGTTTCCAGCCATTGCGCCAGAGCAAAGGCATTCTGGCAGTGGCGTTCGACCCGCAACGAAAGCGTTTCCAAACCCTGCAAAAGTAAAAAGGCATTGAACGGACTCAGGGCCGGGCCAAAATCGCGCAAGGCCTCCACCCGGGCACGCAAAATAAAGGCAATGTTGCCCGTGGGGCTGTTCGCACCGAACTGTTGCCAGAACCTCAAACCGTGGTAGCCCGGATTGGGCTCGGTAAAAATGGGAAAGTTGCCATTGCCCCAATTGAATTTTCCGCTGTCTACAATAATACCACCGATGGAAGTGCCATGTCCCCCGATCCATTTTGTGGCCGAGGCGGTGACGATATCGGCGCCCCATTCAATCGGGCGCACCAGGTAGCCACCGGCACCAAAGGTGTTATCCACAATCAACGGGATGTTGTGGGCACGGGCCAGTTGAGCCAGCGCCTTAAAATCCGGGATATTCAGGCGTGGGTTGCTAATGCTTTCGATGTACAAGGCTTTGGTTTTGTCGTCGATGAAGCGCTCGAAAGTTTCGGGACGGTCATCGGGACAAAAGCGCACATCAATTCCCAGACGTGGCAGCGCTACCTTGAATTGATTAAACGTGCCGCCGTAAAGGTTGCTGGTCGAAACGATATTTTCCCCGGCCTGTGCAATGGTGGCAATGGCTAAAAATTGGGCGGCCATGCCCGAAGCCGTAGCCAGGGCGGCAATGCCGCCTTCCAGGGCTGCCATACGTTGTTCGAATACGTCGGTTGTCGGGTTTTGAATGCGGGTGTAGATGTTACCGAATTCTTTCAGGTCGAACAGCGCAGCCGCATGGTCGGCATTGTCAAACAAAAACGAAGTGCTCTGATAAATGGGAACGGCGCGAGCGCGGGTTTCACGATCCGGTTTTTGTCCGGCGTGCAGTTGCAGCGTTTCGAACCGATATTTTTGCTGATTGTTCATGGCAACCTCCCGGTAAAGGGTTTAGGTAAGCCGGGCAAACACAAATGCTTGCCAGCACTTACCAGTTTCGTCTGGGCACAAAAAAAGCCTCTTCGGGTGTAAGATCCTGAAGAGGCTTCAATAAGAAATTTATTGAACCCACTCCTTATCTTTCCCCGAGTTCAGGGGCAGGAATTAGCACCTTTTCTCACCGCAGTGAGAATGGTTGCTAAGGCTTCACAGGGCCTGTTCCCTCCACCTTTCTTGATAAGAAGCGATTTTTGTTTTTTGCCTTACATGGTTATTCTCCGTGTCATTTTAGCGATGGAATATAGGCGCAATTCCATCATGAGTCAAATAAAAATGCAAGAATATTCAAAAAGATTCAAATTAAACCCTTGGCCACCATGAGTTCGGCGTTCAAAATGGCGCCGCCCGCTGCACCGCGAATGGTATTGTGCGAAAGAACGGTAAACTTGAAATCCAGAATGGCACAGGAACGCAAACGTCCCACACTCACTGCCATCCCTTTTTCCAGATCGCGCTGCAAACGCGGCTGCGGCAGATGGGGCTGCTCGAAATAGTGAATGGGAAATTTGGGCGCCATCGGCAGAGCCCATTCCTGAGGCAAAGCCTTGAATGTGCGCCAGGCCTCGATAATTTCGGTGGCGCTTGCTTTTGTTTTTAGCCCGACCGAAACACTCTCCAGATGCCCTTCCAGCACCGGAACACGGTTGCAACTGGCGCTGATGACCAATGGCAATTCTTCGAAGGCCTGTCCGTTCCAGAAGCCCAAAAGTTTGCGCGGCTCGCTTTCCATTTTTTCTTCTTCGCCGCCAATGTAAGGGATCACGTTGTCCAGGGCATCCAGGGAGGAAACGCCGGGATAACCCGCTCCGGAAAGCGCCTGCATGGTCACCACGTGCACCTTTTCCAGCCCGAAAGCGTCAGCCAGCGGTTTTAGGGCCAGCACCAAACCGGTGGTGGAACAATTGGGATTGGTCACGATATGTCCGCCGTTGAATGGCTGGGCACCCAGGGCTTGCAGGTGGTCGGGGTTCACTTCGGGAATAAGCAAAGGCACCTGGGGATGAAAGCGGTGGTTTCTGGCGTTGGAGATTACCGTGTAACCGGCACGGGCAAAGCTTTGTTCGATTTCTTCGGCCACCTGCGCATCCAGCGCGGAAAAAACGACAGGCACGTCCAGATCCGGGCGGGTTGCACGGATGGGCATTTGGGCAATGTACGGGGGGAGAGGGGTACTCTGAATCCAGTTTACCACCTCACCGTACAATTTGCCCTGCGAGCGTTCCGAAGCGGCCAAAGCCGCAATGCGGAACCAGGGATGGTCGGCCAGCAACTGGACAAATTTTTGCCCTACGCTGCCGGTTGCACCTAAAATTCCCACGGGAATTTTTTCTTTGGGTTTAAATGATGTTGCCATAATTGCACCGTCGTGTTTGTTTATAATGGCGCGAATATACGAAAAATATGAATAAAAATACATTTTTTTAGATTTGAAACTCCCGCCAAAAAATTTCGTAAATTAGACGTTTAAACGGATTAGCCAAAAAAGGAGGTTGTATGAAGCGTTTTTTATTTACGGTGCTGAGTATTTTGCTCGGTTTGCAATTCGTTTTTGCCGATGAAGGCATGTGGCTTTTGGATCAATTGAAAATTTTGCATTTGGATGAAAAAGGTCTGCAACTAAAGCCGGAAGATATTTACACGCCGGGCAAAGTGGGCCTGGCCGGTGCGGTGGTGAATTTGGGCGGTGCCAGCGCCGAACTGGTCTCTCCGGATGGCCTGATTCTTACAAATCACCATGTGGCCTTCGGTGCGGTTCAACGGGCTTCCACACAGGGAACCGACTACCTGACCAATGGCTTTTTGGCCAAAACGCGCGCCGATGAAATTCCGGCGCCGGGTTACGTTGCCCGTATTTTTCTGGGGATGGATGACGTTACGGCGCAAGTGTTAAAAGGAACAGAGCAAATTAAAGATGTGGTCAAGCGCGATCGGGCAATTAAGGAGCGCATCAAAGAGATGGAAGAAGCGCTGGAAAAAGAAAGCAGCGATCTGGACGTGCGCATTGTGCCCATGTTTGCCGGATTGAAATATTACCTTTTCCGCTACAAACGCATCGAAGATGTGCGCATGGTGTTCATTCCACCGCGGGCCATCGGAAATTACGGGGGCGATGTGGACAACTGGATG
>CAYXUS010000213.1:0-18609 GCA_964468415.1 uncultured Caldithrix sp.
TGGTGCCGGCTAAAATGTTGCCCCGGGCATTGTCGAAAATTAAATCGGCGTAAAAAGCCTGGCGCACGGGATTCATTCCCAGAGAAACATCGGAAACCGTGCCGCGAAAGGTTTGCCCGGCAACCGTTGCCAGGGCCACCATGCCGGGTTTTACCTGCTGCCGTTCTTTTTCCGAAAGCCAGATGCGCAGTTTCATTTTATTTAGTTTGGCAATGGTGAACAGCGGCGTTTTGGCTTTTACGTTGTCGCCCTCGTGCACCATCACATCGGTAATGGTACCGGCGTACGGGGCTTTGAGTTTGAGCAGATCTTTCATTGCTTCGTAGTTGCTTTTGTCCACCAGAAATTTTGTGCGTGCCCCGTCGTATTGCGCCTGGGCGATTTCCCCTTTTTCGTACAGCGCTTTCAAACGTTCAAAATTCTTTTTGGAATATTCATAGGCCGATTTGGCCTGACGGAACTGTGCCGCCGGGGAATCTTCCGGAAATTCAATGACCACCGCATCCTTGGCGACTTTGTCTCCCGGCCTGTAGAAAATTTTGGCCACGCGCCCTCCGATCATCGCGCCGACGATCGTTTCGCGCTGGCCGCGGAACGTGCCGAAGAATTTTAAAGATTTTTCGAAATGGGTAGGCCGGATGGCCTGCACCACCACGGGAATCCCTTTTTCTTTCTGGATTTCTTCCAGACTTTTGGAACCTTCGCGATTGTTCCCGGAACAACCCAGTACAAGCAGGGCAATGCCAAGTAGAAATAGGCGGTAAATCTTATCTCGTCTCATGATACGTTCCTTTTATGCTTATTTTTTTAAATATTTTTCAAAAGGTGCCAGATATTCGGGTTTGATTTTTCCGAGCAAATTGTCCAGTGCCGCGCGAGCTACCAGATAGTCGTGTACGGCTCTGGCATAATTGGTGCGTGCATTATTCAAGGCCAGATTGGCATCTTTTACTTCCAGCTCACTGCCTTCGCCCACCTTGTAACGGTGCTCGGCAATTTCGTAGGCGCGCCGGGCCAGATCCATGTTGCGCTGCATGGCCGTAATTTGTTGCTGTACGCGTTTTAAGTCGTTTACCTTGGAGATTACCTGCATTTGGATGGCATCGGTCAGAGTGTGGATTTGCTCCAGCGTTTGTCTGGCCGCAATCTGGTCCTGTTGCACTTTGTGACGGGTGCGTCCGCCCTGAAACAAATTAATGGACAAACTTACTCCCACGGTTGCCGATGTGTAGGTCTGGAAATCCCAGCCTTCGCCGGTGCCCGTGTAGGTGTAGTTGCCAAAGGCGGCCAGAGTAGGCCAATAGCCTCCGCGATCCACGGCGGTCAGCTCATCGTCCAATTGATTTTTAATGTGCAAAGTGCGAATGGAAAAGTTGTGATTTTTGGCCTGCGCGATGAGGTCGTTCAATTCCGGAAGAGGTTCGGGGGCGTAGCGCAGGGTGCCTTTAATTTTCAACGGGGTGTTCTGATCAATGTTTAGCACAATTTTCAGGCCGTTCAGGGCGTCGGTGTGGGCGTTCTCCAACTGCGACAAAACAGGACGGATGTTTTCTACCTGAACCGTAGCCTGCATTTCTACGAAATCCGAAAGCAAGCCCTGTGCGCGCATGGCTTTGATGTTTTGCAGATGAGCCTGCGCGTTACGCAAACGTTCGCGGGCAATGGCCTGCAAACGTTCGGTGAGCAGTACCCCGTAAAAAGCCTTTTTGACATCGAAAATGGTTTTGGCGATGGTGGCTTTCAGATTTTCTTTGGACATGTTCAGATAAATTTCGGAGGCCCCGATGCCACGGAAAACCGCCGAATTGAAAAGAATTTGGGTGATTTTGGCCTCGGCCTGATAGCTGTTGGCCCGGGCAAAGGTTTGCAGTTTAAACCGGATGGGAAGAAATTTGTTGGGATCGTAAGGCAAAAGCCCTTCATTGAATAAGATGCCGTACGTGGCGTTGTTGAGCATGGCCCCGAAATCAGGGAAGGGCATGCGTGGCTTTTCAATAAAATGTGTGAACCCTGCGGAAAAATCGAGGCTGGGCAGGGCGTAACCAAACGCTTCGGCAACGGCCGCCCGTGCTTTGCGTACATTCAGCACGGCAATTTTAATGTCGCGGTTGTTCTTCAGGGCAAGCGCGATGGCCTGATCCAGATTCAGATGTAAGCTGTCCGGTTGTGCCCTGAGAAAGCCGACGAGTAAAAACAAGGACAATACGATGCGTTTCAATGATATTTCCTCCTTCGATTCTCCTGAAAACGAAATACAGTTCGGGACGCTGACCGTAAGAATTCATTTACGTGTCAGCATTCAACGGGTTTCAGTCCTTTGAACAATAATCCCAAAATGTAGTTGATATCGTTCTCGATTTTTTCAAAATCCATGTCGTTCATGTACAGGTGCTTGGCCGTGTACAATTCTTTGTATTTGACCGCTTCGGAAATGGTTACGATCGATTCGGCAATTTTTTGCGCATTGCACGAGACCAATTCCTTCTTTTTAATGCCTTCTTTAATGATGTTGGCCAGAATGGCGGTTTCTTCCGCATGAATATCTTCGATGATGGAATGGATGCTGGCACTGATTTCCAGAAAGGCCTTGGTACTCAAATCGTACAAATGGATCGCTTCTTTTAAATAGCGGATTTTGGTGCGAATGTATTCCTGAATTTTGCTGTACGTGGCTTTTTTTTGTGAGAGATTGCCTTCGATGGCCTGCAAATAATTTTGAGCCTCGCTGCGTACCACTTCTTCGAGAATTTCTTCTTTGCTTTGGTAATAGTAATACAGCGAAGTTTTTTTCATGTTGAGTAAGCGGGCGATGTCGTCCAGAGTGGTTTTGGCATAGCCGAATTTGGAAACCAGATGGGTCGCCGCCCGTATGATTTGTTGCCGTTTTTGTTCCGAAACGGTCAGTTTTTTTTGTTTCTCCATAACTCAATCTTTCGAACATTTTATTAAAACGTTCGAAATTTATAAATAGTTGATTCACAAGTCAAGAGTCTGTTTGTGGATTTCGAATAATTTTTTGCTTTTTTTAAAGCGAAACTTTTTTCGTATTTTTCGATTTAACGGTATTAATTATTTGGCCTGATCGGCCGAAATTAAAATCACTTGCAAAAAACAGGGATGGGCGCATGGCGCAATTCAGAAAATTTTTACTTAATTCGTTTCTTTTAATATCTTTAGCTAAATAACGACGAATTATTGTTGAGGTAATCTTCGATATTTGAAAAATCACGGTGCTGAATCTTTCCTTGCACCGCGGGACAAGCTTGAAAAAAGTTTGTGGAAAATACAGTCATTAACCCATAAACAAAGGTGTGATGTTTTTATGAAAAAGCTTTTTGTGGTGTCCGGTTTGTTTTTTTTGACAACCTTATTAACGGTTACTCTGTTTGCGTTAAATACGCCTCAGGATAGTAGCGGTGGCACGCTGCCCGATCTGGAACCTTTGCCCGTCCATCCCCGGGTAGAGCAGGCCATTGCCTTCTTTTTACCGCGCATGCATTACAAACATCAAAAGGTAGATGATGCGCTTTCCGGGCAAATGCTCGATTTTTACATCGATTTAATGGACAATCAGCATTTGTATTTTCTCAAGTCAGACATCGACAAGTTTCAGAGTTACAAGTTTACCCTGGACGATGCCCTGCGCAACGGCGACTTACGCGGCGCTTATTTTATGTTCAACCTGTTCATGAAGCGTTTTAAAGAACGGATGGATTTCATTTTGAACAAAGCGCTGGAGCGCCCTTTTGATTTTGAAAAGAAAGAATCGATTGAATTGGATCGGAAAGATGCGCCCTGGGCCGGCACAAAGGCAGAGTTGGACAGCATCTGGAGAAAACGCCTGAAGAACGAAGCGCTTTCCCTGAAATTGGCCGGCAAAAAGTGGGACGATATTGTAAAACGTTTGAAAAAGCGTTACCGCGGCATGGAAAAACAGATGTTCAAAACCGAAAGCGAAGATGTCTTCCAGGTTTTCATGAATTCTTTTTGCGAAACGTTTGACCCTCACACCAATTACATGTCGCCAAAACTCAGCGACGATTTTAAAATACGCATGAGCCTTTCTCTGGAGGGCATTGGAGCAACTTTGCAAACCGAAGACGATTACACCAAAGTGGTTAACATTGTGCCGGGAGGCCCGGCCGATAAGAGCGGTTTGTTGCATCCCAACGATCGCATTATTGCCGTGGGACAGGGCGAAAAGGGAGAAATGGTCGATATTATTGGCTGGCGCATCGACGATGTGGTGCAGTTGATTCGCGGTAAAAAGGGCACCAAGGTGCGCCTGCAAATTATTCCTGCCGATGCCTCGCTTTCGGATCCGCCCAAAACCATTGTGATTGTGCGCGACAAAATTAAACTGGCCGATCGCGCGGCCAAGAGCGATACACTGGAAATTACCCACAACGGCCGGAAATTTAAAATCGGAGTAATCAATGTACCGGATTTTTATCTGGATTATGATGCCATGCGCAAAGGGCAGCCCGATTACGCCAGCACCTCCCGCGATGTGGCGCGTTTGATCAAACAATTGCAGGGCGCCGGTGTGCAGGGCATTATCATCGATTTGCGGCGCAATGGCGGTGGCTTTTTAAGCGAGGCGGTTGACTTGACCGGCCTGTTTATTAAGGAGGGACCAGTGGTACAGGTACGCGACAGCCGGGGCCGGGTAAAGGTGGAACGCGATGATGACCCGGCACTGGTGTACGACGGTCCTCTGGCCGTTCTGGTCGATCGGTTGAGCGCCTCGGCCTCGGAGATTTTTGCCGCTGCCATTCAGGATTACGAACGCGGAATCATTGTGGGGTCGCAAACTTTTGGCAAAGGAACCGTGCAAAACATCATGCCTTTGTCGCGCCTGTTCCCTCACAACAAATCGAAGCTGGGACAGGTGAAATACACCATTGCCAAGTTTTACCGCATCACCGGCGGCAGCACACAGCGCAAAGGCGTACTTCCCGATATTTACCTGCCCTCCCGTTACGATGTGCTGGATGTGGGCGAAAGCAGCGAAAAGAACGCCCTGCCCTGGGATGAAATTGAACCCGTGGATTTCCAGCCGTACAACCCGCATTTACACAACCTGATCAAAAAGCTGGACGCTTTGCATCAAAAAAGAATGGAGCACAGCGAAGAATACAAATTGATTGTGGATGAAATTAAGGATTTGAAAAAAGAACGGGAACTGAATCATATCTCTTTAAATCTGGAAGAACGCAAAAAATTACGCGAGAAGCGCGACGCGCGGAAAAAAGAAATGAAGAAAATTCACGAGAAATCGGGACACGACAAAAAAGAAGATTTTTACCTCATCGAAACGGCGCACATCTTGAGTGATTACGTGTTGAACCGTTAAAAAGGAGCAGTCTGTTTATGATTCAGTTACGCTGTACGCAAAAAATGCTTAAAGAGCTGGGATTAAAAACAAAGGAATTGGCCCAGGCCAAAACCGATAACTCGCCACTCGGAAATTGGTACGCCCATCTCATCACATTGGATCGGCGTAAAGCCATTGTGTTTGTGAATGAGAGAACCCTCGCCAATTTTATTATTTACGGCGTTAAACATTCGAACCTGGACAAAATTTCCAAGGCATTTGTGCTGGGTGTGGCTCAGGTGCTGCTGATGATGGGAGCAGACAAGGAACAAATCGCGCAAATTTTACAGGACTACACCGAAGTGGAATTTACCAAAACCATTGCGCGGGATATTTTGGGCTATGTGAACAGTATTGCCGGGCACTACAAAGAAAGTGTGCGTTTGCACGGCGGTTTGAAATATTGCGATCTGGATGAAATCATTTTTCTTGGCAATCAAATTCCGCTGCCCAAATTCGAACATGCCAATGCCATCGAGCTTACCCGGGCAATTTTAAATGATTTGAAGGAATAAAAGCAGAGGCGGCACCTCCGCCTCTACAAAAATAATTGAATCTGGCAGGAAATAACCGACGCCTTCGGACTGGTGTGCGTAAGAGGAAAATAATAATCGAGCGAGAATTTGGTTTTGTAGCTTTGCCACAAATAATTGTAATCCAGCCGGGCAAAAGACCCGTCCCGGGTTGACACAATGGAATCTTTGTACTCTTCGCATTCAACCGCAAGTTGGTGCTTGTGCAAGGATACGCTTCCCAGCACGTAATAACCCCATGCTTTGTGCCCTCCGAGAATCGCCTGCAGATATTCGGCCTGAACGGTCAGGCATTTTTCCCGAAATACGGCAAAAACATTGTATCTGAAATCGTCCCCCGAAAAGCGAACGGAATCGGGTAGAATGTCTTTCAGCCACAGACGATCGGCTTTGCGGTATTGCAGAGAATACCCCACCCTAAAGTGAGGCATTCCGTGAAACATGCCCAGGGATGTTTTGTGGGTGAGCAAATATCCCTTGTTATCCGAGCGGAAATGTTTGATGCCGTAGCCATTAAAAATTCCAAAATGTGTTCTGATGTGTGATCGGGTGTTTTCGTAATTAAATTGCAGGCCCACATCGCGCACGCCCAGCGTGCCGTTCGGGATGAGCACGTTAATTACCCGGGCCCGTTCCAGAACGGGAAGCCGGTAATCGTGCTGGAAACGCTGCAAACTGAACTGCGGTACGAATTGCCCCAGATCGCACGAAAAATTTCCGGAACGATAGCCTATTTTTACATCTTGCAGAAAGAACTTTTCCCCGGAAAGGCCGGAGAAGGTTGCCTGGATTTTGTAACTCCACGGAGAAAGTTCCGGATTGGAGCGCAGCCACATCTTTAACCTGCGCAGCAAAAAGCCGGACGGGCCGTTAAAATTGTCTTCTGCGCGAATCTGGATGTAACCCTTGAATTCCGCGTTTTCAAGCGGAGTTGCGGCCTGTCCCGTCCGGGGCAGAGACAGCACCGCAACACACAAAAATAACACAAGGCGTTTCATTTGATGGCCTTCCAGATTTTTCCGGGTTTTAGGAGTTGGGCCAAATCTTCATTCGATGCGGCCAGCCATTTTACGGAATAGCCCTTGGAAAATAAATAGATGTAAGCCCAGGCCGAGCGCGTTCCGGACGAGCAAAAACAGGCAATGGTTTTGTCTTTTGGAAGCTCGTTCAGTCGATCGGGCAGCTCATCGATGGGGATGTGCAGGCTTGGGATGCCAAAAATTTTGAAATCAAAGCGTAGTGTTTCCGCTTCCTCGGTGGCGCGTACGTCGAGAAACGCCACATCTTTTGCAGTAAGAAAATTTTCCGGAGAAATTTTGTGCTGCCCTGTGCCGCAAAATTCTAATGTCATCGCTTTTAAGGCTTTTTCCATTGGACAAAGCTCCTTTCTAAATAACTTTGAAAATCAGTTTAACGGCCATAACCAGAAGAATTAAGGCTAAGATTTTTTTGACCGTAGTGTGCTGCAGTTTATTGTGCATGAAAATGGTACCTAATGTTGCTCCCAGAACGCCGGCAACGGAAGCAATGAGCAGGATGTGCCAGTTTACCTGTCCCATGGCCCAGTAGGTTAAAAATCCGGAGAAAGAAGAAAAAGGCACCACGAATGCCGTAACCGCCGCAATCTTTTTGGGATGAAAACCGAGCATGAGCATTAGCGGAGAGATAATGCCACCGCCGCCAATTCCCAGCATGCCGGAAAGAAGACCGGCAAAAGCACCGATCAGGCTGAGTTGCAGGTAGGGCACATCGCTGCGGTAGGCGTGTTCTTCGTTCTTTTTGTGGAACAGAAACATGGTGCCCGAAAATACCAGGAAGGCGATGAACATGATCAAGATGATGTTCGTCGGTACAAACTTGCTCAGGTAGGCACCCAAAATGGCAAAAAAGAAAGAGGCCACAATAATGGGGAGACCCATCTTAAAATCGAGTCGTTTGTTTTTTATGTTGTTCACACTGGCGCCAGTCAGGCTTACGGTGTTGTAAAACAAGCCGACCGGCTTTGCCATGTTTATGGGAATGCCCAGCGAAACGAGAATGGGGATAAGAATGATGGCGGCGCCCACACCGCCCAGTGCAAAGACAAATGCAGCCACAAAAGAAATACCACCGATAATAAAATCCATTTTTACTCTTCCCTGAAATTGGGTGTTTTGTTGCCGTAAATTAATGTGTAAAGCTCGACAAGCCGCTTTCCGGTGGAATGCGCATCCCGGAGTGCCAGCGGATCGTTTTCCAGACCACCCATTTCCGTGAACGTGTAGCCAATGGCTCCGCTGCCGCCAAGAATCATTCGGTGGCGCAGCATAAAGGCCTGCAGGGTGTTAATCGTGCTTTCGATGTAGCGCCGACCGGTGACGACGTACCCGCCGATTTTGTTGCGCAGAAGGCCTTTCATCCACCAGGTCCGCTCCATCAGTTTTTTGATGTCCGCACTCACATCCGAAAATTGGGTGGGAGAACCGAAAAGAATAATTTCGGCCCAGCGCAGGTCGTCGAAAACGGCCTGCAGGTCATCCTTAACCGTACAAACGCCGGTTGTTTTGCAATCCCGGCAGGGCCCGCAGCCGCTAAAATTCAAATCTCCCAAAAACACCTTTCTGATTTCCGCATGCGCCGGGAATTCCGTTAAGGCCGCATCGAGCATTTGTGCCGTGTTCCCGTTTTTGCGCGGACTTCCGTAAATAACCAGAACTTTCATTGCTTCGCTCCGTTAGAGTTGTGATGTTATTCAAAAAATTCGGCGAACAACCTTTTGGCCCTGGCCCAATTTTTTTGATTAATGCAATATTTGATTTTGGGAGGATTGACCTCACCCTGAATTAACCCGGCTTCTTTTAATTCTTTTAAATGCTGGGAAACCGTGGACTGGGCGATGGGAAGCACTTCCACCAGATCGCCGGTAAAGCAAATGGAACGACTGGCCAGCAACTGTAAAATTTGCAAGCGTGTGGGATGTCCCATCGCCTTGGCAAAGCGTGCCAGTTGTTTTAAGGTTTCTTCATTTTGGATTGCCGCCATGCCTTCTTCCTCTTTTGTTGTTCATCGTAGATCGTAAATTTACGATGAGAAAATATGTATCGCAAGAATTTTTTCACAAACTTCGGTGAGAGAACGGTGAGTTTGGGTATTTATTCCGTTTTTTGCAAGCCCTTGCATTTTGTGTCCGCCTTTTTTAACGAGGGGCAGTAA
Organism: uncultured Caldithrix sp.; assembly: GCA_964468415.1. Classification (GTDB taxonomy): domain Bacteria; phylum Calditrichota; class Calditrichia; order Calditrichales; family Calditrichaceae; genus Caldithrix. The sequence continues at coordinate 9,103 of CAYXUS010000213.1, forward strand.
AGCGCTTAAATTACTTTTAATTACAGGTTAAATTCGGTTTACATATTTGAAATAAATCATTATATTTAGACTTCTTGAACAAAAGGCATGAACCGATATAACGGGAGTTGTTAAATGAAGATTCATGAGTATCAAGCAAAACAGATTTTGCGGGAATTCAATGTGCCGGTTCCCGAAGGCTATGTAGCCTTCACACCGGAGGAAGCGGTCGAAGCGGCCAAAAAGTTACCCACGGAAATTGCGGTGGTAAAAGCGCAAATTCACGCGGGTGGCCGTGGTAAAGGCGGTGGTGTAAAAATCGCCAGGTCTTTGGACGAAGTCCGCGAACTTGCCGAAAAGATGATCGGCATGACGTTGGTTACCCATCAAACCGGCCCCGAAGGCAAAGTGGTCAAAAAGGTGCTGGTGGAACAGGGTGTGGACATCGATCGGGAATTGTATTTGGGGGTTGTGTTGGATCGCGCCAAATCCCGGCTGGTAATGATGGCCAGTACCGAAGGTGGCGTGGAAATCGAGAAGGTAGCTGCCGAGCACCCGGAAAAAATCTTAAAAGAATGGATTGATCCGGCTCTTGGGTTACAGGCCTATCAGGCGCGCAAATTGGCATTTGGTCTGGGATTAAGTGGCAAACAGGTAAGCAATGCCGTTAAATTCATGATGGCTCTGTACAAAGCCTTTGTAGCCAAAGATGCTTCTCTGGCCGAAATCAATCCGTTGGTGGTAACCAAGCAAGGCGATGTTTTGGCCCTGGATGCCAAAATCAATTTCGACGACAGCGCGCTCTATCGCCATCCCGAATTGTTGGAATTGCGTGATCTGGACGAAGAAGATCCGCTGGAAGTAGAAGCTTCCAAATCCAATTTGAATTACATTAAATTGGATGGCAACGTGGGGTGCATGGTAAACGGTGCCGGTTTGGCCATGGCTACGATGGACATCATCAAATTGGCCGGTGGCGAACCCGCCAACTTTTTGGATGTGGGCGGTGGCGCCAATGTGGAAACCGTGCGCAACGGCTTTAAGATTATTTTGAAAGACCCGAACGTTAAGGCCATTCTCATTAACATCTTTGGCGGTATTGTACGCTGCGACCGTGTGGCGCAGGGTGTGATTGAAGCGGTACAATCCATCGATGTGAACGTGCCGTTGGTTATTCGTCTGGCCGGCACCAACGCCGAAGAAGCCGCCGAGATGCTGGAAAATTCGGATCTGGAATTTACGGTTGCTACTTCCTTGGCCGACGCGGCGCAAAAAGCCGTGCAGGTTTTGCAGAATTAGGGAAAGGTGATCTGGGTAAAGGGGAAGAGAGAACGAACTTTACCGGATTACCCGAACACGTAACTTTAAAGTGACAGAGCAAACTCTAAAAAATGGAGAAATAGAATGAGTATTTTACTCACAGAAAACACACGCATTCTGGTGCAGGGAATTACCGGTTCCGAAGGCTCGTTCCATGCCCAGCAGATGATGGAATACAATACCAAGGCCCCTGTGGTAGCCGGTGTAACCCCCGGCAAGGGTGGCCAGATGTTTGCCGATAAAGTTCCGGTGTTTAACACAGTGGCCGAAGCCGTTAAAGAAACGGGTGCCAATGCCTCGGTTATTTTTGTGCCACCGGCATTTGCTCCCGATGCCATTCTGGAAGCCGTGGATGCCGGTCTGGAATTGGTGGTGTGCATTACCGAAGGCATTCCTGCCCTGGATATGGTAAAAGTGTACAACGCCATTCAAGACAAAAACACCCATTTAATTGGCCCCAACTGTCCGGGAATTATCTCTCCGGGAATCGGCAAAATGGGCATTATGCCCGGGTTTATTCACAAACCGGGTAAAGTCGGTGTAATTAGCCGTTCCGGTACGCTGACCTACGAAGCGGTAAGCCAGTTGACCGAGCGTGGTATCGGGCAATCGACCGGTATCGGTATCGGTGGAGATCCGGTAATCGGTACGCGCTTTATCGACGCCCTGAAGCTGTTTAAAGACGATCCGGATACGGAAGCCGTGGTCATGATCGGGGAAATCGGCGGAACGGCCGAAGAAGAAGCGGCTGCGTGGATTAAAGAGAATTTCGACAAACCGGTGGTCAGCTTTATTGCCGGTCAAACGGCGCCTCCGGGACGCCGCATGGGACATGCCGGTGCCATCATCAGCGGAGGCAAAGGAACCGCAGCCGAAAAGATGAAAGTTCTGGCCGAAGCGGGCATTCATGTTTGCAAAAGTCCGGCGGATATCGGTGTAACGGTAGAAAAGGTGCTAAGCTGATAACATCGGGCTGTGAATGATTCGCCACTATCGAAAAATTTTACAGGTGGGTGCGGGTGAAATTCCCGGCCTGCCTGTATTTTTACGCTTTGAGAGAAGCGTTTTGTAATGCAAAAATATGAGAAAAAATTCTCAATAACCGTTTCGTCGGGGGAAAAAATCGGCTCCGTTTTCCGGCGAGGCGGAAGAAATTCAAAGTTTGGATGATTGTGTCGAGCATATTTAGCCGGGTAACGGTGAGAAAGAATAGAAAAGAAGTTTGTGAAGGAATTTTGTTAAAAGTATCAGGTTAAACGAACAAAACAAAAGGAGATACAATGAAGGAATTAACTTTAGCCATTTTAAAACCGGATTGCATGCAGAAGAAACTGGCCGGAAAGGTGATTAATCACTTGCTGGAGAAAGGCTTTGAAATTGTGGGGATGAAAATGGTGCACCTGACCGAAACGACGGCGGGAGAATTTTATGCCGTGCATAAAGGTCGTCCCTTTTACGATGAATTGGTGAAATTCATGACCGAAAGCGCGGTGGTTGCCCTGGCATTGCAAAAGGAGAATGCCGTGGCCAGCCTGCGCGAAGTGATCGGAGCTACAGATCCCGCCGAAGCAGCCGAAGGGACTATTAGACGCCTGTACGCCGAAAGCAAGGGAAGAAACATCATTCATGCTTCGGATTCACCGGAAAATGCAAAAATCGAACTTTCGTTTTTCTTTTCCAATAAAGAACTCATTGAAAATGGGTTTCGGCAATAAACGTAGGAGCTGTGACAATGGCCGAAAAGAATAAGAACAACGACGATGTTCTTGATCTCGAAATGCTGCGCCAGGGGGAACTTGGCGAAATGGAAGATCGGGAAATCGTTAAGCGGGTGGCCGTTATTGGCGCCGGTACCATGGGGCGTGGTATTTCGCAATTAGTGGCCTCCAAAGGCATGGAAGTTATTCTCATCGAAAAAGACGAAGAAATGGCCCAGAAAAGTATGGAGCTGTTGGAGCAAAGCATCGATGAAGAAATAGCGCGCTGGACGTTGACCAAAAGTGAGAAAAAGGCCATTTTAAGCCGCATTAAGGCTTCGGCGAACATTAACGACGCCATTTACGGTGATGTGGTGATCGAGGCAATTTCCGAAAATTTGGAAGCCAAGAAAGAACTGCTGCGCAAATTGGACGAAATTTGTGATCCCGATACGATCTTCATCACCAATACGTCTGCATTGAGTATTACCGAAATTGCTTCTGCCACCAATCGGCAGGACAAGGTAATCGGCATGCACTTTTTGAACCCGGTGCCCAAAATTCCTCTGGTGGAAATTGTGCGCGGTTTGAAAACTTCCGACGAGACCTATGAGTTTATCCGCAAGTTTGCCGAAATGTTGGACAAAACGGCCGTCGAGGTGTTTGAATATCCGGGCTACATTACCACGCGGGTTATTGTTCCCATGATTAACGAAGCCATTCACATTTTAATGGAAGGTGTGGCCACGGCCGAGCACATCGATACGGCTATGAAGCTGGGATACAACTTTCCCAAAGGGCCTCTGGCTCTGGCCGACCAGATCGGTCTGGACGAACTTATGGCCTGGATGGAAACACTGTTCCGTGAATTGGGCGAATCCAAATATCGTCCCTGTCCGTTGTTGCGCAAATTGGTGCGTGCCGGGCATCTGGGACGCAAAACCGGTAAAGGATTCTTTGAATATCCGCAAAACCAGCAAAATCCCATTTAGTTGATCGGTGGGAAAAAGAAGTAAGGAATGAAAAATGTTAGTATTGGTATTAAATGCAGGCAGTTCGTCGGTTAAATATCAGGTTCTTAATGCCAAGAACCGGGAATTGTTAGCCAAGGGCGTGGTCGAGCGCATTGGGATGTCGGGTGCGGTGCTAACCCACAAAAAAGTGGGGGATAAGGAAGTGCGCCTGACCGGCGAAATTTTGGATCACAAAATGGCTATCGAATATGTGCTCTCCATTTTGCTCAGCAAAAACCACGGCGTCATCAAAGATCGCAGCGAAATCGAGGCCGTCGGGCATCGGGTGGTGCACGGTGGCGAAGCGTTTAAAGGCTCGGTTTTAATTAACGAAGAAGTCATGTCCGAAATTCGGCGTTGTATCGATTATGCGCCGCTGCACAATCCGCCCAACTTAAAAGGCATTAATGCCGCCATGCAGCTTTTGCCGGGCGTGCCGCAGGTGGCTGTGTTCGATACAGCCTTTCACCAAACCATGCCCAAGTATGCCTACCTGTACGCTTTGCCTTACACCCTGTACAAACGGCACGGCATTCGCCGTTACGGGTTTCACGGTACTTCGCATCGCTATGTTTCCGATCGGGCGGCGGAGTTGGTGGGCAAACCAAAGGAAGAGTTGCGCATCATTACCTGCCATTTGGGCAACGGCGCCTCGGCCGCAGCCATTAAATACGGCAAGTCGGTCGATACCTCCATGGGCTTTACGCCGTTGGAAGGATTGATGATGGGCACGCGTTCGGGCGATTTGGATCCGGCGATTATTTTACAGATTATGCACAAAGAAGAGCTAACACCCAACGATGCCACGACCTTGCTGAACAAACACAGCGGATTGGTCGGGGTGAGCGGTATTAGCAGCGACATGCGCGAGATTGAAGAAGAATACGAAAAGAACGAACGGGCAAAAGTAGCGCATGATATGTTTACCTATCGCTTACGCAAATACATCGGTGCCTACGCTGCGGCCATGGGCGGAGTGGATGTCATCGTTTTTACCGGCGGTATCGGCGAAAATTCGGTGATGGTCCGCGAGCACAGCTTGCAAGGTTTGGAATTTATGGGCGTAAAGTTAGACAAGGCTAAAAACGAAGCGAGCGATAAAAAAGAGCGCGAAATTTCGGCCGATGATTCGCAGGTAAAGGTGTGGGTGATTCCCACCAATGAAGAATTGGTAATTGCCCTGGATACCATGCGCATCGTGAAGGAAGCGAAAAGTTAAAACAATACGCTTAACAACAAGAAAACGGCCTGCCTCCGGTTAAGGAAACAGGCCGTTTTTCTTTTATCAGGCAACCCGTTAAAATAAATCGCTGAGCGAGACCACCGTGCCCTCCGGCATCCCATCGGTTTTGATTTTCACAATATCGTCACAACCGCCATTGTATGGTTCGAAATCCATTATCAAAGAGGGTTTGCCCACGCGGGCGATATTCAAGATTCCGCGGTAAGGATATTCGCAGAGCAACCTGAATTCCAGAAGTGCCCCCGGACTGGTAAACACTGAAATATTGTGCGTAATTTCCTTTTCGCCGACCACTTTGTAATTTACCAGTGCAATGTCAACTTTGTACACGTCATCAAAAGGATTTTGCAGGGTATTGTTCATGTCGATGGCCATGCGAATATAACCGTTTAGGTAACGGAGCGTATCGTTATTGCTCAGGACGCCGTCGGTGATGTCTATGTAAATAGAATCGATACCGATGCGCATTCTGACATCGCCCGAAAGTTTGTATTCGTTACTGGTAAAGTCGTTGAAGGTAGCGTAAAAATACAATTTCCCGTCTTCTGCTTTTCCCTTTAGCAAAATAGACCCGCTGTGCGTTACGCCACTGATGCCGGTGCAACCGCTGCCGTAGTCGATTAAGAGTTCGCGTTTAATGCGGTTGTAAATGGCGATGGGACATCCGTTAAAAAGCGTATCGGCCGTGGAGGCATTTTTACCAAGGGCGGCTTTGGAAGGGGAAACGGAAGCAGCCAGAGCCGAGGTGGGCATGGCCATCGCTTCGGCGTATAAAGCCGCATCGTAAGCCGCTTCGGCATCTTCCTGAATTTCCGCATCTGTTAAGGTGAGTGTTTCCTCGTCGTCTTTCGGATCGCTGCTATTTTTGTCGCAGGCCGTGGTCACGAGCAAACCTGCCGTGAGTAAAATCAGCAAAAAATACAAGAATCCGAGTTTTGTTTTCATAAATTCCTCCTAAAAAGTTTAACGGTTAAAATCGTTTTTGTTTGTAATGCAGATTGCTAAACTAAATATAGGAAGATAAAATCCGACAAATGTTGCGAAAGTGTTGCAAAGATATTGCGGTTTTCTTGTTTGTTGAAGGGCGGCCTTTAGCCCGGGCAGCGGCATTGCTTGTGTGCCGGAAAAACAGGAAGAAACAGGCGTGCCATCCGAATGCTCATGGTGTTTTGGGGGACGCGCACGTGCAATTCGTTTTGGCAGGATAAAGGCATTGTTCGATTGGTGGCGATGGAATGCGTTATCTGCAATAAAATTTGCCTTCTTTTCCGTTGTGATGTACATTCCACCACCTTAATTTTTAACAGATTGGACAGGCGAAACAATGCGCTTTTTTCTCCGTTAAAGAAACCGGAGTTGAAAAAAGAGCGAATGTTTTATATATTAAAAGTTTTATTATGAAGATAAATATCCAAAATATGGATGTCCGGCCGGTAGAGCTGGACGAGCAGATCACGCTGGAGTTTATTTCGCCGTTGATCAAAGGCTATTATCCGAATAAGGCCAGCGTGCATGTGCACATTGAAAAGATCAAAAAAGACTATCGGGTGCACATTTCCCTGAAAACCCGGGCGCACTACCAGTGCGATCGTTGCTTGGATGAGTTCGATCAGGAATTTGGTGCGGAAATTGAGCAGCATTACCACATGGGGCCCGGAGAACTGCTGGATGATGACATCATTCGCATTGCCGAAGATACGACGGAAATCGACATCAATCCGGTGATCGCAGAGATGATGTTGTTAAATCATCCGTTAAAAATGTTGTGTAGTGAAGAATGTAAAGGAATTTGCCCGAATTGCGGGGCGCATTTAAATCACGAAGCATGTCGTTGTACGGAAGTTCCCATTGATCCGCGGTGGGAAAAACTGAGAGGATTAATTAAATAAGGAGACGGTTATGGCTAATCCTAAACGAAAAATTTCTCGTTCGAGAAGAGATAAAAGAAGAGCACAGTGGCTTTCCAAGATGAGAGCGCAATCGTTGGTAGTTTGTGATCATTGTGGTGAGAAGAAATTGCCGCACCATGCCTGCCCGAATTGTGGCTACTATCGCGGTAGAAATGTATTTATTCCCAAAGCCGTTTAATCTACCCGATTAAGGAAGTTTGATAATGCGCATCGCCCTGGATGTCATGGGAGGTGATTTAGGGCCCCGGGCTACGGTCGAAGGGGCTTATTTGTATTTAAAAGAATCTCCCAAAGATGACCATGTCATTCTCGTTGGCGACGAGGTCTTGATTAACGAACGTCTTAAACACGTGCCCGCAAAATATCGGGAGCGCATGTCTATTGTGCACGCTCCCGACAACATCGGAATGAACGAATCGCCTACCGAAGCCTTTAAAAAGAAAACCAATTCGTCGATGGTAGTGGGGCTAAACCTGCATGCCCGAGGCGAAGCCGATGCCTTTGTCAGCGCCGGACACACAGGCGCGCAAATGGCTGGCTCGCTGTTTACGCTCAAACGGATTGCCGGGGTAAAACGTCCGGCCATCGGCTCGTTTTTGCCCAGCGAAAAAGGCATGGTGTTTTTAATTGACGTGGGCGCCAATGTGGATTGTAAACCGATCCATTTGTTGCAATTCGCCTTGATGGCCGATATTTTTGTTTCCGAGGTTTTTAATCAAAAAAATGTTAAAATCGGTCTTTTAAGCATTGGCGAAGAAGAAAAAAAAGGAAATGCGCTTACACTTGCGGCCCACCAGCTTTTTAAAGAGAAGCTGGATAATTTTTACGGAAATGTGGAGGGCCGGGATATTTTAAAAGGCAAAACCGACATCGTGGTGTGCGATGGTTTTGTCGGTAACGCCTTGTTGAAAATGGCCGAAAGCGTTATGGGAGTTATTGTTAAAGGAATCAAACGCAGTATCGGAGCGAATCTTTTTACCAACATCGGAGCCTTTCTGGTTAAGCCCGCCTTTAGCGAGTTGAAAAAAAGTTACGATTACGAAGAGTACGGTGGTGTGCCACTGTTAGGCGTGAACGGTATTTCGATTATCTGCCACGGGAATTCTTCGGCCAAGGCCATTAAGAATGCATTAAAAGTTGCCAAAAATATGGGAACAAAAAATGTGAACCGTCTAATCGCAGAAAAATTGAGGGAGAAGGAAGACCTATGAGGCAGAATGCTTACATCAGCGCCGTAGCGCACTACGTACCTGAAAAGGTGTTGACCAATGCCGATTTGGAGCGCATGGTGGATACCTCGGACGAATGGATTCGTACCCGAACGGGCATTCGTGAACGACGAATTTTGGAACCGGGCAAGGCGACCTCGGACATGGCGGCCGAAGCCGTTAAAAAATTGTGTAAAATACGTGGGATCGACCCGCTGGAAATAGATTTGATCATTGTGGCGACGGTAACGCCCGATATGTTCTTTCCGAGTACGGCCAACTTGGTGCAAGACAAAGTGGGTGCCAAAAACGCCTGGGGATTCGATGTTTCCGCAGCTTGTTCCGGATTTATTTTTGCCCTTTCGGTGGGTACGCAGTTTGTTTGGGCCGGAACTCATAAAAAGGTGGTGGTTATTGGCTCCGATAAAATGAGCGCCATTACCAATTATCGTGATCGCAATACCTGTGTGTTGTTTGGCGATGCGGCCGGGGCCGTTTTGCTGGAGCCGACCGATCGCGACGATATCGGCATCATGGACTTTTTACTTTATTCCGACGGAAGCGGTGCGGAATATTTGAAGATGAAAGCCGGCGGAAGTTTGTTCCCGGCCTCTTTGGAAACCGTAGTGAACGATTGGCATTTTATTTATCAGGACGGCAAAACGGTGTTTAAATTTGCCGTAACCAAAATGGCCGAAGTTTCGGTTGATATTCTGGAAAAGAACGGCCTTTCGGGCAAAGACCTTACCTTGCTCGTTCCGCATCAGGCCAATTTGCGTATTATCGATGCTACCGTAAAACGTCTGGGAATCGATTACGACCAGGTAATGATCAATATCGAACGCTACGGCAATACCACGGCCGCTACCATTCCTTTGGCACTTTCGGAAGCGTACCAGATGGGGAAATTGGACACGGGCGATTTGGTATTGTTTTCCTCCTTTGGCGGCGGATTTACCTGGGGCAGCGCTTTGCTGCGCTGGGGCCTTCCCAAGCCCAAACAGACCATCGAGCAGAAATAAGGAAGCACGCCATGAAAACAGCCTTTATTTTTCCCGGGCAGGGTTCGCAATTTGTCGGCATGGCCAAAGATTTGTACGAAACCTTTGACCTGGCGCGTTCCTATTTTAATCGGGC
>CAYXUS010000214.1:0-23611 GCA_964468415.1 uncultured Caldithrix sp.
ATGGAGCATGTCCAATTATTGTGGTTTTGTTCATCAGACATAAATAAGGAGCTGTTGAACCGTTTACGAAGGCAAAATTTGCAAAATCAGTTCCGCATCTTCATGCCTTCGGCAAAAAACAAGAAAGAGTGAAAAAACAACCAAGCAGGAGGAAATAAGAATGATTAGTCCGTACATCTTTCGGGAATACGACATTCGCGGTGTGGTTGACAAAGATTTGACTGACGAAGTGGTCGAATTACTGGGGAAAGGTATTGGAACGTATTTACGCCGGCACGGAGCCAGGCGTATTACCATCGGGGGAGACGTGCGACTTTCTACCGAGCGTTTCCGTAAAGAGCTGATGAGCGGCTTGCAAAGCGTGGGAATAAACGTGGTGGATTTGGGGCCGGTACCTACGCCGGTGCAATATTTTAGCATGCACCACATTTCCGATGTACAGGGCGGAGTGATGATTACCGGTTCGCACAATCCACCCGAATTCAACGGATTCAAAATCACATTAAACAATGCGCCGGTTTTCGGTGAAATGATTCAGGAAATTCGCCGACTGATTGAAAACAAAGATTTTGAAAGCGGGAGTGGCTCTTACGAAAAACAGGAAATTATTGACGATTACATTGCTTACATTAAAAAAGACATTAAGCTGGAACGTCCGGTTAAGGTGGTGTTGGATTCGGGCAACGGAGCGGCCTCTCTGGTGGCGCACCGTTTGTTCAAAGAATTAGGTGCCGACACCATCGACCTGTTCGATACCCCGGACGGGCGTTTCCCCAACCATCATCCCGATCCCACGGTGGTCAAATACATTCAGGAACTGATCAAGACCACCAAAGAGAGCGATGCCGAGTTGGGTATCGGATATGATGGCGATGCCGACCGTATTGGTGTGGTCGATGAAAACGGTGAAGTAATCTGGGGTGACAAATTGATGATTATTTTCAGTCGGGATGTTTTGCGTACCCATCCCGGTGCGCCCATTATTTTTGACGTCAAATGTTCGCAGGCCCTGCCGGAAATGATTGAAAAGTTCGGAGGCAAACCGGTTATGTCCAAAACCGGGCATTCCAATCTGAAGCAGAAAATGAAAGACATGAAGGCGCCTTTGGCCGGCGAGATGAGCGGGCACATTTTCTTTGCCGATCGCTATTTCGGGTTTGACGATGCGATTTACGCCTCGGCACGAATGGTTGAGCTGGTTTCACGCAGCAAACAGAAGGTTTCGGAGTTTTTGAGCGATGTGCCAAAATACTATTCCACTCCGGAAATCCGGGCCGAGGTAGAATCGGACAAGCTGAAGTTTGAAATTGCCCGCAAGGCCGAAGAATACTTTTCCCGGCATTACGATGTAGTAGCCATTGACGGCGTGCGCATTCAGTTTGGTGACGGCTGGGGATTGGTACGTGCTTCCAATACTCAGCCTGTTTTGGTGTTGCGTTTTGAGGCGCGTACACCGGAACGTCTGGAAGAAATCAAAGATTTGGTTGTTGGCAAATTGAAAGAATTCGGGAATATTAAAGTCTGAAATTTGTATTTTGAAGAAGGTCGCTTTGCGGCCTTCTTTTTTGCCTGCTGTCTGCTAAATTGGTGTAACAAAGGGAACGTTCGAATTCATATCTTTTCATGACGGAGTAAAATGGATAAGAGACTCGATCAGGAACTTGTCGTTAAATATCTGAAATATTTGTATGCTACTATTGATTCCCTGTATTACAAACGCGATTTAAATAAAAAAGATATTGAATCTTTTATTAAAGAGTTTAACCGTTTCAAGGAAAAAGTTAATCAGGAAAGCCGGATTTCCCCTTCATTCAAACGAAAATTAAATTCTTTGAAATTTGAAATAAAAAGGAACCCAAGAAAAAGCAACCTTAGGCATATTCTGGAAAAATTTTTCTTCTTCATTAATTTCAATAGTATTTCAATGCTTTTGTGGTATGATGACATTAGTAAAAAAGACAGGAAAATAATGGTTGAAGAAATCAGGAATCAAATGTCCCATTTTATTTTTGATTTGAAAATGTGATTAGATAAAACAAAAAAATTAGGAGCCCTCCATGGAAAAAAGGACTAAGTTTTCCATTTGGTATTACATTACCATTTTTTTTGTGATTTTGTTTATTGAGTCCTTGTTCTTTTCGACGCCGCAAATCAAAGAAATTTCCTACAAAAAATTTCGGGATTATTTGGCGCAGGGTAAAATCGAAAGCGTTGTGCTTACCCAAACCAAAATATTTGGCAAACTAAAGGCACCCGAAGATTCGCTCAAGAGCAAAAAACAGGAAAAATCGAACGCGAAGAATTTGACCATTCCCACCAGGCACACTCCGTGGCGTCTGAAACTGGAAAAATACGAGAAGGAGTACAAAGCGCAATTGGCTCGCGAGTTTTACGTAATTCGCCTTAAAGACGATAAGCTCATCGAAGACCTGCAAAAAGCCAATGTGGATTACAAGGGGAAAATCAGCAATGATTGGTTCAAAAATCTGTTTTTGGACTGGATAATTCCTTTTGGATTTTTATTCCTCTTGTGGGGCTACTTGTTTAACCGTATGGGCAAAGGCCCCGGGGTGTTGAATATCGGAAAGAACAAGGCCAAAATTTACGAGTACGATCCCGAAAAGCGCGTAACGTTTGACGATGTGGCCGGAATTGACGAGGCGGTAGAAGAAGTCAAAGAAATCGTTAACTTTTTAAAAGAACCGCAAAAGTACACGCGTCTCGGCGCCCGTTTGCCCAAGGGAGTTTTGTTGGTTGGCCCTCCGGGAACGGGAAAAACTTTATTGGCGCGCGCCGTGGCCGGTGAGGCCGGTGTGCCGTTTTTCAGTATGAGCGGTTCGGACTTTGTGGAAATGTTTGTGGGCGTGGGTGCAGCCCGCGTGCGCGATTTGTTCGCCGAGGCCAAAGCCAAAGCACCCTGTATTATTTTTATTGATGAGCTGGATGCCATCGGTAAAAGCCGCGCCGGCAACGTGCACATTGGAGGTGGCTACGACGAACGCGAAAATACTTTGAACCAGTTGCTCATCGAAATGGATGGCTTTGATCCCAAGAGCGGTATTATTATCATGGGTGCCACCAACCGGCCCGAAGTGCTGGATCCGGCTTTGCTGCGTCCGGGACGGTTCGACCGACAAATTTTGGTGGATCGTCCCGACTTTAAAGGCCGCGTGGCTATTCTGAAAGTGCACACCCGCAATCTGGTACTGGGCGATGATATCGATCTGGAAAAAATTGCCGCCATGACCACCGGTTTTGTCGGTGCAGATTTGGCCAATCTATGTAACGAGGCAGCCTTGCTGGCCTCCCGGGCCGGACGCGATAAAATTACCATGAAAGATTTTCAGGATGCTTTTGAACGCGTCGTTGCCGGTCTGGAAAAAAAGAATCGGGTCATCAACCCCAAAGAACGTAAGATTATTGCCTATCACGAATCGGGCCATGCCATAGTGGGCTATTTTACGCCCGGCGCGGATGAGGTGCAGAAAGTTTCCATTGTCCCGCGCGGATTAGGGGCATTGGGCTACACGTTGCAAACGCCGACCGAAGACCGCTTTTTGATGTCACGCGAAGAATTGCTGGGAAAAATTAAAGGACTTTTGGGAGGCCGTGCGGCCGAGCAGTTGGTGTTCGGTGAAATTTCCACCGGCGCTTCCAATGATCTGGAGCGGGTTAGCAAAATTGCCCGCAGCATGATTGTGGTTTACGGCATGAGCAAACGCCTGCCAAATTTGTCGTTGGTCGAAGGCACGCAGGGCCAGTTTTTGGGACAAGGCCCGACCGTGACGCCGCATTCGCAAAAGATCGAAGAAATGATCGATGAAGAAGTTCTGGAAATAATCGACCAATGTTACAAAGACGTATTGGAACTTTTAACCGAAAAGCGGGACAAGCTGGATCAAATGGCACAGCGGTTGTTGGAAAAAGAAAATATCGATGCCGATGATGTGAAGGAAATTTTAGGCGAAAAACCAAAGGAAAAAGATGCGTAATTCAAAGCAGTTTAAAAGTTGTTTGTACGTGGAATTAAAATGAAAAAAACGGCAACATATTGGATTGATGCTTTGAATTTAAAGCCGCATCCGGAAGGCGGGTATTTTGGAGAGGTGTACCGCAGCGGGGAACAAATTACGCGTGAGGCCCTGCCCGAACGCTACACAAAAGCACATGCTTTTGCCACGTCCATTTATTTTTTATTGCCCGGCGATCAATTTTCGGCTTTGCATCGTTTGAAGTCGGATGAGATCTGGCATTTTTATTTGGGTAGTCCTGTGAAGATTAGTATGATTCTGGAAGACGGCACTTTGGCCGAAAGAACTTTAGGTCCCAATCCCGATAACGGGCAAGCGTTTCAAGCGGTCATTCCTCATGGTTGCTGGTTCGGTGCAAGAGTATTGGATGCCTCCGGCTTTGCCTTAATGGGCTGCACTGTGGCTCCGGGTTTTGAATTTGACGATTTTGAATTGGGGGAACGTTCCGAACTGCTGAAACAATTCCCTCAGCATAAAGCGATTATTCAAACTTTAACACGGTAGCGCCGATGTTGCAATTTCAATCCTATCAATTATTCCTGCGGGTTGAGACTGAAATGACCATTCAGGTGGGTGCCTTAGGCACCCACCATTTTAAACCCGGTATTTACGTGTACACCGGCAGTGCTAAACGCAACATGGAACAGCGCATTGCCCGGCATCTGAAAAAGCGCAAACCCAAACGTTGGCACATTGACTATTTAACCACGAAACGTCACGTGCGCATTGTGGAAGTGCGTCGTTTTGACGAAGACGAATGCACGGTTAATCAACAAACCGAGGGCGAAATTGTCGTGCCCGGATTTGGTGCCAGCGATTGCAAACGGGGATGTGTTTCGCATCTCAAATACATAAGCCCAGGTACTTCGGGCGAATAAGTGTGCGTCACGCTTTCTCCGCTGTTTTGGGGTTAAAAAGGAATTTACACAAAATCGATATTAGCGGGCATTAATAATAAAGGTGGAATTTCTGCTCCGGGTTTGGGACAGTTAAACTCAGGGTAAGGTGGATTCGACCAAACTTCATTTCTTCTCGTTCTGCTCGCGCAGGCGCTGGAAAAACTCCATCATCAGCGCGGCGCATTCGTCGCGGGCTATTCCCGGCGTTACCTCGATTTGGTGGTTCAAACGCGGATCGTTCAGTAAGTTGAACAGGCTGGAATGGGCCCCGGTCTTGATTTCCTGCACGCCGTAAACTACGCGTTTCAGCCGGGCCAGTACCGCCGCTCCGGCGCACATGGCGCAGGGTTCCACTGTTACGTACAAAGTAGCGTCCCGCAACCATTTTTCACCGATGGTGGCCGTGGCCGCGGTAATGGCGATCATTTCGGCGTGGGCCGTGGGATCTTTCAGCAATTCTACCTGATTGTGCCCGCGACCAATGATGCGGCCGTTCAGCACCACCACCGCACCAATCGGTACATCGCCGCTTGCCAGGGCCTTGCGTCCTTCGCGAATGGCTTCGCGCATGAAATAGAGATCGTCGCGTTCCATGATTCGTTCCTAAATTAAAACAGGGGTAGTTTAAGGAGAAAAAAAGGGGGATTCAAATTTTTGGCAGGCACTCCTTTAAAATAAATGACGATCGGTTTGCTTCTGGTGCTTGAATTTTTTAAATTTGTGCCGTTCAAATTATGGGCGGTTAGCTCAGTTGGTTAGAGCGCTACGCTCACATCGTAGAGGTCACAGGTTCGAGTCCTGTACCGCCCACCAACGGGCACAAGAGAAAATTCTTTTGTGCCCGTTTTTTTATTCTTCTGTTTCCAATTTGGCAAGCAGAAAATGTGCATTCTGTGCCTTTAAACAAGCCTGTTCAATTTTTGTCGTTCAGCATCTTGTAAGTTTGCCCGTCTTAGAATTTGCAGTCTCTTCCGCATCCTTGGCTGCAGGCCCCGATTCATTAAAAGGCAAAGTACAATCCGGCGTGGATGGCCGACCGCGTGGGATCGGCTTTGTCGGGCATAAGTTTGTAACCGTAGTCGATGCGAATCGGGCCAAGTGGGGTCATAAAGGCCAGACCGGCGCCGGTCGTAAATTTGATTTCCAGTGGATTGACCCGGTTCAATTCTGCCCACACATTTCCGGCATCGACAAAGGTTTCCAGCACCACAAACCAGAACAAAGGCATGCGCAATTCGGCATTGGCCACGAACATGGCCTTGCCGCCGGCCGCTTTCAAAATTTTGCCGTTGGCGTCGTAAACCAGACCGGGCCCCAGCATCTGCTCGTGGTAACCGCGTACTGTGGTGGCGCCCCCTAAAAAGAAGCGATCGTCGAATGGGATGGTGCCGTTTCCGCCGGGTTCCAGAATCGCTCCGCCTTTAACGCGGGTGGCAAAGGTAAAATGCCAGCGCGGGAAGTGTAGCACCTTGGGGCGGAATGGCTGGTAGCGTTTCCACGACGCCACGATCGTTACATAGCGATTGATCTCCAAAGCGCCCAGCTCATTCTTCCCCCGACTGTAACTAAACGACAGGCTGACATCGGTGTAAGAGCTGTTTTGCGGATTGAAGATGTTTTTTCGTTTGTCGCGTTTGTAAAAGAACGAAAGAGCGTACACGGCGTTTTTGTTTATGTCGGCAGGATTGATTTCCGTGCTGTCAATGATGCCCTCGGTTAAACGGTCTACCAAACGCGCGGAAAAGGAGCCGTTAAATTCTTCTCCGCGGTGCAAACGCTTGTTCACCGTGAAAGAGGTACGGTAAATATCGAAGTGTGCGCTGTACACCGGACGATACTGTTCCAGCGAGATGCGAAAAATGCCCGGGGTGCGTGTGTTTAATATCCACGGTTCTACGTACATCAGGGTTGCCCGGTTGTCCGGATTGTAAATTTTGTTTTTGTCGAAGTTGTAGTAGAAAGATGGGGTTATTTCCAGACTAACGCTGCGTCCCGTTCCGAAAAGATTGCGGTGTCCGCCGCGCAGGGTAAATTCCAGTTTATTCCCGTAATAAATTTCCTGATCACGGGCAACGCCCAGACGAAACCCCACCCAGCGCGCTTCCTTTTCCTGCACAAAAATTTTTAGAATCGCCTGAGATGAATCGCCGGGTTCCGGTGATAAATCGAAGCGCACGTAGCGGAAAAGGCCGGTGGCGTAAAGATTTTGTTGGGAACGGTTCAGCTTTTCGCGGTTGTATTTATCTCCGGGTTTGATTTCCAGCTCGCGCCGGATAATAAATTTCTGGACCAGGTGCATGCCCTGGTAGGTGATTTTTTTGATGAACACCGTGGCATTTTCGCGAATGTTAAGGTAAAGATAAATTAACGAATCCTGCTCAAACATGTAACGCACATTAATCTGGGCGTAAGGTTTTCCGGAATTGTAGTAAATGTTTTCCAGTTGACGAATTGCCAGTCCCACTTTATTTTCCGTAAAAGGCTCGCCGATTTTTAATTCTTTGAATGCCGGCTTTAATTTTTTCAGTGGCACATCGTGCACGCCGTTAAAACGCACGCCCCCAAAATAATAACGCCTTCCCAAATCGATCAGGTAGTAAAGAACAACTTTATTGGTTCGGCGGTTAAGTACCACGCTGTCCCGCACCGTCACCGACATGAAGCCGTAATTCTTGAAATAATTGGTTAGCAAAAGTTTGTCCAGTTTAACCAGGCGGGGCTCGTACAGCCCGTTTTTGTGTGAATTAATGATTTCGTCCAGGGACTGATCACCTTTGAAATCGATTTTGCTGAAAACGATTTTGGCAATTTTGCGTCCCCCGGCAAACACGCAGGAAGGAGAGCCGAGTAAAGCGGCCAGTAAAACAGGAATGATCACGCTCCAAATGATGCTTTTGTGTTTTCGTTCCATGATCTCAGCGCGTTTTTTTATTTTCAAAATGCGTACTCCCAGCTTAATCCGAATTTGATGCGGGTGTTGCCTTTTTGGGTTACTTCGTAGTAACTGTCTAATGTCCAATGGCGATTGATGCGGTATTGCAGCCCTACCCGGTTACCGGCATCCCAGCTCAGGCGCGGCGCGGGAATGTTGCTGCCAAACTGCGTGCGGTATTCCACGTACAAATCGCTGGTCAAATATTTACCGAAAGCGATCGATGCGTCGCTTAAACCATTGTTCAGGCGGAAACGGTTTAAATCGATCAATGACTTGTTGGCACTAATTTCCACTTTGTCCAGGCCCATAAAACGTTCTGCACCGCGTTCCACTGCCGTTAGAATGGAAGTAGTGGCGATGCTTTCTCCCACATTGCGCAATGTGGAGTCCACGTTCGATTGCAAGGTGGAGATATCGGTGCCCAAAGTGAGCAGGGCAATTTTGTCGAAATAAGAGAGATTCAGTTCCTGCCCGTTTTCCAGCACACGAATGTTTTGATTAAGCTCTTCCAGATTTCCGGTAATGGAGAGCTCGAAGGTTTTATTGCGAATTACTTTGAACGCTTTGAAGTTAATGTCCGGATTGGGCGGCAAATGATTCTTAAAATCGATGGTTGCCTCTTCCACCACGAAATTTTGATTCCACGAGGCGTATTTGCCGTTGGTGGCTTCCAGGTGGCCCTGAATACGCGGTTCTTCCGAAGGCGGTTCCATGGTTACCACCAGGTCACCCATAAAAGTAATACGGAAATTGTTGGTCAAATCCAAAGGAGAACTGGTAACGGTAAAATTGTCCGGGATTTCAATGCGCAGGTTCAGGCTCAAATAGGGCGGAATGGGCTTGACGGTCTCTTCGGTCAGATACACGTTACGGGACAATTGGGCCAGATCGACTTCGAAAACACCTTTGGGCACGTACAAGTCGCCCTGCACCAGAATGGTGTCCTGGCCCCGAATGGTCAGGTTGTCCGAAGAGACGATGAGCGAAAAGTTCTGAATAAAATAATCCACGTAAAATTGCTCTAATTTTACGCGTAAATCCACTTTCGGCCGATACAGGTCGTTCAAATCGATTTGTCCGCTGGCAATGAGCGAGCCCTCTTTGGCGGCGTGTTTGCCCCAGGGTAACAGTGAACTGACAAAACCCCACAATTTTTGCCAGATGTCTTTTTCCGCGCGGGAATAGGCCCGGCATTCGTTAATGGTCAAAAGAGCATTTTGGATGGTTGCGTCGAATTGCACATTTTTAATGGGGTCCCGAATCATGGAGAGGAGAATCTGACCGTCGGTCAATGAAATGCTTCCTTCTTTAACCGTCGGTTTGGCCGGGGTGCCGGTTAAGAGCAAATCGATTTTGTACGGCCCTTGAATCGATTCTACCGTTTCGTTTAAATTGCCCAGAAACATTAATTGGTCGTCGTGACTCCACACATGCAGGCGGAAGGGTTCCTGCAAAATGTCATCCTGCATGTCGGCTAAGTTTAAGTCGAATTTTTGCCATCCGGTGGCATGAAAGGTGCTGCTGTCCAGCACAACGCTAAAGGAATCCAGATGCACGTAGCCATCGGCGTAGTGAAGCTGTGCGCGTAAGGAATCTCCGGAAAAATCATCGACTCTGAAGCGATCCAAAACCATGTGGGAGCGAATTTCGGGGCGCTCCACAGCTCCGGTAACCCGAAGTTGCCCGGAGGTAATTCCCTGCAAACGATGGATACCGGCAAAAAGCTCTTTGTAAGGCATCAGGGAAATCTTTTTCCAGTTGAGGGTAAGATTTGCCGTGGTATTCTGCAGCAAATTAAATTCCTTTTCCCCGATGTGCAGGGCAAAGGAGCCGTTGGCAGCGACAAGCGCAGAGCCGTTTTTCAAACTAAGGGAGTCGATGGAAAGCGACTCGTCGGCGTAACGAAATTTGGAAATCAGATTTCCCAATAAAATTCGCTGCAGAGCCAGACTGTCCACTTTCAGGTCTACCTCGATATTCGGATCGGTCAGCGGGGTAATGATTTCCACATAGCCGTTCGTGATGCCGTCCAGCGCCAAATTGCTGCCCGCCAATTTTTCGATAGGTGCAATACGCACATTTTGCAAGGAGACGAATGTTTGAAAATCGTTTGTGTTAAAATCGAAAAAACCATTGATGTTTAGCCGGGAATTTTGCGGGCCGTAAAATTGCCAGTCTTCGAGAATGGCTTCCTGGTCATTAACCGTAATTTCCAGGGTGTCTTTTGCCGCGGCCCAATATTGCTGGTATTGGATTTTCCACGGGTAGAAAGCAACGTTTAAACTGTCGATTGCCCAATTGATGCGTACGGAAGTATCGAAATAGTTCTTTCCGCTGATGAAGCGCAAATTTTGGAGTTCGATGTGCTGCTTTTTGCTGTACAAATGGAAACTCACCCGGTCCAGAGGGAAATTGCCAATTCGGCCCGAAGCAATGCGGAAATCGCCGTTGCCAAACCGTTCTTTGACCAGCCCTTCCAGGTAAATATTAAACTTGGTAGAATCGAGGCGGACTCCGTAGCCTTTAAAATGCGGACAAAAGAAATTGCCCGAAAGGTTGGGATTGCCCAGAGGGCCAAACAAACGAATGCGGCCGTCAAAATGTCCGGAGAGGGAATCACCTCCCAGATCGCGCAGCAGGCGTGGGAGCGCATTGTTAAAAGTTAGTAAAGAAAAATCGATCTGTCGGTTTTTGTCTAACGTTCCGCTCAAAAAGAATTTGGAACTGTCGGCGATTTTAATGAAAGATGGTTCGGAAATGGTCAAAAAGCCCCGGCGCGCTTTAATGCGGAAATGGACGGAATCGATGCGGATGGAATCGATCATCGATTGGTTAAGGGTCAGCGCCCCATGCCCGGTTAAACGCGAAAGCCGCAAATTGGAAGCGTTTAAAGTGAGTTGTCCGTTAATGTGGGTGGAGGGCAGCTCCGGCATGATGGTGAAAAGATTGAGCGCTTTCACGGAGAGCCGTCCGATAATGCGTTTTTCCTGATTCCAATAGCCATTGGCTTTTATTTGGCCGAAATTGGAATTTAGCTGCAAACGATCCAGAAATATTTCTCCGCGATCGTAGCGCAGAGCAAAATCCAGCTGAGAAATTTTGCGTTGATCGATGGCACCTTTGACTTTGCCTTCGATGCCAAAGTGCACGGGCACACCGCTCAGAGACAGGGTACCGCTGATTTTCCCTCGCCGGAAATAGGGTAAGGAAGCCTGGCGACGCAATTCGGACAAATCGAGCGAAAAATAGGTCAGGTTAAAATTCAGTCCGCTGTTGGGTTCGAGCAGGGCATTGAATAAAAGCTCGGAACGGGCCG
Source organism: uncultured Caldithrix sp. (assembly GCA_964468415.1). Lineage (GTDB taxonomy): Bacteria > Calditrichota > Calditrichia > Calditrichales > Calditrichaceae > Caldithrix. Next base: position 11,182 of record CAYXUS010000214.1, read on the forward strand.
TGTGCAGTTCTCCCTGATTCAGATTAATTCCGTGTTGATCGCCTTTTAAAACAAAGGAAAGGCTTTTAAGAAGCAGCTGTTGCTCCTGCCATTTCCCGCTTAAATTGGTCAGCATCAAAAAGATGGCGTTGGGTTTTAACCGCAAGCGTGACAAGCGCAATTGAATATCGGTAAAGGTGAGGGGCTCTCCCCGAATACGAATTTGGGAAGAGGTGATTTCCAGATTGCGTAAATCGATGTCGGGTAAATCTCCCAAAAGTTGGCGGGGCAGATAATGGTTTTGCAAATAATTCAGCAGCGAGTCTGCCGAAACGGGGGGAGCGGAGGAAGAAGATTCTTGTTTTGGCAAGGTGATTTGCACCCGATCGAGAATGATACGGGAGATTTCGATTTTGTTCGACAGTAAAGGGAAAAGGCGGTAACGAAGTTCCAGATAGTTTACCTTTAGCTCCACTCCGCTCCGGGCTTTTACGGATAATTTTTTGATTTTAACGGAATTGAGTAAGGTCCCGTAAAGTGATTGGTATTCAATTTTTGCTTTGCCACCAAGCGTTTTGTCCAGATAAGTTTTAATGCCATTGGAGACAACATCCGTTTGCCAGTACAGAAATACGAAAAAAAGAATAAGAAGGGATAAGAACAGAAAACTTCCGAGCACAATTTTTTTGAGAACCGATGCCCAACGCATGTTTTAATGTCCCTGCAGCACGTTTAAGGTTTTAATATCTTTCATCATCGGAAGTTCCGGGAAACTGTTTAAGTGAACTCTTTTTTAACCGATTGTTTTTCCTATTTTAAAAAACTCTGTGGTGGCAAGCAATAAATTGGTTAATGAGAAAAATCTGTTAAAAAATGATGAAAAGTGCGCCGGGCTTTAACAAAAAGTCGGAAATTGATCACAAATTTCCCATTTAAATTCCTAAAGTCGGTGGTGTCTCATTTTTTGATTTTTTAGTACGATAATAACTTTGCAAATAGAAACCGAGGAACATTATGGAAAATGTATATTTAGGCTTTAATATCGATAACAAGCTTTTCGGCATCACGGCCGATGCCGTAATTCGCGTTTCACAAATTGTAGAGATAACATCGGTACCCAAATCTCCCAGAGTGATTAAAGGGATCATCAATGTAATGGGAGAAATTGTCCCGGTTGTTGATATCCGCTATCAGCTGAATTTTCCTGAACGAGAATTTCGCCTTTCGGATTATATGATCATTTTCAGGGCGTTGGGCAAAACACTCTGTTTTGTGGTTGATAGCATTGTTGGGCTTATCCCGGGATTGGTGGATCATGACGTTCCATTAAACACAATTATTGGTGACTCTCCATTGATCGAACGAGTCATTAAACATGGGGACGGGTTTATTATGATTGTGAATCCGCAGAAAATTTTGAGCCTGAAAGAAGGGAAAAGCATCGAAAACTTAATTGATGGGCAAAATGAACACGTTTTCCAAAAGTACGCGCAAATTTCAGCCTGAGCAGTTGGCATTTATTGCTAATCTAATTAAGGAAAAATACGGGCTTGATTACACCGGAGATAAATTAAAAGATCTGGAACGAAGAATTCAATCCCTGCTTCAAAGTGCGGCACAATCGGATGTGTACTTTCACTATCTGGTAAGTGGCAATTTTAATCGCATCCCCAATTTTATTAACGAACTTACCATTCCGGAAACATATTTTTTACGTAATCGAAATTTATTCGAGGCATTGCAGCATGTCGTTTTACCGGAGTTGATTAAGCGGAAAAAATATTCTCACCAAATTAATATCTGGAGTGCCGGATGCTCGAGCGGAGAAGAACCATACTCTGTGGCCATTTTACTGACCGAACTGTTGGGAGCAAACCATCACTGGCAAATCAAGATTATTGCCACCGACATTAATCCCGAAATTTTAAAAAAAGCGAAAAAGGCGGTTTACACAGAATGGTCATTTCGGGGGACGCCTTCATGGTTAAAAGAAAAATATTTTTCGGAAGTGGCACCCGGTAAGTTCCAGTTAAAGGCCGAAGTCCGGCAAATGGTTACGTTTATGACGCATAATCTGGTGGATGGGCCATATCCTCCGGTTAGCGGGGTGCAGCGTTTTGATCTTATCTTTTGCCGAAATGTGCTGATTTACATGCCCAAGGCCACCGTCATCGAAATTTTGACCAAGTTTTACACCATCTTGGATGATGAAGGATATTTGATTACCGGGCCAAGTGAATTCCCTTCGCTAAAATTGAAAAAATACAAGCCTAAAACGGTGCAGGGCACCATTTTGTACCAAAAGGCAAAGCCGGAACCAAAAGATGTGCCTCCTAAAAAACGCTCCAGAAAACCGATGGATTTACTCCGCAGGGCAGGGAAAAAGGTGCGGTTGCTGAATGTAAGGGATGTTATTCCGCAACGAAATACGCCAGTTCCTGTAGAATCTCCGAAATCATCCGAAATACAAAATAAGCACGATGCTTTGTTGACCGACGAACTGGCGCAAATTCGCCGCCTGGCCGATAAAGGGTTGCTGAGTGAAGCCAAAAAATTATGCGAACAATACGTTAAAAAACATTCTTTCGATAAAAGGGGCTACTATTTCTTGGGAAATATTTATCTGGAGATGGGCAATCTGGCGAAAGCAGAAGAAAATTTTAAGCGGGCCCTTTATTTTGATCCGAATTATGCAATGGCCCATTTTAATCTGGGCACGGTTTATTTGATGCAAGGTAAAAGCGAACAGGCACAGAAAGCTTTTAAGAATGTGCTTGAAGTTCTGCAAAAAATGGAAGCCTCGGCTTCGGTCCCTGACAGCGATGGACTCGTTGTTTCGCAGTTGGCCAGTATGGCACAAACCATAATTGCCGGGCAATAGAGGAAGAAAAATGGGAAATCAGGAATTAGTCAAAGAGCTTTTGCGGAAACGCACGGAATTGTTGGCTAAAGCCAAAATAGAGCGGGAACAACAGGAAGAAAGTCTGAATGTAGTTGTTTTTATTTTAAATAACGAAAAGTACGCTATCGGAGCAAATTGGTTGAAAGGCATTCGAACTCTTTCCAGTACAGTGCCCCTGCCCGGTGTGCCGTCTTTTATTAAAGGAATAACAAATTTGTACGGGGTGCTTTATTCCGTGGTCGATTTAAAAGTGCTTTTGGGACTGCCCGCCCACGAAGAGACCCAATCGATGCAATTAATGATTATCGATCATGAAACGTTGAAGGTTGCGTTTTTAGTGGAGAAAATTGACGAATTTAAAACCATTTACGAACGCGATATGGATGCATCAATCACCGGAATTAAAAGCATGGAAGAAGGGCTGATATTGGGATTAAGTAATGATGGAATTATCATTCTCAATCCGGATAAAATTCTGGAAAAAATAAAGCGGTTGGAAAATTAGCATTTTCAAAAGTTTTGGAGGATAGATCAATGACTTTAAAGAAAGTAAGTTCCTCAATTCGAACGCAATTTCTTATTGTGATGCTCCTTTTAATCGTTGTACCTGTCATTGTCGGGGCAGTGATTACGTATTATTATTTAGGGGCCGACATCAAAAAAAATCAGGCACAGCAGTTAATCACCATTCGGGACGGAAAGATTAGCGAAATGCAGCAATTCTGCAAAGACCAAAAGGAAAAGATCGGTTTAATTGCTGCCGCGCAACAGGTGCAGAATTTTTTGGAAAAGGCCGCCCGGGTGATGGCAAATTCGGGAATGGATGCCAGCGGTTTGGCCAAACAATTTCCCCGGGAATATGCCCAGCTTAATCGCATGCTGGCGGCCTGGCAGGAAACACCGGTTTCTCTTGTAGAGGCCCAAAGCGGGATGATTGTTTACCAGAGCATGCCCAGTGCCGATTTTGGGTTAAGCTTTTTAAACGGGAAATTGAGCACCTCGTTTGTGGCCGGATTTGTGCAAACGATTTTGTCCCAGCGGGCAACATTGCTTTCCGATTTTAAATATTATGCGCCGCTAAATAAGAAAGTTTGTTTTATGGGAACACCGGTTTTTGCCCGCAACGGGGATGTGACTGGTGTGATTCTGGTAAATATTCCTCCTGAAAATATTGCGAAAATTTTGGCGCCTAAAACATCACTGGAACAGAAGGCTAAAATTCTGTTGACCGATGCGAGCGGTACAATTTTAGTGACAAACGAGGGAGATGTGTCCTCTCAATATCGTTTTCCTTTGAAAAAATTTGCTCAGGGCGAGTCCACTTTTTACACCAAAGATGCCACGGGAGAAAAAGTGCTGGCCACAGTGGAAGCGTTACACTTGCCAAACGCCGATCTGGATTGGCGGCTGGTTGCGCAGATGGATGAAACGGTATTGGCTAAACCGTTTGCGCACTTGCGGGTTTATCTGTTCTTTGTGGTTCTGTTTTTGATTTTGACCGGTTTATTGGTAGTATTCTGGCTTTCTCGTTTGGTTAGCACTCCCATCGAACTCATCAACAATACGCTTACGGAAGTGAGTGCGGGAAATTTGAAGGTGGAAGTACCCCAGTTCGATTACGGGAACGAATTGGACGGCTTAGCCCAAAATTTACAAAAGATGGTAGAACGGTTGCATTCGCAAATTTACGACGTGCGGGAACACATCAATAACATCTCTTCCAGCTCGGCAGAAATTTCGGCTACAATTTCACAAATTACCGCTTCGTCTTCGGAAACGGCATCGGCCATTACTCAAACGGCCAGCAGTTCGGAAGAAGTAGCCCAACTGGCACGCAGCTTTGACGAAAAGGCCAAGGATGCTTTGCAAAGCAGCAATCAAACCATCGAAGCATCCGAGAACAGCAAGGAAGCGATTAATGCCATTTATCAGGTGATCGGTCATGTAAAAACACAAATTGACGAAGTGGCCAACAGTATGGTGGATTTGAGCAAACAGAGTCAGACAATTAGCGAAATTACCACGGCGGTGCAGGAAATAGCCGAGCAATCGAATATTTTAGCCATTAATGCTTCGATTGAAGCTACCAAGGCCGGGGAATATGGACGCGGTTTTGCCGTGGTGGCCAACGAAGTCCGCAATTTGGCCGAGCAGTCCAAAAAAGCGACTCAACAAATCCGCACCATTCTGGATGCTATTCAGGAATCCATTAGTCGTTCGGTAATGCAGGTGGAACAAACCAATAAAATTGTGAATGAAGGCTCCGTGCACATGGAAAAGGTTAACCAGGCTGTGGAAACACTGTCCAATTCCATTGATCACCTGATTCATCTGGTTTCGGAAGTGGCCGAGGCCAGCCATGAACAAATAGAAGGAACGGCGCAGATTAAAGAGGCGATGGAGAACATCAAAGATGCGACCTCGCAAAATCTGGATGGCATGCGCCAAATGGAAGAAGTGATTATCGGTCTGAAACAGACGGCCGAATACTTAAAACAAATGGTCTCAATGTACAAATTATAAAGCTGAGGCAAATACATGGACCAGGATTTTCTGCAGGAACTGATCGAGATATTCAAGAGCGAAGCGGAAGATTATTTGAATGTTCTGAGCAGCGGGTTGCTGGAATTAGAGAACGGACCCAACCCCGAGGTTTTGGAACAAGTATTTCGCACTACTCATAGTTTAAAAGGGGCAGCGCGTGCGGTTAATTATTCCGGAATCGAAGAGATTTGTCAGGTGATGGAAACGATCTTTTCCCGTTTGAAGAACGGAGAAATGGAGCTTTCCCCTGCCCTGATGGATGTTTTGATGGAGGGAGTAGAACAGCTTTCGGAAATTATAAATGGTGATCAGCCCGATCAGGCGGCCGATTTTGAAGTGGTGGAAAATTTGAAAAAGGCCCTGGCAGGCGAGCTGGATGATGCCTCACCCGAAAAAGAAGAGACGAAGAAAAAACCACAAAAAAAGAAAAAAGAAGCCAAGCCCAGGGAAGACGTGAAGCCTCCCAAAAATTCGCAGGAGCCTCCCCCGGCCTTTCCGAAGGCTGCTCCGGAGAAACAACCTGAGCCGAAACGTAAAGCCTCCGGTGCTTCCAAAGAAGAACACCTCCCGGCCAAAAAACAGGACGAAACGATTCGGGTTTCATTCAAGCGGATTGACCACCTGATGAATCAATCCGAAGAATTGTTAATGATCAAATTAAAAAACGACCATTACGTTCAATACGTGCAGAATATTTATGATAGTCTGAAGAACACAAAACAAGCGATGGTGGAATTTTTTGCGCAATTGCAGCAGGCGCTTTCCCGGATCAAAATTCAGAATTCGCAGAATGCCGCCCAAAATCTGGATGTGTTAAAGCAGTTGCTGGCCCTTTACAATAATAAATTGGAGGCCGTTTATCACATCGAAAAAGACATGCTGCAATTTGGCAGCATTCTGGAAAAAGATAACTACCAGATTGCAACGCTCATCGAGAACCATTTGACCGATGTACGCCAGTTGATGATGTTCCCTTTTAGTACCATTACCAATTATTTGCAAACATCCACCCGAAGCATTGCGCGGGAATTGAAGAAGCAGATTGAACTGAAAATTATCGGCGATGAGATTGAGCTGGACAAGCATGTGCTGGAAGCTTTAAAAGATCCATTGATTCATTTAATTCGAAACAGCATTGATCATGGCATAGAAACGCCTGAAGAACGGGTAAAAAAGGGTAAAGCAGAAAAAGGACACATTACCATTGAGGTGCTGCCGCCACGTGAACAGAATGTAGTGATTCGGATAAGCGATGACGGGCAGGGGATTGATCTGGAAAGGTTAAAAAACGCGGCTTTGCAAAAACAACTGGTGACGGAAGAGGAGTTAAATAGCTACACAGAAGCGCAAGTTCTAAGCTTAATTTTTAAATCAGGTTTTTCCACCAAAGATAAGGTAAGCAGAGTTTCAGGACGCGGGTTAGGAATGGCGGTGGTAATGGAAAATATCGAAAAGTTGGGTGGTTCTATTAAGGTGGAAAATAACCCTCCGTTTGGTTGCTCATTTTTGATTACGTTGCCATTAAATATTGCTACCAGTCGCGGTATTCTCATATCGATCGCCGGACAAAAATTTATCATTCCCACGAGAGTCGTTGAAACGCCTTTACGCATTCCTGCGGCGCATTTGCGTTCTGTTGAGGGGAGAAAAGTAGTCAAATACAAGAATAAAAACATTCCGATTTTTGATTTGGCCGGTTTGCTTAAGCTAAAACCCCAAAAGATCGTCGAGAGGGAAAAGCTTAACTTAATGATTTTAAAATGGGGCGATCGGCGTATTGCCCTGATCGTGGATCAAATTATTGATGAACGCGAAATATTGCTCAAAAGGTTAAATCCGCCCTTGGAAGAGATCCCCTTTTTAGCCGGGGCTACCATTCTGGGAGATGGAAATCTGGTCCCCGTATTAAACACAACCGATTTGTTTAAACGTGGTTCCGGGCAAATAGCGTCGGAAGCAAAAGAACAAAAAGTTCGCAAGAAGAAAATTTTGGTGGTCGAAGATTCTATTACTTCCCGGGTTTTGCTAAAAAATGTATTGGAAGGTGCGGGTTTTGCCGTGCAAACGGCGGTAGATGGCGCCCAGGCATGGAAATTGCTGCAAAAAGAGTCGTTTGATTTGATTGTTTCTGATGTGGAAATGCCGGAGATGGACGGAATTGCTTTGACCAAAAAGATTCGAAAGGACCAAAAATTAAAAAACATGCCTTTAATATTATTGACTTCTCTCGGCAGTAAGGAAGATCAGAAGCGCGGGCTGGAGGCCGGTGCAAATGCCTATTTTATCAAAAGTTCTTTCGAGCAAAAGTCACTGTTAGACTTAATTAAGACACTTATTTAAATAAATTGAACGGGGAATATGGTACGTTTATTGATCATTTCAGATTCAGCGGTGGATCGTACGTTGTTAAAGCAGGCCCTGAGTAAATTTCAGGGGTTACAGGTAATGGATGCGGTAGGTGATGAACTGGAATTATTGAGCAAATTAAAGCAAGAAAATACGCCAGATGTGGTTTTGATTTACAAGAAGAATGGGCTTGAAAAATTGTCCGGCATCGTCCAGTTCTTGCAACAGTTGTACGGGGCACGGATTATTGTTTCTGCACCTAAAAGGACTTACTTGCCGGTTGAATATCCTGTGGACTATTACCCCAAAATCGAACTTAAAATCGCCACTCCTGAGTTTAATCGCTGGCTAAAGAAGCTGGTGGAAAAGATTCGGGGCAGCTCTCCCGCGGCTATGTTTTCAGATGACGGCACCAAGATTGAAAAAAACTATTTACGCATTCGTGAAAAATCCCGTATGCCTATTCGACGTAAAATTCAATTTATTGCCATTGGCGCTTCCACGGGAGGGCCACAAACGTTGTATAAAATATTCTCCGGATTTCCCAAAAATTTGAACGTGCCTGTGGCTGTAGTGCAACACATGCCGGAAAACTTTTTGCCGGTGTTAATCGAATGGCTTAAAAGCAGCAGCCCTTTACCTGTGCAAATTGCCAAAAACGGAGAACATCCGCTTAACGGACACATTTATTTTGCTCCGGATCATGCGCATTTAATCATCGACCCATCCGGTAAGTTTAAATTGGTTGATGCTCCACAAAGGCACAATGTAAAGCCTTCGGTTTCTTATTTGTTTGAATCGGTTGCTAATGTTTACGGGGCCCGGGCGCTGGGTATTCTTTTAACGGGAATGGGCAAGGACGGTGCCGCAGAATTGGCACTCATCAAAGAAAAAGGTGGAATTACCATCGCTCAGAGTAAGAGCAGTTGCGTGGTATTTGGCATGCCCAAAGAGGCAATCCGTTTAAACGGTGCTACATTTATCCTCTCCCCGGATGAGATCGTCCAGAAGGTTAAAGAAATTTTTAAGTAAGGAGTGGAATCAACAATGCAAAAAGACCCCGTTAAAATATTAGTTGTAGAAGATTCAAAGACCCAGGCCCTACATTTGAAACACGATTTACTGAAAGAAGGTTATGATGTGACTCTTGCCTTTGACGGAAAAGAAGCATTGGGCGTATTGACAAAGCAGTCATTTGACATCGTTATCAGCGACGTGATTATGCCGGGAATTGACGGATTTGAATTGTGCCGGTTGATCAAAAACGATTCCCGTTTAAGCGAAACAGCGGTTGTGCTGTTGACCGCATTGCAAGAGCCGGAAGATATTGTAAAAGGCCTGGGCTCGGGAGCAGACAATTTTATTATTAAGCCTTATGATATCGAAATTTTGACTAATCGTATCGAATATATTTTGGCCAATCGGCGAATTCGTGAGTCCAATGGCCCGGAGGTCAAGTTTGAAGTGATGTTTGCCGGTAGGCGCTATGCCATTGCATCGCAACAAATGCAAATTGTGGATTTGCTGCTTTCTACCTTTGAAACCATTTTGTACAAAAATCGCGAATTGGAACGCATTAACAAAGAGTTAAAAGAGGCATTGGATAAAATCAATCAATTGCAGGGCATGTTGCCCATTTGTTCTAATTGCCACAAAATTCGCGATGATGACGGTTATTGGCATCAGGTGGAAGAGTACATTAAAAAGTATGCCGATGTTACTTTTACCCATAGTTTGTGTCCGGAGTGTTTGCACAAATTGTATCCGGAATATGCCGCCAAAATGGACGCAAAAAAGAAAAAAAAGAAGTAAAATTCTATGACTGCCAAACTTTTAATTGTTGAAGATAGTCCGGCTCAACGTTTTCTGGTTAGCAAGATATTGGAAGAAAAGGGCTTTGAAGTGGTTACGGGGCAAAATGGACGTGAAGCTTTGGCCATTCTTGAAGAATTTCGCCCCAATGCCATAATCAGCGACATTATGATGCCGGAAATAGACGGGATAACGTTGAGTACCATGCTAAAAAAAGATGAGCGTTTTAGCGGCATCCCAATTGTTTTAATGACGAGCCTGAACGAATCCGAAGAAATTTTACGCGTTATTAATAGTCAGGCGGATTATTTGTTCCTGAAAGAATTCGATCCGGATGCTTTTGGCCAGTTTGTCGAAGATATTGTTCGTTCTGCCGAGCTGGAGCAGCCGGAAGATAATGAGTCGGTACTCATTTCTTATTTGCGCCAGATTCAGAAGATCAATATGTCCCGTCCCCGGGCTGTCCGTTTATTGCTTTCGGTCTATCGCAGTGCGGTTCAGGCTTATGAGCGATATTACCGATTAAAGCACGAATATCAGGAATTGCAGAATTCTTTCAAAAAACAATTGCAAGATACCAGGCAGCGCCATACCTATCGTTACACACAAATAAGTTTGTTCCTGGAAGAAATCCGTACTCCCCTGAACAATTTGTTTAATATTTTTGAGTTGCTACAAAGTATGGCTACCAATCAGGAAGAGGATGTGTATTTGCAACTGGCTAACATCAATTCCGAGCATATCTCAAAAGTGTTGGATGACTTGCAAACGATTGCGCATTTTAAAAGCACAAATGACCAATTGCCTCTGCAATCGATTCCTTTTAATTTGCGTGAGTGCGTGGAAGATGCTTTATCGCCTTTTGCTGTTTTGGCCGGCAAAAAACAGATCGATTTAATTTCTTATCTGGCAAATGATATTCCGCAGTTTCTTATCGGGGAACCTCATTATTTGCGTCATGTGCTTTTTATTTTAATCGACAATGCCTGCAAATTTACGGAGCAGGGAAGTATTGTGGTCGATGTGCGCAAAACCGATGAGGACGGGGATAATGTTTTGCTGAAGTTTAGCGTCAAAGATACGGGAAGGGGCATTAAACCGGCTAAGGAGGTTGAACTAAAAAAGTTGTTTCGCGATGTGAGTCAGAGGGCGAATTCTGTGATTTCTTCTTTGCTGGAGAAAAATCCAGGGCTGTTCGTGGCGGCACGTTTAATTCGCACATTGAAAGGAGAAATCGATTTTACAACCGGGGAAGAAGGAAGTGAATTTTATTTTACCATTCCGTTCCAAGTGGGTGATGTGCCACCGGAAATTATTCGTCTGAACACCGGGACCAGTTTGAAAGATGTTCCCACATTGATATTGAGTGAGCAATGGCTGAACGGGGTGGTTTTAGAAGAATTATTACGGAGTTGGGGAGCGAATGTAAAAGTGGTCAGACATCCGGAGGCGGCTCTGGAAAGTCTTTTGCATGCTCAGCACAACAAACATTCTTACCGTGTGTTTATTTTGGATGGTGATTCGGGTAGAGGCAGTGCTTTTAAGATTATGGAAAATATTGCGCGTTATCCGGAATTGAACGACCTGAAGAAAATTTTATTAACCAGTTTCGGACAGCGTGGCGATGCTTCCAAATGTCTGGAATATGGGGTACACGCTTTTCTTTTGAAACCTATCAAGGCCAAAGAGCTGCTCCACACTATTCAGGCTGTGTTGCAAATGCCGGGTGTTTCCAAAATGCTCATTACCCGGCATACCATCAAAGAATCTGCCCGGCCTTTACGTGTTATTGTTGCGGAAGATAACCGGGTTAATCAAAAATTAATCACTTCCATGCTAAAAAAAGAGGGGTTTGATGTGGATGTGGCTGCAAATGGTCAGGAAGCGATAGATTTGCTCAAAAAGAAGGCGGCAGATTTAGTTCTGATGGATATGCAAATGCCGATTATGGATGGCTTTCAGGCTACCAGAGAAATTCGGAAATTGGATGCAAAGAACAATCAACATACCTTGATTTTTGCGCTTACCGCCTCGGATGACCCGGTAGAGATTCAGGGAGCAATCAATGCCGGGGTGGATGAGGTGATGCGTAAACCTTTGAATTTATTGGCCTTCAAAGATATCTTGAAAAAATATCTTCAGGATAACAAAACGGTGGTTATTGAGGGATAAAGGTTTTTTTATCAAAAAAGGCTGCCAGCTGGCAGCCCTGATGTGTAGCGCGTACGGGATTCTCCCATAAGGGATCCCCTTGGGAGAACCCGTGTTACCGACGCAGAGTTTTTTCAGACAAAGAGAGTTTTCTTTTGATCGGAATATTTCAATCGTCAGGAGCGGGTCTGAAAGTTTACGTACATTTTGGCGAAACAAAAAAGGCTGCCAGCTGGCAGCCCTGATGTGTAGCGCGTACGGGATTCGAACCCGTGTTACCGACGTGAGAGGCCGGCGTCCTAAACCGCTAGACGAACGCGCCTTTTTAAGAAAAAGCCCCTCTTTGCAAGAGGGGCCTCAGTACGCCCGGGAGGACTCGAACCCCCAACCTTTTGGACCGTAGCCAAACGCTCTATCCAGTTGAGCTACGGGCGCACAAATTACTCGTTGCTGCGGGACGAGGATTCGAACCCCGGCTACCTGGGCCAGAACCAGGCGTCCTGCCACTAGACGATCCCGCAATAAAAAAACAAACAAAATATAAAAGAACACTCCCAGGCAGCCGGAGGCTATCCCGAGAATCGGGACGTCCTGCCACAAGGCGATCCCGCAATAAAAACTGGCAAACAAATATATAAAAGAACAAGCCCAGGTAGCCGGAGGCTATCCCGAGAATCGGGACGTCCTGCCACTAGA
>CAYXUS010000215.1:0-31575 GCA_964468415.1 uncultured Caldithrix sp.
GAAAGACAGGGATGCAACATAAAATCGCATTCGTTTCAGATAGATTGGTAGAATTTCATTCCTTCCTGAAGTCCGCGCAGTCCGGCGAGTACCGTCTGGATTTGTTCGAACATTTGGAAGCGATAAAAAAATTCATCCAAAATGTTTATTACGATTTGTTCATCATCGACATTAATGAGGAATGGTATGCCATTCCCTTCTGGCTTCTGGAACAGGCCCGCCATCGTTATTTATTTCAGGTGATTATTATTAGTAATTTTTCTCTGCCCAGCCGTTTGAAGAATATTCTGGGAGAACGTCTCTTCCGGGTTCTGGATTTGAAAGCCGCTCGGGAAACGTTGCCGGATGTGGTGCAGGAAGCACGCAAAGCCCTGGAAGATCACCGTTTTAATCCCCAGCCGGCGTGGGCGAGTGATGTTTGGGTGCAAGACGGCCTGGTCGGCGAAAGCGAAGCCATCCGTCGCGCCAATGAATTCATAAAGCTCATTAGCAAAGCATCCTTTACGCCATGCCTAATCCGGGGTGAAACAGGTACGGGAAAAACGTTTGCCTCCCATCTGATTCACGCCAACAAAGAGCAAAATCAGGGAGCGTTCATTGTCAAAAATTGCGAGAATTCCACCACCAATGAAATGCTCAGCGATTTGTTCGGTGTTGAAGGCGAAAGCGCCATTTACGGCCCTCCCCGAAAAGGATTGATTGAACAAGCCGCCAACGGAACACTTGTTTTGAAGAATATCGAACGCTTACCGTTGGAAGTGCAGCACCATTTGCTATTGTATTTGGACGGACACGTTTTTAAACCTCTGGGAGCCGAAACGCCCATTCAGGTAAACACACGCATCATTGCCCAAACCCGCTACGATCTGGATGCGTTTGTGCGCAATGGGACGTTTAATCCGGAGCTTTACTATCATTTGAAGAGTTTTGAAATTTATCTGCCGCCCCTGCGGGAGCGCCGGGGAGACGTGGAACTTTTGGTGAAGTATTTCATGCAGTATTTTAGTTTTCTTTACGCGAAGAAAATCAACAAAATTTCGCCAATGGCCATGAATATTCTAAAAGATTACTATTGGCCGGGGAATATTAACGAACTAAAAGAACTGCTGGAACGCAGCGTTCTGCTCAGCGAAAGCAATGAAATAGGCATCAAGCACCTTCCGCCTTATCTGAACAATGCTTCGGGCATTTCCGAAGACATCGAGTTATTAGGCAACTGTTCGCTAAAGGAGATTGAACGGGTGCACATCGAACGTGTGCTGGCCCGCACCAACGGAAATAAATCCCGCGCAGCCGACATTCTGCAAATTTCCCGCACAACGCTTCGCGAAAAAATTAAAAGTTACGGAATAGATACCTGATACTTGCCGCGCGTTTTCTGCCGCTTTTGACAACCAAATCTTTTTTTGCCTGAATTTTAATGATTGATTAAGTTAATTCGTAAACATTACTAACCGAACTAAAACGTAGGACGCATGCATGGAGCGAGCATTTTATTTCAGAGACAATCATTTGCATTGCGAAGATGTGGATTTGCAAGAATTTAGTCTGGGTGTTTCTACGCCGTATTATCTGTATTCTGCCCAGCGTATTGTGAACAATTGCCAGACCGTACTTGAGGCCGGCAAGGGGCTGGACTTTTTGCCCTGTTATGCCCTAAAGGCCAATTACAATCCTCAAATTTTGAAGATGGTGCGTGAATTGGGTTTTGGGGCCGATGTGGTTTCGGGCGGTGAGCTGCAGTTTGCCCTAAAAGCGGGTTTTCCGCCGGAAAAGATTGTGTTTGCCGGAGTGGGCAAACAGGAGTGGGAAATTGAGCTGGCCGTGCAAACCGGCATTCATTCGCTGAACATCGAGTCGGAAGAAGAATTTGATTTGGTGTGTCGGGTAACGCAACGCCTGCAAAAAACGCTTCGTGTGGCTTTTCGCATCAATCCGGACATTGAGGCCCACACACACGATTACATCACCACCGGACGCCATTTGAATAAATTCGGCATCCCGTTAAGCGAGGCGCTAGCGCTGTACGAACGGGCTGCGCAGGAAAAATTTTTGCAGCCGGTGGGCGTTCATGTGCACATTGGATCGCAAATTTTGCAGGCCAGGCCCTTTTTGGAAGCGGCGGAATATCTCAGGAATATCGTGAGGGAAATTCGTCGCAAGGGTCTGGAAATCACGACCCTTGATCTGGGCGGTGGCATTGGCATTGACTACGAAGATGATTTCTCGAAGCCGCAAAGGCCTTATCCGTTAAAAGAAATTTTACCCCAATATCTGCAAGCCTTAAAAGATTTAAACGTAACCTTGGCCGTAGAATTGGGGCGTTCGATTATTGGCGATGCGGGTATTTTGGTAAGCCGCGTTTTGTATCGCAAGCAAACTCCGCTAAAGCGTTTTTTGATTGTGGATGCCGCCATGAATAATCTGATTCGTCCCAGCTTGTACCAGGCATTCCACCCTATTGTACCGTTGACGCGCAAAGAAAGTCCACGCGACACGTTTGATGTGGTGGGCCCGGTTTGCGAAAGCGGTGACTTTTTGGCCAAAGAGCGCGAGTTGCCCGTGTTGGAACCGGGGGATTTCATTGCGGTGGGCGGAGCCGGTGCCTATGGACAGGCGTTGGCCTCGGTGTACAATTTGCGGCCTCTCATCGCCGAATATTTGGTGCGCGGCGATGCGGTGCAAACGATTTTTAAAGGACAAACCATCGAAGATATTGCCAAACAATACGAGTGGTAACATGGGACCAACAAAAGCGTACATTCATCATCAGAATTTATTGCACAATTTGCAGTTAATCCAGAAGGCCGTGGCTCCCGCCGGCGTGATGGGAGTAGTTAAGGCCAATGGCTATGGGCACGGAAGCGTGGAAGTTGCCCGCACCCTGATTGCCGGAGGGGTGCAATATTTGGGCGTGGCCTTTTTCGAGGAAGGTATTGAACTGCGCAAGGCGGGCATTGAACTTCCGATTTTGGTGTTTGGCGCGCATTTGCCCGAATATTTCGCAGAATTTTTGGAATATGACCTCGATATTACGTTGACCCATTCCGGTCAGCTGGGGCCCTTGCGTACCCTTTGTTCGAAAATGGGCAAAAAAGCCCGGGTGCAAATTAAAATTGACACCGGCATGGGCCGGGTCGGGTTTTTGCCGGACAAAGACGAGGCAATAATCCGGGAAATTTTGCAGGAACCCGCCTGGCAGGTGGTGGGCATTTATTCCCACCTTTCCAGCGCCGATGAGGACGATCCGACCTACACACTGGGACAAATCGAGCGATTTGCGGCATTTAAACGTAAAATTGCGAAAGAACTACGGCAAAAGCCGATCTTTCATCTGGCCAATTCGGCGGCGATTATGCGCTTCCCTCAGGCCTATTTCGACATGGTACGTCCGGGGATTATGCTTTACGGTAATCCGCCCGGCCCGGACTTTAAATTGGAGTGGCCGCTGCGTGAAGTGATGGAGTTCAAATCGAAAGTTACGCTGATCAAAAAATTACCCTCCGGGCAACCGGTTAGTTACAACCGTCGCTACCACACTCCGCAGGAAACCCACGTGGCCGTTGTGCCCGCAGGCTACGCCGATGGTTACAACCGACGCTTTACCAATCGGGGGGAAGTGCTGATTCACGGGCGTCGCTATCCGGTGGTGGGCACGGTGTGCATGGATCAGTTCATGGTCGATCTGGGAGCGCAAACCGACGTGCAAATCGGGGATGAGGTCGTCTTGTTCGGGCATCAGGAAGATGCCCATGTTTCGATCACGGAAATCGCCCGAAAGCTGGAGACCATTCCCTACGAAGTGACATGCTGGGTGTCGCAGCGGGTGCCACGGGAGCATTTGCGGTAAGGGGTGCCTGAACGCTCCGATGCCGGTTTTTTGCCTTGTCTTTCGCGCGGATTCCTTTTATTTTGTGCCGGTGTTTACCTTTTGAAACGGCTGTTTGTGTGCGGGTTTGCGGACGAATTATTAGCTTTTGAGAGCACCAATATTTATATTTATGTCAGGTTCACTAAACTCGGAGTTTCAATGAAACACGTAAAGTATGCTTTGCTTGCCGTTTTTGTCTTAACGGCTTTTAGCTTTGCCCAGGTACTTAATGTAAAGGTTACTCTGGATGCCTCGCACTTGCCCTCGGACGAGCTAAATATTTTGCAAGATTTTCCGGACAAGGTAGAACAATATTTCAACAATTACGAATGGGTTGAGGACAAATACGATTACGATGTGAACTGCAAAGTACGGATAATCATTCAAACCGTACAAAAGAAAACCCACGAGAAAATCTATCTGGCCCAGTTTGTCATCACCAGCGAATCGGGAGAATATTTTTACGACAAAGTCTGGGAATTTCCCTACGACCAAAGTACCCCGCTTTCCCATTTTCACGCACAGTTCGATCCGATTGGTCATTTTCTCGATTTTTACGCGTACATGATTTTGGCCGGTGAACTGGATGACAACGATTACCTGGCCGGGAATCCTCTCTATGACAAGGCAATGGATATTGCCAATCAGGGGCAGCTCTCCAAATACCCGCGAGGGTGGTCGCAACGCATGAACATTGTTCTGGTACTCACCGATTCCCGTACCCGGCCGCTGCGCGAAGTTAAACCGGACTTTTTTGAAGCTTTGTATTTACTGGACGAGGGCAAACGCATGGAAGCCTACAAATTAGCCAAAAAAGTTCTGGAAGAGGGGCTGATTAAAGTGTACAAAGTGCAGCCGAACAATATGTATTTGCAATACTTTTTTAATTCGCATTATCAGGATCTGGCCGATCTGTTCCGCGGATTTAAGCCCGATCTGGAAACGCTGGTAAATCTGGACAGCAAGCACCGCGAAATTTACCGCAAAGCAATGGAATAAATACACCGCATTTTTGAAAAATTAAAGCCCGGGAGAAATTCCGGGCTTTTTGTTTGTCGAATCAAGCCTCGCCAAAAAGCCTTTGATAAAATTGAATTTGGAATAATTCCTTCATAAATTATGCTACTTTTACACAAAAATTCAAGGAAGCGCATATGGCCGGAAAAACAAAGACTGCTGATATCATCTTCAAAAATGCCCGTGTTTTAACCATGGACGAGGCATTGAATCAATTTGAGAACGGAGCCGTAGCGGTTCGGGACGATTCGATCGTGGCGGTAGGTGACGAGGAAAAAGTGTTGGGCGAATTTCAGGCCGGAGAAGTGATCGACTGTCAGGGAAAGGTGCTCATGCCCGGGTTGGTTAACGCGCACACCCATTTGCCCATGTCTCTGATGCGCGGACTGGCTGACGACCTGCGTTTGGATGTGTGGCTTCTGGGGCACATGATGCCCGTAGAGCGCGAATTCGTTTCACCCGAGTTTGTGTATCTCGGCACAAAACTTTCCGCCGCAGAGCTGATTCGTAGCGGAGTAACCACCTTTGCCGATATGTATTATTTTGAGGACGAAGTAGCACGTGCCGCGTCCGATGCCGGACTACGCGGTATTTGCGGCGAAACCATCCTAAAATTTCCCGCTCCCGATGCGGTTTCGTACGAAGAATCTCTGGCCTACGCCAGAGAATTTATCAAACGCTGGAAAGACCATCCCCTGATTGTGCCAGCGGTGGCGCCGCATGCGCCGTACACCTGCACCGAAGAAATTTTGCAGAATGCGGCGGCTTTGGCCCAGGAGTTTGACGTTCCTCTGCACATTCATCTCTCCGAAACCAAACAAGAAGTGGAGAACATGCGCTCCGAACATGGCATGCCGGTAATCCCTTACATCCGCAAGTTCGGGGTTCTGGAAGCCAAAGTTATTGCCGCTCATTGCATTCACTTGGATGAAGGCGAAATGCACACTTTGAAGAACTACAATGCCGGGGTCATTCACAATCCTTCTTCCAATTTAAAGTTAGCTTCCGGCTTTGCCCAGGTGGCCAAAATGCTGGAGATGGGGATTAATGTGGGCATAGGGACCGATGGCCCCGCCTCGAACAACGATCTGGATATGTTCGAAGAAATGCGCCTGACCTCGTTTATCGCCAAAGGGCTTACGTCCGATCCTACGGCCGTTCCGGCGGCGCAGGTACTTACCATGGCTACCCGCATGGGCGCAAAGGCGCTGCACATCGACCATTTGACCGGTTCACTGGAACCCGGTAAACGGGCCGATCTGATTTTGATCGACACCAGTCGTGTGCACAATTCACCGCGATTCCAGCGCGATCCCAAGAATACTTATGCGCAGGTGGTTTACGCCGCCAAAGCACCGGATGTAACCGACGTAATGGTGAACGGCCGTTTTGTCATGCGTGACCAAAAGGTGTTGTTGGTAGATGAAGCCGAACTCATGGCCGAAGCTCAGGACTACGCGCGCCGGATCGATATTTTCCTGATGGAACGTGAAAAATCTGTGCTTTCCAAGTTGATTGCCATCGAAACGGCAACCGAAGAAGAGAGCTTTGAAGTACAAATTAAAGTGCCGGTTAAAGATCCGCAGGCGGTGCTCAAAGCTTTGGACAATCCGGAAATCAAAATTCTCTACAAACGCCATTACAGGGAATACGACACCTATTTCTTTTTTGACGATCCCGAGCAGGGGCGCATCCGTTATCGTGAAGACGAATACATCGACGAGAACGGAGAAATCGTCAAAGTGCGCTACCGGTTAACTTTGTTAGGGCCTGCCCACGAAAAAGAATTTGCCCACACAGTTCTGCTTTCGCGCAGCCGTTATCTGGCGCCGGCAACCCACAGCTTGCGTTTTTATCGCGAATATTTTAAACCTTCCGGAGAGTTGGTCATCGAAAAAGACCGTTTGCGCTGGAAAATACTTTTCCGGGAAACCGAATTCTACATTAATCTGGATCATGTGACCGTACCGCAAATGGGTGATTTTCTGGAAGTCAAAAGTCGTACGTGGAGCCGCCACGACGCGGAAGAAAAGGCGGCGTTGATGCCGGCCTTGCTTAAAACGCTGGGCCTGGGCGATGTGGAACCGTTGGGAAGAGACTACTCGGATTTGGCTCCCAAAGAATAGCCGTTCTCTGATTAATCGGATGGGCGTTGTGCCAGACCGGTTTGGTGCAAACCGAGCAGAGTGATCGTCTTCTTTTCCTGTTCAAAAAAGCTTACGGCAGCATGCGCCAATTGGCAACTTCGGCTTTGGGGACTTAAACCGCCGCTGATCAGAAAATACACCTCAAAAGGGATGCATTCAACGCAAAAAAGGCTCCAAATTTTTCTGAAGCGGTTTGGAGCCTTTTACTATTAAATCCGTTATTTGTGCCGTGCTTTTTATTTGCCAAGGCCGAAAATTCGTTTAAACACATAGCCGGCCATGCGGGGGTTTTCCTTGAGCCGTCGCGTGGAATAGCCGTACCAATCGGTTCCAAAAGGCACGTAAACGCGCAAGCGGTGCCCGGAGTGCACCAGAATATCCCGCAGCTTTTCATCCACGCCCAACAGCATCTGAAACTCGTATTGGTCGGGTTTTAAGTTGTATTTGTCCACCATGCTCAAACCGTGCCACACCAGCTTTTCATCGTGTGTGGCAATTCCTACGTAGCATCCGTTGCTAATCAGTTTTTCCAGATTGTATTTGTAGTTTTCGTTAATTATGGCCATGTCTTTGTAGGCAATTTCACGCGGCTCCACGTAAATGCCCTTGCACAAACGAACATTAGCCTTGTGTTTGATCAGTAAGTTAATATCATCGATGGTGCGGCGCAGGTAAGCCTGAATTACAATGCCCACGTGGTCGCCGAATTCTTCTTTTAAACGCAGGTACATGTCGATGGTGGCATCGGTTGTGGGGTGGTCTTCCATGTCAATACGCACAAAATTGTTCATTTTCTGGGCTTCGGCTACGATACGGCGAATGTTCTGGTAGCACAGTTCTTTATCGACCAAAAGTCCCATGTGGGTCGGCTTGACCGAAACGTTGGAATCTAACTTTTCATCGCGAATAGCGTGTAAAATTTCGATGTACTCATCGGCGGCTTTAATGGCCTTTTCGGGAGAATCGGTAAACTCGCCCAGAAGATCCATCGTGGCCATTATGCCTTTGGCGTTTAGTTGCTTAACGGTATGCACACCGTCCTGCAAAGCAGGCCCTGCAATGTAAATCCGAGAAAAAAAACGAACGATGGGTTTCGGAACCAGAGGCAGGCTCCAGACAATCATTTTATCCAGCAAACTCATAGGCACCTCGGTATTTCACGTTTTCGGTTTATTGTGAAAAGACTTTCAATCTTCCGTAATTTAACGGCTGAATCCACTACTTTCAACTCGGGAGCCGCTTTTTTATGACATGGGAAAAAGGCAGAATGTGGCGCCGGGCATCGGGCTTTTGAATAGTTTCACCGCGTTGTATTTTCATTCGTTTTGGGGAAAGATAAAGAATTGTCAGAATACATCCGGCATTTGACAGTTTTGGGCAGGCGGGGGAATGCCGATGTGGGGTGTGGATGAGGTGCGAATTTCCTTGAATAAAAATACAGGCGCATGGCCGCAAGAAAAAAATAGTTTTTTTGTTGATTTCTCCGGGGGAATGGAATAACTTTATTCAATGATTTTTCAGCCCACTTCAAAAAATAGGAGAAAGACCATGAAAAAGCTGTTTGTAGCCGTGGCCATTATGCTCTTTACTGTTGCTGCCTTTGGCGGTGTAATTCACGAAAGCAAAACCACGGTCGAATTCAAGGGGTTTGGCAAATACACTGTGCACGAGACGGTTTATGTGCAGGGGGTAAAGCAATTTAAAGAAAGCGCAAGCACATTTGAAGGCGAAAGCATGATGGGGAAAATGATGGGAGCGATGGCATTCGGCGACCGGCCGAAAAATGAAATTATCGATCTGGATGCCATGAAAATTTACATGTTGTTCCCCGAAAAGAGACAGTACAAAGTGCAGGATATCACACCCTTTACCTGGGATGAAGAAGGCGGGAACGAACAAAGTGCGGAACAGGAAAATTCCGAAGTTCAGGAAAAAGAGGAGACGCATATTAAGATTACGCGTAACGACTTTAAAGTGGTTCCCACCGGAAAAAGCAAAACCATCCACGGCTTTCCCTGCAAAGAGTACCGGATTTTCTGGATAACCGAATGGGTGAACACTCAAACGGGCGAAAAAGGAAAAGACAGCTTATTCACCGAAGTCTGGTCTACCACGGCGACTGACCAGATCAAAAAAGGATTGAAAGAAGAGCAGGCCTTTCAAAAGAAATATCTGGAGAAGGTGGGTTTTGGCAAGGATTCTGAGATGGAATCGGTATTAGGCCTGAACTGGTTGCAAATGTTTCGTACCATGCACAGACAACCAGATGCCCAGGGGAAAATTGTCAATAAAAGCTGGGCCAAAGAAATGGCCAAAATTAAGGGATATCCGGTGGTTGTGGACGGAGCCTTTTATGTTTCGGTATCGGGCAAAAAGGGGGTGAAAAAGGAAAAAGAATCGTTCGATTTTAACGATGTGGGCGGTATGTTCGGCGGCATGCTCAAAAACAAATTAAAGAAGAAGAAAGAAGCCGCGGCTAAAAACGAACCGGCATTTGCCTACCACACGGAGTTAATCAAAATTGTGACCAAAACGTTGCCGCCCAAGCGGTTTAAAGTTCCCCCGGACTACCAAAAGATCGATTAAGGTTTTGCGGGATTGTGCAAAAAATCTCCCGGCGCATAAATTTTGTAAGACGGAATTGTAGTACGGCGTAGGGAGATTTTTTTGCGTCTAAGAGGGATAATCGTGAATATCCGTTGGATGGGTTCAGAAAAAATTCTCGGTTTGGGCATAAAAAAAGCCCCGCCTTCCCTGGCAGAGCTTCTTTTTTGAGAATAGGAAGTCTCGGAATGTTTAAAAGGTACCTTCAACCCCAATGCCCGGTTTATCGTTAAAGATAAATTTTCCGTGATCTACTTTTACGCCGCTAAACGGATCGTTTTTAATCAGCAAATTGCCGTCCAGATCGGCGTAATCGACAAAAGGCGTGAGTTGCGCGGCGGCAGAGATGCCGACCGAACTTTCAATCATGCAGCCCAGCATAATCTTCATGCCGTAGGCTTTGGCCATGTAAATCATGCGCAAAGCTTCTTGCAGCCCTCCAGACTTCATTAACTTGATATTGATGCCGTCGTAAGCTTCCACCAATTTCGGAATGTCTTTAGCCGTTTTAACGGCTTCGTCGGCGATGATGGGAATGCTTACGTGTGCGCGCAGCCAGGCTGTCTCTTCGAGCATGCTGGCCGGCATAGGCTGTTCGATGAATTCCACGCCCTGGTCAATCAGCCATTTGATGTTTTCCAGTGCTTCCTCTTTGGTCTTCCAGCCTTCGTTGGCATCCACGCGAATGGGCTTGTCTTTGGTAACGCTGCGCACGGCGTTGATGATCTCTTTGTCGCGGTGGGTTCCCACTTTGATTTTCAGAATCGGGTAGGGTTCGGCTTCGCGTACTTTTTTCTTGATCATTTCTACGGTATCGATGCCAATGGAAAAGGAAGTCAAGGGAGCTTCGGCGGTGTTTAAGCCCCACATTTTGTACAGGGGCACGTTAAGTGCTTTGCCTACCCAATCCATCAAGGCAATATCGATTGCGGCCTTGGCACAGCTTTGGTCGGTAATGCGTTCATCGATTTCTTTTTTGATGTCCACGTAATGGAAAAAGGGTGTGTTTTTTAGAATGTCTTCCGCGCCTTTAATGCGATCGGTGGTTTTTTGGTAATCTTCGCCGTAACGCACGTTGGGAGCGGCCTCACCATAGCCCACGATGCCGTCGCGTTCAATGCGGACGAACACATTGTTTTTAAAATTGCTGGAATTGCGTGAAATGGTCCAGGTGTGAGCCAGTTCCAGTCGTTTGGTCTTTATCTCAATTTTCATAGGGCCAGATCCTGTACTAATTTGTTTTTTGATCGTGTTGCTGTAACCGGAGCTGGCGTTAAAGAGCGAGAAGCCAAAAATCGACGCTCCGGAAAGTTTTAGAAATTGTTTGCGCGTTAAACCCATCGTTTTCCTTTCTATTTTAAAATGTGCACCACTTTTTTAAACGTTTTTTTGCGAAACGCATTAAAGTTTTCGGCGTGTTCGTCAAAACTATTAATGTGCACTTCGCTATCCTGATGAATAAAGCGATAGCCCCCCAGACTAATTCCTACATGGGTAATGCGGTTTCCCACGCCAAAAAAGAGCAGATCTCCGGGTTGCACATTCGAGAAATCCGCAGCCGGAGTAACTTCGCGACCAACCAGCGCTTGCTGGCGCGCATCCCGGGGAAGCTGAATACCGTTAGCCCGGAAAACATTTTGTACAAAACCAGAACAATCGCAGGCTTTAGCGGTATTGCCTCCCCACAGATAGGGAATACCCATCAACTGAAAAGCCACGTCTAAAATTTGTTCCGGTTTTACCTCGGAGGGGGAAACAGCCTCTTTTACGGGGGCCAGATGGGCACTCAGGATGTAACCAACCCGCCGGTCCGGCAGTTCCACTTTTGTCCAGCGTCCGGATTTTTTAAGCAGTTTGACCTCTCCGTTTAAAACCACGTCGCACACGGGTACGGCATCGGTTGCAGGGAAGGTAAAAATACGATCGACCGGTACGGTGACCATCATGCGTTGACTTTCTTTCCAGGCTTTTACACCTTGAGCGTCGGTGCGCTCAAAAGAAGTTTTGGTCATCCACCCCAGATAATCGTAGGAAGTTTGCACAAGGTACCAGCTTCCTTTTCGTTTAAGCAGTTTTAGTACGCTTCCGGTGGTACGCTGATCCAGAAGTTCGGCGGCGTGGCGTGGCTGACGGCGCAGGTTGGCCATGCTCACGGTTACCAGAGCAAAGGTGCTGTCGCCCAGGGCCGGATCGGGAAGGAGCAGAACACTGTCTTGCACGGAAGTGCCGAGCAGTGAATCCACTTTGCGCAGCATGGCCTCTTTGGCATTCGGGATGGTGGTTTCGCCTTTTAAGACCCATTGCCCGTCATGATTTACCAGCTGAAATTGTGCAATGGCCAAACTTTTGTCCGGTGCAAACTTTTTTTGAACTTGAATTTGCACCTGTTGAAACTGTGTCTGGATTTTTTGCGAATTGGAACAGGCCAGGGCAAAAAACAGGGTAGCGAGCAACAGGAAGGATTTACGCATAAAATCTCCTTAACGGGTTCTTGTTTTTTAAGTTAATTTAATGAACAAACCAACAGATGGCAATCAAAAAACAAAACGGGAGAAAATTGGGTAAATGAAAATATTTTTGTATCTTTTCTGCAAAACAAACGTAATTTCTCTAAAAAATTCGGGAGTGTCCGCATGAAGCGTGTTCTTTTTGTCGGTTTGTTCCTGGTCGGTTTTGCCCTCGCCCAGGATTCTACGGCCATTCGGCAGGAAATTAAAACATTAATGGAACACAATAAATTTACGGCTGCACAAAAAATTCTGGAACTGCACAAAGACAAACCCAACGCTCTCTATTACCTCAGCGTGATTCACATGATAATAGGCGAGATCGATCAAGCCATCGATTTAGCGGAAAAGGGACTGCAAAAAAGCGACGAAAAAGCAAAATTTTACGAGTTATTGGGGGATATTTATGCGGTAAAAGCCCAAAATTCGGGAATGCTTTCTTTGATGTTTGTGGTTCCGAAAATCAAAAAAAACTGGAAAAAAGCTCTGCGGGAAGATCCCCGCAGGCTGTCTGTGCGCCAAAAACTTTTCTCTTTTTATTTGATGGCTCCGGGATTTGCCGGCGGCGACGCCGATCAGGCTCTGAAGATGGCCCGGGAGACTCTACCTATCGATTCTCTGCACGGTATGGTGATGCTGGGACAATATTACCAGCAGCAAGAACAGCCGGAAAAGGCAGAACAGTATTTTGTTCAGGCCGAACGCATGGCAACAGCTCTGGACAGTACCGGCGTTCTGCGTGAGGTTGGCTATTTTTATTTGCGTGCTAAAAACTATCCGTTAGCCAAAAAGGTTTTTGAACGTATTCGGCAACGCCATCCCAAAGATCCGTTTGCCTACGACAATCTGGCGGATTATTACCTGAAAACGGATCGGAAGGATTCCGCACTGGTCATGCTGCAAAAAGCCGAACAGTTAGCGCCGGATAATGTCAATATTCGTTTTAAACGGGCGCGGGTTTTGGCCGATTTGGGCAAATTCGAAGAAGCCCGCGTACTGGCACAACGTTTGTTAAAAGAGGAGATGTTTTTTGGATTGCGAAAACAAATCGAGATATTTATTAAAGAAATGAAGCAAAAAACCGCCCGCTAAACCGATTCCCTTTTTGTACCTCACAAAAGTTGCTCTCTTCCGGAAATTTTTCAGGCGCTTTAGCGCCAATTTTTTACCGTCGAAATTGGGCCAAAGAAAAGCTTTGTAATTGCGATAATATTTTTGCATCAATTTGCATATTTATTTAAACTACAATCCCGAGGTACGTACGTTAAAAAAAGAAAACGATTGTCCATGCTTGAAAGTAAGAGAACCGCAAAGTTAATTTTGGAAGACGGCAGCGTCTTTTACGGCACCTCTTTTGGTTACCCGCAATCGGTGGCCGGAGAGGTGGTATTTAACACCGGCATGACCGGTTATCCGGAGTCATTAACAGATCCGTCTTATTACGGGCAGATTCTGGTACTCACATTTCCGCTGATCGGCAATTACGGCATGCCGCCCGGCGCCAATTGGGAAGATCAATTCAAATGGTACGAAGCACCCAAAGGAATGATCCGTGCTTTGGTGGTGGACGATTACTCTCACGATTATTCCCATTGGCAGGCACAAATTAGTTTGGCCCAATGGCTGTACAACCAAAAGATTCCGGCGATTTCCGGTGTGGATACGCGAGCACTTACCAAGCGTATTCGTGAGAAAGGGGTAATGCTGGCCCGTTTGGTCATTGGGAACGAAGATGTGCCGTTTTACGATCCGAACAAAGAAAACCTTGTGGCCAAGGTGAGCATTGAGGCGCCTGTACTTTACGGCAAGGGCAGTAAACGGGTGGTGGTGGTCGATTGCGGGTGCAAGCACAGCATTTTAGATGAGCTGCTGCAGCGGGATGTGGAAGTCCTGCGCGTGCCGTGGAATTATCCGGCTGAAGACGAAAAGGCCGACGGCATTTTGATTTCCAGCGGGCCCGGCGACCCTGCCTTGTGCACGGAAACCATCGAACACACGCAAAATATTCTGCGCAAAGGCACCCCGACATTCGGTATTTGTCTGGGGCACCAGATCATGGCGCTGGCCATTGGAGGCCAAACGTACAAAATGAAGTACGGTCACCGCAGCCAAAACCAGCCGGTGATTAACCGCGAAACCGGGCGCGCGTACATTACCTCGCAAAATCATGGATTTGCCGTGGACGAATCGTCCATTTCTGCTGATTGGAAGCCGCTTTTTTCCAATATTAACGACGAAACCAGCGAAGGGCTGGTGCACAAGTCCGGGCGATTTTTTAGTACGCAGTTTCATCCCGAGGCTTCACCCGGGCCAACCGACACACGCTTTTTGTTCGATCGTTTCATCGGTTTGCTCAAGTAGCTGTGGGTGAGTGCAGGAAACGTTAAAAAGAAGTTCTAAACAAAAGAATGGGTTCATTTGAGTGAAAAAACATTCGCTTAAAAAAGTATTGATTCTGGGTTCGGCCGCCTTGAAGATCGGCGAGGCCGGCGAGTTCGACTATTCGGGCAGTCAGGCTATTAAGGCTCTCAAGGAAGAGGGCGTTTTTACCATTCTGGTCAATCCCAACATTGCTACCATCCAGACCTCGGAACAATTAGCCGATCGTGTGTACTTTTTGCCGGTAACGGTGGACTTTGTGGAAAAGATTATTGCCAAGGAACGGCCGCAGGGCATTTTGCTCAGTTTTGGCGGGCAGACCGCGTTGAACACCGGTCTGGAATTGTACCACAAAGGAATTCTGGAAAAATACGACGTGCAGGTGCTGGGTACCCCGCCACAAACAATTATTGATACGGAAGATCGGGAATTTTTCATTCAGCGCCTGTCCGAGATCGGCGTGAAAACGGCGCGTAGCTCGGTGGCCACCTCATTGGAGCAGGCCCTAAAGGTGGCCGAAGAGATCGGTTACCCGGTAATGGTGCGTGTGGCTTATGCCCTTGGCGGATTGGGCTCGGGAGTGTGTGCCAACGAGCAAGAATTGAGCGAAAAAGCGACCAAGGCTTTAACCTACGCTCCCCAAATTCTTATTGAAGAATATTTGCACGGCTGGAAGGAAATCGAATACGAAGTGGTGCGCGATCGGGACGACAACTGCATTACGGTGTGTAACATGGAAAACTTTGATCCGATGGGCATTCACACCGGAGAAAGCATTGTGGTCGCTCCCAGCCAGACATTGAATAACGAAGAATACCATCGGTTGCGTGCAATCGCCATTAAGGTTGTGCGCCATTTGAAAATTGTGGGCGAATGCAACATTCAGTATGCACTCGATCCTAAAACATCGGATTACCGGGTTATTGAGGTGAATGCCCGGCTTTCCCGCAGCTCGGCGCTGGCTTCCAAGGCCACAGGCTACCCACTGGCATTTGTGGCGGCAAAATTGGCTTTGGGCTACACATTACCCCAGTTAAAAAACAGCGTGACCAAAACGACTTCGGCTTTTTTCGAACCGGCTTTGGACTATGTGGTGGTAAAAATTCCCCGTTGGGACCTAAAGAAGTTTCGACTGGTTTCGCGCAAAATCGGTTCGGGCATGAAGTCGGTCGGCGAGGTAATGGCTATTGGCCGGCATTTCGAGGAAGCATTGCAAAAAGGTTTGCGCATGTTGGAGATTGGTGCGGTGGGCCTGGTAGGCAATCGTAATTTTAAATTTGAAGATTTGACCGACGAGTTGCAGGCGCCTACCGAAGAACGCATTTTTGCCATTATGCAGGCGTTTGCGCAGGGATTTACCGTGGACGAAATCCACAATCTTTCCAAAATCGACCGCTGGTTCTTGTTTAAGTTGCAGAACGTGGCGCAAATTGCCGATGATCTTTCGCTGTTCAAAGAAAATCGTCCGCCGGAGCAATTATTACGACGGGCCAAGCGGGCGGGGTTTTCCGACGAACAAATTGCCCTTTTGTGCAATGTGGAAGAAAGTGAGGTGCGCAATTGGCGCCTGACAGACGGGTTGGTCCCGTTTATTCGGCAAATCGACACGATGGCCGGAGAATATCCGGCGCAAACCAACTATTTGTATTTGAGCTACAATGGCACGGAAGATGATGTGACCCCGTTTGAGCAAGCGGGAGTTCTGATTCTGGGGTCGGGTTCTTACCGCATCGGGAGTTCGGTGGAATTCGACTGGTGTGCGGTAAATTCGGCACTTACTTTAAACAAGCTGGGCTACAAAACGGTTATGCTCAATTACAATCCGGAAACAGTAAGTACAGACTACGATCAATCGGACATGCTTATTTTCGATGAGATTTCTCTGGAAACGATCATTGAAATTTTTCGCAAGCTGCGTTTGAAAGGGGTGATTGTTTCGGTTGGCGGGCAAATTCCCAATAATTTGGCTATGCCGCTGGAGAATGCCGGGATTCCCATTTTGGGCACGGCAGCCGTGGACATTGATCGCGCGGAGAATCGTCACAAATTTTCGGCGCTTTTGGACCAAATGGGCATCGATCAGCCGTTGTGGAAAGAGCTTACTTCACAAAAAGAAGCGCTGGCCTTTGCCGCGGAGGTGGGGTATCCGGTGTTGGTGCGGCCCTCGTATGTGTTAAGCGGAGCGGCTATGGCGGTGGCGTCAAACGATGAGGAATTAAAGGCATATCTCGAGAAAGCGGTTCGTCTATCTCCCCAGTTCCCAACGGTGATCAGTAAATTTTTGTTAAATGCCAAAGAAATCGAGATTGATGCCGTGGCGCGCAACGGGGAAATGGTGGCCTACGCCATTTCGGAACACGTGGAAAATGCCGGGGTACATTCCGGCGATGCTACGCTGGTTTTTCCTCCGCAACGTTTGTACCTGGAAACCATTCGGCGCACCCGGCAAATTGCCGCACAAATTGCCCGGGCTTTGCACATTCACGGGCCGTTTAATATTCAATTTATTGCCAAAGACAACGATGTAAAGGTGATTGAATGCAACTTGCGGGCTTCGCGCAGTTTCCCTTTTGTTTCCAAAATTTTAAAATACAATCTGATCGATCTGGCAACAAAAATCATGGTAAACGAGGCGGTGGAACCGCCGGATCGTTCTTTGTTCGAATTAAATTATGTGGGTGTGAAAGCGCCGCAATTTTCGTTTACCCGGCTGGAGGGTGCAGACCCGGCTCTGGGCGTCGAGATGACTTCGACCGGGGAGGTGGCCTGTCTGGGCGATGATTTTCACGAAGCTTTTTTGAAGGCTCTGCAGGCCGTGGGTTTTCGTTTCCCGATTAAAAGGGTACTGCTTTCGACGGGGCGCATCGAATCGAAGGCCGAGTTGTTAGAACCCATTCGGCGGTTGCATGCGCGCGGGGTTAAGCTGTACGCCACAGGGGGAACCGCAAAGTTTTTGCGTCAACATGGGCTACCGGTGACCCGGTTGCATTGGCCCCTGGATGAGAAAAGCCCCAATGCGTTGGAATACATCAAAAAGCGCAAGGTGGATTTGGTGATTAATATTCCCAAAAATTTTCAAAAAGAAGAACTGACCAACGGATATTTGATTCGGCGGGCGGCTGTGGATTACAATGTTATGCTGGTAACCAATCGGCAAATTGCCATGCGTTTAATTGAAGCTCTGGACAATAATGTGCAAGACAGGCTGCACATTAAAAGCTGGGATGAATATGCCTGAGAGATTTCGTTCTGTTAATAAGGAAAGGGGATGGGTGCGTTTTGCCCCATCCCTTTTTTGTAGAGATCGGTAAACAAATTTACAAACGTTCGGTCCGTTCTACTAATTTAATGTTGTTCTTTTCCAATTCGGCCAGCACAGGCTCGTAAATTTCGGGCAACACAGGGATGTGTACTCCGCTTAAAGAAATTTTTCCTTCACAAATCAGGCGGGTGGCAATGGCGGCTGGCAGGCCGACGGTTCGTGCCATGGATGTGTCGCCTCCGGGAATACCGGTATCGATGAGCGTGGAGGTGATTTTCTCCCGGTGGCCGTCCGGATATTCCGCCACGAATTCATGATGCTGCAAAAGTAAGTCGACTTCTCCTTCTTTGTACACCAGTTTTTCCTGCAATATGTGGGCAAACATGTCGAAGGCTGTGGCTTGTTTAAGGGGGATTTTTTTGTCATCAAGCAGTCCCAGCCATTGTAATTTTTTGATGGTTACGGAATGTTCGGGAATGTTTAAAAAGCGAGCCAAATCGGCAGTCAGGTTTTGCCCATCGCTATTGACCAGTTGTGCCAGCACGTCGTGCACCGTTTGTTTTTCGAAGTTAAAGGTAACATCCCGACGCAGCAAGCCCAGTTTTTTGAAATAATCCCAGGTTTCGCAATGCCCGATGTTGCGCAAGGTGCCCCGAAACATGGATTTTGTTTCGGGGATGCCATAGAGTTCGATGTACGGCAATGCGTCGCGGTTGACGTACGCTTCGAACGTTCCGGCTCCGGGCACGTCTACGAACCAATAGTGTTGGAAAAGCTTTTCGGCAGGCACGTCCACAATTTTTCCGTCCTTGAGGTACCGGCCATCATTTAATGCTGCCAGGAGTACGCCTACCGGGCTCCAGGAAAATTTGTACCCCAACGGGTTGTTGTTGTGTGCCAGGGAAGGTAAACCGCCGCAATACGAGTAAAAACTAACAATTTGTCCGTTTTGCCTTTTGATTTCGTTAATAATCCGCATGGCTGCCATGTGATCGATGCCCGGATCAACGCCAATTTCGTTTAAGAACAAGAGTCCACGTTTTTTTGCTTCTTCGTCCAGCGCCTGCATTTCGGGTTTTACGTAGGAAGCGGTCACCAGATGTTTGTTCAATTCCAAACACAATTTGGCGACTTTGAGATGGTGCACCCAGGGGAGAAGGCTTACCACCACATCAACCGGGCGAATTAGGGTTTGCAAGGCTTCACTGTCTTCTACGTTTAGCTGTACGGCGTTGCCCTGCGGGTGACCGTTGATTAGAGCCTGGGCTTTTTCTACGAACAGATCGGCTAAAGTGAGTTGGACATTGGCATTTTCCAGCAGGTAACGTACCAATGGGCGGGCGACGAGTCCGGCCCCTAAAACCAAAACTTTTTTCATATTCGAAACTCCTTTTTCCAGAGATTTTAGCGAATTAATTAAGCCGTAAAGTTAGCAATTTAACTTTTGTCTGCAAAATATTTTTCGTGTTTTCCCGGCAAGCTATGGAAAAGGAATTGAGCGGCAACACGTTCGCGAACGGGGTAAAAGATTTTTTATTTTACATTCATTAACGCCGTGTTTATATTTTTATGCCTTCAAAAAGCAGGAGGGGGAAATAAATGGGTAAAAAGGTTGTTTTGTTTTTTTTATTTGCCGGAATTTTTGTGGGGCAGGCAAACGCGCAAAATGAAGGTAAGATCGATACGCTTTTACAGAATCAAAAGAAAATTTTGCAAAATCAAAGTACAATTCTTCAAAATGTACGACAGCCGTATGTGCTGGAAGGTAAAAGAATGGGTGTTGCGTTTAATCCGGCCCTTGCCCTGTTTGGGGTGGCCATCCAGCAGGCAATTGTATCGGGTAGTGTGTCGTTATTTCCGCATAAGGGCACAGAGATTATTTTCCCCGTTTATTTTTCGCACAGTTTGAAGAAGGATGATGATCGCGACGTTTTAACTGTGGATGCTCAATACCGGCTTTTTTTCAATGCCCAAAAGCCCGGGTTTTTTAGTTGTGCCGGTGCGCGGCTGGCCTATTTAATGGGAAGGAAGAATGTGCCCTACAATGTGTATTCTCAACCCAATCGGGACGAGACGACCTCGGTTACAAAATTTGGTGTGTATTTTGGAATCGGCTATCGTTACTTTGGCAGTAACGGGCTTTACTGGGGTACGGAATTGATACTTGGCTCTTATTTTTCGGATGATTCGGACAAATTTGACGATTCGTTTATTGATGCTTCGCGTTTTTTGTTTGATGTGACCTTTTTGCGTGTTGGCTATGCTTTTTAACAGCTCCTTGTGAAATAATATGTTTGCTTTTAATCGCGAAAATGTTTTTATTTTTAAAGAAGAAGTTGCAATAAACAAAGGGAGAAGGAGTAATGAAGAAGTTATTGGTTCCGTTTGCCGTGCTGGTCGTTTTGAGTTTAAGTCGGTTTGCATTTGCCCAGCAAGATCCGATTATCGGGAAATGGAAAACGATTGATGATGAGACCCATGAGCCGAAATCTATCGTTGAAATTTACATGAAGGACGGGAAGTTTTACGGTCGGATTGATTCGCTTTTTCGTAAGCCGGGCGAGGACCCCAATCCCATTTGTGACAAATGCCCGGATGACGATCCGCGCAAAAATCAGCCGATTAAAGGAATGGTGATTATTAAGGATATGGTGAAAGATGGAGACGAATACGTGGGGGGCACGATTCTCGATCCGAAGAAGGGTAAAATTTATCGCTGCAAATTATGGATCGAAGACGGGAATTTGAAAGTACGGGGTTACATTGCCTTTTTGTACCGAACCCAGACATGGTACCGTGTGAAATGAGCGATGGGGCGGGATTGATCGCTATCAATCCCGCCCCGGTGCCGCCGCGGATTGATTGCGATCAATCCGCCATGTTAACCCGGGAAATTTCTCGGGTTTTTTGTTAACCGACAAAAAATTACGGAGAAAAACGCATCATGCCTGAAGAAATCAAATGGGGAATAATCGGCTTAGGTCACATTGCACATAGTTTTGCTCAAGCGTTTAAGTATGCAGAAAATGCCCGCTTAATTGCGGTGGCCTCACGTTCCACAGAAAAGGCGAAAGCGTTCGCCCAAAAATACAACGTCCCGAAAGCATTCGGGACGTACGAAGCCCTAATGCGCTGTCAAGACATCCAGGTTGTTTACATTGCTACACCCCACGGCCGACATTACGAAGATATGGCATTGTGCTTGGAGCATGGCAAAGCCATTCTGTGCGAAAAATCGTTTACCCTAAATGCGGCACAGGCCAAAACAATCTTCGAAAAAGCCATGCGCAAAAAAATATTCGTCATGGAAGCCATGTGGACACGCTTTTTACCCCTCATGCAAAAATTAAAAGAACTTGTCGCTACGCATGAAATCGGCTATTTACGATTATTCTCCGCCGACCTGGGCTTCAATTTCCCATTTGATCCACAAAGTCGTTTGTTCAATCCTCAATTAGGCGGAGGCGCGCTGTTAGACGTAGGAGTGTATCCCATTTCTTTGAGCCAGTGGATCTTGGGCCTTCCCACGTTGATTTCCTCGCAGGTTGTGATGGGCAAGACAGGCGTGGATGAACAGGCAGTGATGGCTTTTAAGTACGACGATGGTGTTTTAGCTTCCCTCTTTACATCCATCCGTAGCGTAACTCCGTCCCGCGGAGTTATTATGGGCACAGAAGGGATGATTGAGATTCATGGCCCTTTATATCGTCCAGCAGCTCTCACCGTAAGAAAGACGGACAAATCACCGGAAACAATAGAAGTTCCTTTAACAGGGAATGGTTACAATTACGAAATCGAAGAAGTAAATCAATGTCTCCGTGCGGGACGCACGGAAAGTTTGTGGATGCCCTGGGCCGATACAATTGCTGTAATGGAAATAATGGATCGTTTGCGCAAGCAATGGGGGATGCGTTATCCACAGGAACTTTAAGGCAAAGTAAGCTCCATATTGTGCTCACTAATCAGATGGATCATGTCATTTAGCGTCAAAGGTCTGCTAAACAAATAACCCTGAAATTGGGTGCAGGCATTGTGTTCCAGAAAAGACAAGTGATCCACCGTCTCAACACCTTCGGCAATCAAATTTTTATTCAAGCTTTTACCCATCAACAAAATAGCCTTAACCAACTCTTGCTTTTTAGGATCCAAATTTACATTATTGATGAAACTACGGTCAATCTTAATCGTTTTTGCCGGAATTTTTTGCAAGTAATTTAGCGAAGCGTAGCCGGTACCGAAATCGTCAATAGCCAGTTGAATTCCCATACCCACCAGAGCCTTTAAATTGTGTTCCGTTGCCGTACCGTTTTCCAGCAGGCTGGTTTCGGTAATTTCTACCTGGAGCGATTTGGGATTTAATTGATTGCGTAAAACGGCATTTTGCAAATTGCGACTGAAATTTTCGGAATGCAGACCGCGGGGCGAAACATTAATAGACAGATAAAAACCATTATTGTGGTACGGCTGAATTTCGCGAAAGTCCTCAATACTACGGTTAATAATCCACTGATTAAATTCCTGGATCAGTTTGCTTTCTTCAGCAATCGGGATGAATACCGAAGGCGGAACCGTTCCCAACTGCGGATTGTGCCAGCGAATAAGGGCCTCCATGCCAACGATTTTGTAATTTTTTTCTTTCCCGTTTTTGGAAAGAATGGGTTGGTACACCATCTGAAATTGGTTGTCAAAATCCTGACGTTCAATCACCTCGCGCAACTGATTAATCACCTGCATGCGCTTGATGGATTTTTGGGTCATCTCCGAAGAATAGTATCGGTAGCCCCCTTTACCCGAATTCTTAACGGCATACATAGCCATGTCCGCATTTTTGACAATGGTGTCACGGTCCAGCCCGTCTTTGGGAATAACAGCAATACCGATGCTGGCCGTAATGGAAGTTACCACTTCGTTTTTAACATAATAGGGCTTAGAAAGAATGGCGATCAGTTTTTCCGCCACATTGGCCGCATCCCATTCCCTTTTGAGATGACGTAAAATAACCGTAAATTCATCGCCCCCCAAACGAAAAATCAAATCTGATTTGCGCAAACTTTCGATCATGCGTCGGGTGGCCTCGATTAAGACAGAATCTCCCAAATCGTGCCCCAGCGAATCGTTGACCAATTTGAAATTGTCCAGATCCAAAAAAAGCACCGCACTGATTTCCGAAGAATCCCGGGTCGCCTCACGTAAAATTTGCTCTAATTGATCGTAAAATGCGTCGCGATTGCGCAATCCGGTAAGTTTATCGTGATAGGCAAGATATTTAAGTTCTTTTTGGGAGAGAATAACATGGGTTAAGTTATTACCAAACATGCAAACCGCAATTACCCGTTTACCCGAATCATCAAAAATGGGACTAAAGATGCGCTTGTAGTAGAAGGTGCGATCTCTGTTCAGGTAATGCAGCTTTTCGGTGAATTGGACAATGCGTTTGGTTTTAAGAGCTTGCTGAAAATATTTTTTGCGAATTTCCAGCGCTTTGGGATCAATGCCCAGACGGTAAAAATAGTATTCGTCGTTTTTACCCAGAAATTCTTTTGCAGGAATCCCGTTTGTCAAGTAGTACTTGTTCAGAAAAATGAATTGCCCTTTAAGATCAAAGGCAGCAATTTCCATGGGAATCGTGTTCAGGATAGAAAAATATCGCGAAAGATTAAAAGCATCTTTTCTTTTGGAATGAAACAAGGAAAGCATAGCTCAACTTCGACAATTAATATGTTCATGGTACTCAATTATTTTTTCAAAAATGAAGAAAGTTTAGCCCGTTAACTTTTCAACGCCACATGGCAAATAGGCTAATATTTCCCTCCTTTTTCTGGTGGAACGTTAATATCATCGTCAAAATTTAGGAAACTTAAAGAAAATGTTTTTGCGCTACCGGGAATGATCCGAAATACGTTACAAATAGCGCACCGGAATAAGGTCACGAAAAAAATTCATTTAAAGCCATTTAAAAATTTAGTATATTGTTCCCGATCAGGGAAGTACCTATGCACAGGAGACGCCTCTCATGTTGACCCGTATTTTTGCATTTCTTTTGCTTTTTGCAGGAATTTATCTTGGCGCGCAAACCCTCCCGCTCACTTCACCCGAAAAAGAAGGAATGGACGGCAAGCGTTTGCAACTGGCCGACCGGATTATTGAAAAAGCGATTGCCGATAGTATCATTCCCGGAGCGGTACTTTTGGTTGCCCGCAACAACAAAATTGTGTACCGCAAAGCCTATGGATATCGTGAATTGGTGCCGGTAAAACGCAAGATGACCGTGAACACGATTTTTGATCTGGCCTCAATTACCAAACCGATGGCAACGGCTACCTCAGCGATGATTCTGATCGATCGCGGACAGTTGCGTTTGTACGATCGTGTGTCCACCTTTCTCCCGCAGTTTAAAAGAAAGAATCGGTTCGACAAACCTATTCGCATTATTCATCTGCTAACCCATACCTCGGGATTGCCACCCTATGCCCCGGTTAAAAAGCTTAAAGAAATGTACGGCGCACCCGCTCCGGATTCGTTGATTGCTTATATCGCGCGTATGCCATTGGAGCACGAGCCGGGGACCTACTTTAAATACAGTTGTTTGAACTTTATTACCCTGCAAAACATCATTCAGCGCATTACGGGCAAATCTTTAAAAGACTTTTCCGAACAAAATATTTTTGAACCGTTAAAAATGCACGACACATTTTACTTGCCGCCGAAAACCAAAATTCAATATTGCGCGGCTACCGAGATGCAGGACGATGGATCGGTACTGCTGGGCGTTGTGCACGATCCGCTGGCACGTGTTATGAATGGCGGAATTTCCGGAAACGCCGGCCTGTTTTCAACGGCAGATGATATGGCGATTTATGCGGCAATGCTGTTAAACGACGGACAATGGAACGGTGCTCGCATTTTAAGCAAACGGGCAGCCGAAAAAATGATTCGCGTGCCGCGCGGGTTTGAAAAATTTGGCCGGGCATTGGGCTGGGATCTTTATTCGCCTTACAATTCAAATATCGGAGACCTTTTAAGCGAACGCGCTTTTGGACATACCGGCTACACAGGGACATCCATTACCATCGATCCGGTTTACAAGCTAACCATCATTTTGCTGACCAATCGAGTCCATCCGCATGATACGGGAAGTGTGGTGCGGTTGCGCGGCCAGGTAGCCAATGTCGTTGCCTCGTCTCTCCGGAACTAACGAAAGGGGGAAAAATGATTACCGTTTATGGAGTGCCGACCTGTCAGAAAATACGAAAGACAAAAGCATTGCTCGAGGAAAAACGGAATAGACTACCGGTTCGTAAACGTTAAAAAGCAGCCGATTAGTCGGGAAGAACTACAAAAAGTTGTGGAACAATTAGGTTTGATGAATGTTCTCAATTACAAAGGGCCGACGTTCCGCAAATTAGGCTTAAAGGGTAAAAATCTTTCGGAAGAAGAGTTGTTCGAGTGGTTGCTAAAAGAACAGGGCATGATAAACAGGCCTTTAATCAAAAAAGGCGAAAAATATTGGGTGGGCTTTGATGAACAGGGGATTTTGAAATTTGTAAAATAAACCGTTCGAGGGAAATATGGATTTAACAGCCGTTATTCTCGGTGGAGGGCAAGGAAAACGCCTTTACCCGTTAACGAAATTACGTGCCAAGCCCGCCGTCCCGATTGGCGGGAAATTTCGCCTGATCGACATTCCTATCAGCAATTGTTTGCATTCCGATGTGCGAAAGATTTTTATCCTTACTCAATTTAATACCGAATCTTTGCATCGTCACATTACAACAACCTATCGTTTCGATATTTTCAGCAAAGGATTTATCCGCATTCTTGCCGCGCAGCAAACGGCCGAAAATCAAGATTGGTACCAGGGTACAGCCGATGCCGTGCGGAAAAATTTGGTGTACTTGCAGCATGCCGATGATAACATCATCATCCTCTCCGGCGATCATTTGTATCGCATGGACTATCGGGATTTTTTTCATCATCATTTGGAGACCAATGCCGATATTTCCATTGCTGTTAAACCCATCCCCCGTCACGAAGCCAGCCAATTCGGAATTTTAAAAGTCGACGCACAGGGCAACATTGTCGAATTTTACGAAAAGCCACAGGATGATGCGATTCTGGATGAATACACGGTAAAGCCCGAGACGTTTAAAAAGTTTAAAATGGAACCCGATGGGAACACCCATTTGGCTTCGATGGGTATTTACATTTTCAAAAAAGATGTGTTGTTTGAGGTTTTGGAAGACCAATCCAAAGAAGACTTCGGAAGGGAAATCATTCCGGACGCCATTAAACGATACAAGGTTGTGGCCTACTTTTTTAACGGTTACTGGGAAGACATCGGAACGATCCGTGCTTTTTTTGATGCCCATCTGGAATTGGTGCAACCCATTCCGCGCTTCGATTTTTACGATGAGCAATTCCCTATTTACACACATCCCCGATATTTGCCACCCTCCAAAATTTACAATTGCCAGATACACCAATCGAACATTGCGGAAGGTTCAATTTTGTTGGGATCGATTATTGAAAATTCGATTATTGGCATCCGTTCGTTTGTGGAAGAAGGGACGTTGATTCAACGTTCCATCATCATGGGCAATTCACGTTACGAAATGATTGACACCAAACGAAAAAACGCCGAAAAAGGGACGCCGAATTTGGGAATCGGGAATAATTGCATTATCCGTAATGCGATTATCGACATCGATTGCAAAATAGGCGACAACGTGCACATTTTAAATAAAGACAACAAACAAGAAGAAGACGGAGAATTCTACGCGATCAGAGACGGGATCATCATTATTCCCAAAGGAACCATAGTCCCCAATAATACGATCATTTAAAATGAAATCCGTCTTTTTTTATTTATTTTTTAAAAGATAAATAAACTCAGGGAGATTTTACCATTTTTTTGAAATTTGACCGATAACTGACTTTAAAAAATAACGTGCCAACTTAATATGTGATAAATATATCAAAAATAACAAGCTACAAATCTTCAAAAAGTTGAAATTTTTGTAATAAACTTGTATCTTCAAAAATACTATCGTAATTCAATTTTAATAGGAGGTTCTATGCACAAGAAACTATTAATGTTACTGTTCACTGTTTTGCTTAGTGGCACAATGGTGTATGGCTCTGGTTTTTCGATTTACGAACAGGGCGCTAAAGCCACGGCCATGGGCGGAGCATTCATTGCACAAGCCAATGATGTTACAGCAGTTTTTTACAATCCCGCTGGTATTACCGCATTAAAGGGTTGGAACATCGGGGTTGGTGCCACGATTATCATGCCGGAATTTTCGTTTACCGGCCCGACAAATGTGGACCCGAATTTGTACACAAAAGCCAAAGACCAAATTTTCCCGCCGGTTCATTTTTATGCCACCTATGGCGTAAATGACAAACTAAGCTTTGGCTTTGGTTTTTACACGTTGTTCGGATTGGGCAGCGAATGGCCGCGTGACTGGCCCGGACGCGTTTTGGCTACGAAAACCGATTTAAAAACTTTTTCGTTAAATCCGGTTGTAGCCTACAAGGTATTGGACAATTTGTCGGTTTCCGCCGGATTTACTTACATGATCGGCACGGTAACCATGGAAAAAAGCATTTACACCGGCTATGCTGCCGATACCTATGTAGAATCGAAATTAGAAGCAGACGGCAGCGGCATGGGTTTTAATCTGGGTATTCAATACAAACCGATGGAAGCTTTGACTCTGGGTGCCGTGTACCGTCACAATGTTACTATGAGCTTTGAAGACGGCGATGCCACATTCGAAATTCCGGAGCTCAAAAACACAATGATGTCTCAGGCCTTACAGGCAAATTTCCCCAACACAAAAGGCAGCTCCGATTTAACTTTCCCCAACCTTATCGGGCTGGGTATTTCCTACGCTTTTACCGACCAATTAACCGCCGAGTTTAATTTCATGCAATTGGGCTGGAGTTCCTACGATGTATTGAAGATTAAGTTTAAAGATCCCGTGGCAGGAAAAACCGAAACGGAATCCATTCGTAATTACGAAGATTCCTATAGTCTGCGCTTCGGTCTCGAATACAAGGTCAACGATCAGTTGGCTTTGCGGGCCGGTTATTTGAGAGACAACCATGCGGTTCCCGATGAATACGTAGAGCCCTCGTTGCCGGAAGGCGATCGTAATTTGTATTCGGTTGGGGTTGGCTACAAAATCAACAATATTACTCTGGATGCGTACTACATGCTTTTGCAGCAGGAAGATCGCACAATCACCAATTCCAACTTAGAAGTAAATGGTCAACCTTTTCCGTTTAATGGGACCTATAAAGGTTTGGCAAATATGTTCGGCATGACCATTGGCATTTCTTTGTAATTAAAAGAAGGAGAATAAAATGATGAAATACATTCGAATTACATTTTTTGCCCTGGTTGCTCTTTCGCTGGCTCTTACCGGCTGCAAATTAGAGGAACCGTCTGTGCAAAAAACAGAAAACGATTTAAAAGGCCAAACGATTGAACGCTACGTTGCGTTGGGGAACAGCTTAACAGCAGGCGTGCAATCCGGCAGCCTGGTAGAAGATTTTCAATATTACAGTTTCCCGGCACAAATTGCCCGCCAGTTGGGTATTAAAGAATTTGGGCAGCCCACGGTTGCCTATCCGGGCATTCCCAATGTTCTGGAATTAGATCCTTTTACTTTAAATCTGGTAAAGGCAGAGGGAACAGGCGTTCCCAACAACACAACCTATCCGAAACCCTACCAAAATTTGGGAATTCCCACGGCAACGACCTGGGACTTGCTGAATGCCACCACTTCCACAACAAACTTTCGCTATCTGTTTTTTGGCGAAGACAACCAGGCGGTAGATCTGGTCTTGCGTGGACAGGGAACCGCTTTTGCGCAGGCTAAAGCGCAACACCCCGATTTAATCACGCTGTGGATTGGTAATAACGATATTTTGGGCTATGCCACCAGCGGCGGCTTAAAGCCTCCCACACCGATTAATGATTTTGTGAGCCCGGTAACCGGTATCTCTTTACAGGGATTTCAAAGCGCCTACATGGCTTTGGCCGATTCGGTTGCTTCTCTGGGGGCCAAAGTAGTTGTGGCCAACGTGCCCGATGTGATCGTGCCTCCTTTCTTTAAGGTGGTTGGTCCCAAAATTGCTGCAGCTCTGGCAGCAGCCAATATTCCCTATCCTTTGGCTTACGAAAAAGGCAGCGACGATTTGTCTGCCGGCCCGGCAACCGGTCAGGCTACGCAAGACAATCTGAACAATTTTGACGTTTTGATTACCCTGGTGGGTGCCAGCTATGCCGGCGACATTGGCAAACCTACCGGACATTGGTACCGCGATTTGGCAGCCATGAAAGGTGTTCCGGTTTCGGCGTTGTTGGCTACCATGCCCGCCGTCGATACCACACAAGCCTTTGGCTTGCATCCTCAGAACCCCTGGCCCAGCGCTCTGATTCTGGATGCGGAAGAAATGGCTACGATTAAACAGGTCACTACGGCCTACAATCAGATTATTGCCGCTGCGGCAAATCAGTATGGTTTTGCTCTTTTTGATGCCAATGGCTTTCTTAACGAAATTCTTGAAAATCATGGCTACATGGCCGATGGTTTTATGTTCACCACCGAATTTGTCAACGGCGGATTGTTCAGCCTGGATGGCATCCATTTGACCAATGCCGGTTACGCCATTGTTGCCAACAAGTTCATCGATGCCTTGAATGCAAAATACGGAATCGCCATTGCGCATATTTCCGTCCGCGATGCCTTGGGCCATGCTCCTGTGAAAAAGATGGCTCAACCCGACTTAACCCA
This sequence comes from uncultured Caldithrix sp., assembly GCA_964468415.1. GTDB lineage: Bacteria > Calditrichota > Calditrichia > Calditrichales > Calditrichaceae > Caldithrix. Next base: position 29,595 of record CAYXUS010000215.1, read on the forward strand.
GTACGACTTGCACAAAATGGCTCCTACTCTGGAAATGCTGGGCGGAAGATTCTGGTAAAATTAAAAAACACATCGATTTTTGTGAATTTAAAGGCAGGGCGTAAGCTCTGCCTTTTTTCTTTGTGAATGGGCGCATAGACACACATTTTTTTGCCCCGGTAATCTTTGTACCGTAATATTCTTCCGTATCATTTTTGCAGAAAGGCCATCATGTTTTCTACCTTACTTCGTTGGATTTTCTTTTTGGGAATTTCAGGAAGCGTAACTCTGGGGTTCGGGCAGCCCAATCCGGTACCTGCGACCCCGGCCCGGCAACGTTTGGACGGTTACCGGCAGCGTTTGCAGCTTAAACAAAATTCGTTGGTAAAAAATGTTCCGTTTCGTAACATCGGCCCTTCGGTGCAAAGCGAACGCGTGGTCGATATCGAAGGCAATCCCGGCAATTCCAATGAATTTTACGTGGCCTACGCCTCCGGCGGGGTGTGGCACACGGCGAGTAATGGCATTACGTTTACTCCGGTTTTTGAAAATCAGCCGGTGTTAACCATTGGCGATATTGCCGTGGATTGGCAACACGGCGGGACTATTTGGGTCGGCACGGGCGAGAGTAATTCCAGCCGTTCTTCCTATTCCGGTACGGGGCTTTATCGCAGCGATGACGGCGGCAAGTCCTGGCAGTTCAAAGGCCTGGCCGAAACCCACCACATCGGACGAATTATTATTGATCCGACCGACCCGCAAACTCTTTGGGTCGCGGCTGTGGGGCATCTGTATTCTCCGAACGCCGAACGTGGGGTGTACAAAACGACGGACGGTGGGCAAACCTGGCGCAAGGTTTTGTACGTGAATGAGAATACCGGTGCCATCGATTTGGTCGCGGATCCGCACAATTCCCGCGTGCTGTATGCCGCCATGTGGGAACGCACGCGCCGCGCCTGGAATTTTCAGGAAGCGGGTGCAGGTTCCGGTATTTTTAAAAGTACAGATGGCGGCGAACATTGGGTAAAATTAAACACGGCCTCCAGCGGGTTCCCTGCCGGCAATGGAGTAGGGCGCATCGGACTGGCACTGTTTCCGCAAAATTCGAACATCGTGTATGCCTTTTTAGATAATCAAAATCGCCGGCCGCAAGAGGCAAAGGACGAATTCAAAGTAACTAAAGAGCTTCTGCGCACCATTTCCATCGATGATTTTTTGAAACTCGCTGCGGATGATTTGAACGATTTTTTGGATCGCTACGATTTTCCGCAGGAATACAATGCGGATACGCTGTTCCAATTGGTGCGTGAGGGAAAAATTAAGCCGATGGATCTGGTACACTATCTGGAAGATGCCAATGCGCAATTGTTCGATACGCCGGTCATTGGTGCCGAGGTGTACCGCAGTGACGATGGCGGAAAAACCTGGCACAAAACGCACAAAGGCTATCTGGACAAAGTGGTTTATTCTTTTGGCTATTATTTTGGCAACATTCGTATCGACCCGCAAAACGATCAAAAGATTTACATTCTTGGGGTGCCCATCCTTTATTCTGCCGATGGCGGGCAACACTTTACCTCGCTTAATCAGGAAAACGTGCACGTGGATCACCATGCCCTGTGGATCGATCCCAACAATCCGGACCATTTGATTGTGGGCAACGATGGTGGGGTAAACATCAGTTTTGATCGTGGCCGGACCTGGTTTAAGGCTAACACACCGCCTGTAGGGCAGTTTTACACTGTGGCCGTGGATATGGCCAAACCGTACCATGTGTACGGCGGCCTGCAAGATAACGGGGTGTGGGTCGGGCCGTCGACTCATCGGGAAACGCGCGCCTGGCGGCAAACAGGGCACTATGCTTTCAAATCCATCATGGGCGGCGACGGCATGCAGGTGGCGGTGGACACGCGTGACAACATCACCGTTTACACGGGCTTTCAATTTGGGAATTATTTTCGGGTAAATCGCGAAAACGGCAAAAGTGTGCGAATTACTCCCA